>SKLV01000014.1 GCA_007121385.1 Bdellovibrionales bacterium
CCGTTGCCGTTGCCGTTGCCGTCTTTCTTACCATGGGTTTTTTAAGCGGAATTTCTGCATACCCAGACACCCCCTAAAAACCTCACTATTAAAGCTTTTAAAAGGCTCCTGGATATGTGATCTCAGGAGAAATTATCGCTTTTGTTTCGAAGAAACTTTAAGAGCCCATACAGAGGCGTTTAGGGCTTCGAAAAACCCGTCAAGTTTTTTTCAATTAAATTAATTAATACTGTTTTCTTACAGTGAACTAGGGACATACAGACCATTCATAAACATGTGTCACTAGATAAAACACTATATGATGGTGATGTGATGGTGATGGTGATCCTGACCTTTCCATTTTAATCAAATCTTACGCAGAGCTTCGCCGACGCTGTAACTCACCAGGAAGCACCGGTGCCTGACCGGCAGGGACTCATATCTTAGCGACCCAGTGACCACCTCTTGTGGGAGTTAAGGGGCGCACTCTCTTTTCCCAGGGGAGGCCACAAAGGGACCTCCAAAAAAGCCACCTCATAAAGACGCCCTAAGAGTACCCAAAGGGCCTAAAAGTGCCCTAAATGGGCCTAAAAGTGCCCTAGAAGGGCTCTTAGGCGCCCACCAGGTCACCTTTTTTCCCCAATGATCTTTCAGGATGGGCCAAAAAGGCCACTCTCAGGTCCCATGGGAGCTGGCATTGTCTTTGCTCCCCTCTGAGGCGAAGTCTGAACCTGCACTGATGGGCGGGGAGGATTCAATGACAAGGAAATGAGTACTTTAAAGAATACTTAAATAAAGGAGATGTCCCGTGATCCAAATCAACTCTAAACTCAGACTGGTGCCCGCACTCATTTTGGCCTCTTCATTGGCCATTGGTTGCGCCGACCGAGGCTTTAAAACAACCCCTGCCACTGGAGGCCCGGCCAAGACGACAGCCGCCGAGCAAGAGGTTGTAGAACAAGAAGATTTGGCTCAAGATCAAGAAGAGGTTTTGGACTCCCTGGATCTTGAAAAAGCTGTAAGCCAGCTTTTAGAAAACCCTGATTTTTTAGAGCAATCGGAAATTATTGCTGACACCAACTCTCTTATTGAGGCTGTCGTATTGACTGAGTTTGAAGAGACTGCAGTTTGGAATGATATGACCTTTCAAATTCAGCTGGCTGTGGTAAGCAAAACCGACGAAGGTCGTCAGTTTGACTTCGTCAACTTTGGTATTTCGCTGAATAGTTTTAGTGAACATGAATACATTAGCGATGCAAAATTGATCCACCTTGCCAATGGCTTCCCCCTGATCATCACCTTGGAAGCAGATAAAACAATGATGGACATCAACTTCAGCGTTTCGGATCCCAACTGGAAGGTGTTATACTCCGTAAAGTACGAAACTCAAGCCGCCGGATTGGTGATGGTCAAAGTTGAGAACAACAGCGATGTCACCATTGAGACTCAAGAGCTCGACACCTCCGAGATCGTCGAGAACAACTCAGCCGAAGGCAGCTCTAACCAAAGCGATGTGGTCGAAGACAACTCTGCTGAGAGCAGCGACACCTCTGAAGACAGCAACTCAGAAAGCGACAACAATTCTGAGAGCAACGAAAACTCCGAGGTGAACGATGAGAGTTCTGAAGTGAGCGACGAGATGGAAGAAGTTCGCTAAGCGGCCAGCTCAGGCAGTAAAAGGGGCCCAAATACTTATGACGGCGGGCCCCTAAGAACTGAAAGACCCTCAGCCAAGAAAAAGGAAAAATGAAAGTCGCTGTTGAGAGATCGAGGGCGACTTTTGTTTTTAACCTTTTACTTTTTCACCGCCACTGTCATCCCCTCTAAAGTGGGAATCATAATGGAATTGTAAGAGGGGGAGCTGGCCAGCCAGGAGTTGAACTCTTTCATGACTTCTACAGCTCGGCCCTGAGAGAAGTTGGCTCGGGTGGGCTGATCATAGACGGCCCCAAATAGAAAAGTGTTATCACCAATCATCAGACCCCCGCTCTTGAGATGGCGATCCGCCCAGTGCAGGTAGTCCATATAGGCGGCCTTGTCAGCGTCAATAAAAACCAGGTCAAAGGGGCCATGGGACTCCAGCTCTGGAAGCTTTTCTAGAGCGGGGCCGGAGACAAACTCAATGAATTCAGCCAAGCCAGCCTTTTGAGCGTAGGTCCGGGCTTGCTCACTGCGTTCAGCCTCCACATCCAGACTCCAAATCCTCCCTTCGGAGGGCAGAGCCCGAGCCAACCAAAGGGTGGAATACCCATAGAGGGTGCCAATCTCCACCACCTTTTTCACCCCGTGAGAGCGAGCAAAAAAAGCCAGCAAAGCTCCCTCCACTGGAGAGACAGCCATATTCAAAAGACCCACTTGCTCCAGATCCCGTCGCATCTCGGCCATAATGGGCAGCTCTTGAGCAAAATGAGAGGCAATGTATTCAAGAGAATGGAGATTTTGACTGCGCATCGGACTCCGTTGATAGAGGACTTTGGCCTACAGTGACAAGCCCGATCGTTGACTTTTTACACTTCTAACGCTACACAACAAGATTCCATTTTAAGGAGGGACATCATGATTTTCTGCCGTCGACTTTTGACCTTTGCTTTGGGTTTGAGCTTTGTTTTCGGTCATCTCTCCTGCACTCGAAGAGTCAGTGATCAGGACGGCACCATCAACACCGTGGTCAGCGCCAACATCAAAGGACTGGATCCCATTTTTTCCAGTGATGTCTACACCAATGCTGTGGTGGCTCAAATCTATGAGCCCCTTCTCACCTACCACTATCTTAAAAGACCTTTGACTCTGCAGCCCCTGCTGGCCGCTGAGATGCCCAAAGTCAGTGAAGATGGGCTGACCCATACTTTCAAGATTAAAAAAGGCATCCAATTTCAGGACAATCCTGCTTTTCCTGGAGGCAAGGGAAGAGAGCTGGTCGCTGAAGATTTTATCTACTCTTGGAAGAGACTGGCCGACCCCCGTAACCAGAGTGATGGTTTTTGGGTTTTTGATGGCCGTATTAAAGGATTGAACGAGTGGCGAGAGGCCGTGCTCAAAGAGGAGGCTGACTACGACACTCCAATAGCTGGGTTGGTCGCCAAAGACCCCTACACTCTGGAGATTCAGCTGACCCGACCCTACTACCAGCTCCATTATGTCCTGGCCATGACTTACACGGCTCCAGTTCCCAGAGAGGCCGTCGAGAGATACAAAGAGGAGTTTATCAACAACCCCGTGGGGACAGGGCCCTACCGATTTGACAGCTGGGTGCGCAACAGCCGGGTCACATTGGTGAAAAATCCCAATTGGCGTGAGGAATTCTATCCTTCTGAAGGGGAGCCCGAGGATCGGGCTCGCGGATTGCTGGAGGATGCTGGCCAAGCACTGCCCTTTGCCGAAAGAATCGTATTCCACGAGATTATTGAAGATCAGCCCCGCTGGCTCAATTTTATGCGAGGCAATTTAGACTTTGTGGATATTCCCAAAGACAACTTTGAAAGTGCTGTCGTAGGCGACAGCCTCTCCCCCCAATTGGCCGAAAAGGGCATTTTCCTGCAGGTCTCTACGGAGCCTGACGTCACTTACACAGCCTTTAATATGAAAGACCCTATCTTAGGCCAAAATGTAAACCTGCGGAAAGCCATCTCTTTGGCCTATGACACCGAAACCCTGATTGAGCGCTTTTACAATGGACGGGCCATTGTGGCTCACAGCCCCATCCCTCCAGGCGTGGATGGCTATGATCCCGGCTTTAGAAACCCCTACAAAGAGTACAATCTGGAAAAAGCCAAAGAGTACTTGGCGAAAGCTGGGTTTCCCGAAGGCCAGGGCTTGCCTGAGCTGGAGTTTTCCACTATCAGCTCACCCACGGCTCGACAGATGGCCGAGTACTTTCAGCAGAATATGGCGCAGCTAGGAATCCGTGTTCGTATTAGCTCCAGTAGCTGGCCCCAGTTCACCAATAAAATTCGCGAGGGTCAGGCACAGATCTATGGTATCGCCTGGCTAGGGGATTATCCAGATGCAGAAAACTTTCTTCAGCTTCTGTATGGTGGCAATGTCAGCCCCGGCCCCAATGGCTCCAACTTTCAAAATGAGGAATTTGATCGCCTTTACGAGAGAGCCTCTCGGCTCCCAGCAGGGCCCGAGCGCACTCGCCTCTATCAGCAAATGCGAGACATTGTGGTGGCCCAAGCCCCCTGGGTGCCAGGAGCTCATCGTCAAAGCTATTATGTGGCTCATGGTTGGCTAAAGAACTTTAAGCGCAATAGCATGATCCAAGATTATTTTAAGTATTTGCGCGTGGACCCTAAGAAAAGAGCTGAACTCAAGGCCAAGCTTTAATGTTCAAGTACGTCGTACGACGGCTACTGTACACCATCCCCATTTTGTTTGGGGTGACCCTACTGACTTTTCTCCTCTTTCATATTGCTGGGGGAGACCCGGCCGCTCAGGCCGCCGGGAAGCATGCCTCCGCCGAGGAGATCGCTCTTCTTAAGGCTCAATTAGGCCTGGATCGCCCTCTTCATCAGCAGTATTTTTTTTATTTACAACAGATCGCCACCTTTGACTTTGGCCGGAGTTGGGCCACCAAGCAAAATATTTCCTCGATGTTCAAAGCGGGGCTCGGCCCCACCCTCTCTTTGACCCTGCCAGCTTTTTTCCTAGCTGTGCTCATCACCATTAGTCTCGCTTTAATTCTGGCCCACCTCAGAGGATCCTGGGTGGACCGCCTGAGCTTGGTGCTTTGCCTGGCCATGATGAGCATTAGTTTTTTAGTTTATATTTTGGCCGGCCAGTATTTTTTAGCCTATCAATTTAGCCTTTTCCCTATCTCCGGCTGGGACCCGGACCCCATCCTACGCTGGACCTACCTGGCCTTACCCATTTTGATTGCTGTTGTGGTGTCCATTGGACCTGACACCCTATTTTTTCGAACTGTCTTTTTGGATGAGATCTCCCAAGATTATGTGCGCACAGCCCGAGCCAAGGGACTGGCTGAAGGACGGATTCTTTTTAAACATGTTCTGCGCAATGCACTTATTCCCATCATCACCATTGTGGTCATCCGCATGCCCTTTCTCGTTATGGGCTCCCTGCTACTTGAGGCCTTTTTCGGCATTCCCGGCCTGGGGGGAATTATGTTTCAAGCGATTCAAAATTCAGACTTTCCTGTGATCAAGGCCATGACTTTTATTGGGGCCTTACTCTATATGTTTTTTCAATTGTTTAGCGATATTCTCTATGCGGCCGTCGACCCCAAAATTCAACTGCGCTAAATTGGAGCTTCTGTGAGTCAGAGCCAAAAACCTCCAGCCCGAAGAAACTCTCTGTGGTGGGACGCCCTTCGCCACCTGCGGCGCCAGCCTCTGGCCATGGTCTCCTTGGGAGTCATTCTTTTTTATGTCGGCCTGGCTTTACTTTGCTCTGCAGGAGTGATCTTTACAGATTATGCCTTGGTGGACCACAACCGCCCTTACCAAGAGCCCAGCTGGGAGAATTGGCTGGGGACTGATATTTTTGGTCGAGATGTATTGGCCCGGGCAGCCCATGGGAGCATCACTTCACTGAGTGTGGGCTTTGTGGGCACCGGCCTGGCCCTAGTCATTGGCACTCTTCTTGGAGCTCTGGCCGGCTATTTTGGCGGCCGCACCGATGACCTGGTGGTGTGGTTTTACACCACGGTGGACACCATTCCCTATATTCTGCTGGTGGTCTCTTTGGCTTTTATTATGGGCCCCAGCCTGCAAACCCTTTATTTGGCCATTGGCCTGACTTTTTGGGTGAGTCACTGTCGCATTGTGCGAGCGGAGTTTCTTAAACACAGGGAAAGGGACTATGTTCAAGGAGCTCTGGCGGTAGGAGCCAGTCACTGGCGCCGAATATTTATCCATATTCTCCCCAATATTTTTCACCTGATCCTAATTAACTTTAGCCTTGTCTTTGTGACTGCGGTAAAAAGTGAGGTGATTTTAAGCTTTTTGGGCCTGGGTGTTGAGCCGGGGGTGCCCTCCTGGGGAATGATGATCAATGATGCCCGGCTGGAATTGCCGCGAGGCGTCTGGTGGGGGCTGGCGGCGGCCACTGGCTTTATGTTTTTTTTGATTTTGGCTTTCAATTTGTTTAATGACGCATTAAGAGAGGCCTTGGATCCCAAAAGGAGTAGAGTGTGAGTTCAGACAGCTTAATTGAGATAAAGAACCTTTCCGTTGAGTTTCAAACCGATGATGGTCAAGTCAAAGCTGTCAAAAACATTTCCTTTTCCATTCCCAGGGGAAAGACCATGGGTTTGGTGGGAGAATCCGGCTCAGGGAAGAGTGTGAGCTCTCTGGCCATTATGCGTCTTATTCCAAATCCTCCAGGAAAGATCACCTCTGGAGAAATCCTCTTCGATGGCCAGGACTTACTCAAGCTCTCTGAGCCGCAGATGCGAAAGATCCGAGGCAATCGCATCTCTATGATCTTCCAGGAGCCCATGACCTCTTTGAACCCGGTGTTCACTATTGGAGACCAGATCTGCGAAACTCTTATGTTACATCGAGGGATGGACAAAAAAGCGGCCTTAGCAAAAGTGGTTGAACTCCTCGATCAGGTGGGCATTCCCAACCCTGCTCAGCGGGTGAACTCCTATCCCCATGAGATGAGCGGAGGGCAGAGGCAGAGGGTGATGATCGCCATGGCCATTGCCTGTGAACCCGATCTCCTAATTGCCGATGAGCCTACGACGGCCCTCGATGTGACAATTCAAAAGCAGATTCTTGAGCTCCTGGCCAAACTCCAAAAAGAATACAATATGAGTGTTCTGTTTATCACTCATGACCTTGGGGTAATTGCCGATATTGCTGACCAAGTGGTGGTCATGTATCGGGGAGATATTGTGGAACAGGGCCGCACACTGGACATTTTCCAGCAGCCTCAACACCCCTACACGAAGGGGCTTTTGGCCTGCCGCCCCTCTTTGGATAAAAACCCTCTTCGCCTTCCCACGGTCAGCGACTTTATGACTGAGGAGGGCAAGGAAAAAAACTTTGATGTGGAGTCTATCAAACAAGTCAAAGCCTCACGCCCCGTTCAAGAGGAAAAAAACCCCGTTCTTCTTGAGGTCTTTGAACTGGAAAAGCACTTTCCCACCAAAAAGGGAATTTTTGGCAATGTTCAAGAGTGGCTGAAAGCCGTGGATAATGTCAGCTTCAAGGTCCGCAAAGGACGAACTCTCGGACTTGTGGGTGAATCCGGCTGTGGCAAGACCACCCTAGGCCGCAGTCTTCTGCGGCTGATTGAACCCACTGCGGGCCAGGTGCTTTACAATGGGACAGACGTGACCAGCCTGGACCGCAAAGCCATGCGGCAAATGCGCCGGAAGATGCAAATCATCTTCCAGGACCCTTACGCCTCTCTCAATCCCAGAATGACTGTGGGTTCCGCCATTATGGAGCCCATGATTATTCATGGTATTGGCGAAAGCAAAGACGAGAGAATGGAAAAAGCTGGAGAGCTTATGGATAAAGTGGGCTTGAGTCGAATCATGCTCAACCGCTACCCCCATGAGTTTTCAGGAGGCCAAAGACAGAGAATCTGCATTGCCCGAGCTCTAGCTGTCAGTCCGGAGTTTATTGTCTGCGATGAGTCGGTCTCCGCCCTAGACGTGTCGATTCAGGCGCAGATTTTGAACCTCCTCTTGGATCTCCAAGAGGAGCTGGATCTGACCTATATTTTTATTTCTCATGATTTAGCTGTGGTGAAGTTCATCTCCGATGAGGTGGCCGTTATGTACGGGGGTAAGATCTTAGAGATGAATGATGCTCTGGGAATTTATGAAAATCCTCAGCACGACTACACCAAGAAACTTTTGAGTGCGATTCCCAAAGGTCTTTAAGGCCCTTGCTCGTAGCGCAGCCTCATCAGTGTGTTCACAGTCTTTTTGATTTTCTCCACATCAAAGGGCTTAGTGATATAATCATCACATCCCACCTCAAAACCCTTTTTAATGTCCACTTGAGAGTTTCGACCAGACACAAAGATAAGGGGAATGTCCTTGAGTTCGGCATGGGCCTTCATCAGCTCCGCCAGCTCATAGCCATTGATCCAGGGCAGACCTATGTCCAAGATCAAGAGGTCAATGGGATTGTCGTCTAAAACCAAACTCAATTGAGTGCCGTCAGCGGCCGTGACCACCCTATAGCCTTCCCCTTCAAAAATCCGCTTCAATGCCAAGCGCAAAGTCTCATCGTCCTCAATAATGAGAATGGAGAGGGGATCCTTGCGGTTTTTTAGGGCGCGAAACTCGGCCAGAGAGACCACTTTCTCTTTGGCCATTCTCTCTTGGGTGATCTTCTCAATCTTATTGACCAACTCTTTACTGTTAAATTTTGATCGCGCCAAAACTCTGAACCTCCTCGTCCTCTAATGCTCCTGGCTCTCAAGCCATCTCTCTGCATCGATAGCCGCCATACAGCCCGTGCCAGCAGCGGTGACGGCCTGACGATAAATAGGGTCCTGCACATCGCCTGCAGCAAACACCCCTTGAACGGAAGTGTAGGTGGACTTGTCTTTGGTGATTAAATAGCCCACCTCGTTCATCTCGAGCTGGTCCTTAAATAAATCTGTGTTGGGCTTGTGGCCTATGGCAATAAAAACTCCATCCATCGGCATTTCTTTTTTTTCACCCGTCTTGAGGTTCTCCACACGAATGGATTTGACCACATCATCGCCAATAACTTCGTCTAAAGCCGAGCTCCATAAAACTTCAATTTTGGGGTTATTCAGCACTCGGTCGGCCATGATCTTAGACGCTCTAAATTCATCTCGACGGTGAATCACAAAGACCTTGGTGGCAAAACGGGTCAAGAAGTTGGCCTCCTCCATGGCGGTATCACCCCCTCCCACCACACAAACTTGCATATCCCGGAAAAATGCCCCATCGCAGGTGGCACAGGCGGACACTCCCCGACCCAAAAATTTCCTCTCGGACTCCAGCCCCAAGTATTTGGCACTGGCTCCGGTCGCAACAATAAGAGTTTGAGCCTTGTAGGTTTTATCACCCACCCAAAGTTGAAAGGGGCGAGAGGAGAGATCCACTCGAGTGATATTGCGAGTCACAAAGCGTGTACCAAATCGCTCAGCCTGTTGCCGTGTGATCGTCATCAGTTCCGGTCCTTGAATGCCCTTGGGAAAACCGGGATAATTTTCCACATCGGTGGTGGTCATCAACTGACCTCCCGCCTCCTCGCCCTCAATCAAAAGGGGCTCTAGGTTGGCGCGAGCTGCATAAATGGCCGCAGTCAGACCCGCTGGACCGGAGCCAATAATAATCACATTTTCCACATCCTTCTGACCTTGACTGACTTCACTGGATTCGCTCACTGAACATTGTCCTTCCACAAAAAGATTCTTGGTTTCACTTTTATGATTTTCTTGTTCTTCAGGAAAAGCCTAGGGCTTGGGCCCTGAAAAGGTGGTCAGTTTAGCCAATCCCTGGGACCAAGTCCACAGTTCAAGGGCAACATCCTCTGGCGACAAAATACTAAGACCCTGCTGACGCGGCCAGGCGTTGGGCGGCAGCATTTGTGTGTCCATATAGCCTGGGGAAAACAAGCGCACATCCAAATCCTCCCTCTGCAGAGAGCGAACCAGACCCTTAAGACCATGTTTCGCCGAAGCGTAACTGGCCCCTTCCCGCTCTCCCTGGTCCTCGGCAATGGCTGATCCCACAAAGACCACTTGGCGAAGCTCTGTCTTGCCTTGAGCCTGAAAAGCCCAGTGAAGCAGACGAGCCGGTGTGAGAAGATTCAGCTGATAAGCCCAGAGGTGGTCCTTCCACTGCTTTTTTTCGAAAGTCCCAAAAGGCCCTCCTCCTGCAATGTAAAAAATTTTATGCGGATTGAATTGGGCTAGAGAGGGAAAAAGAACCTCTTCCACCTGCTGGACTGAGGCGAGATCCAGAGAGACAAAAGCTGCCTTTGGCAGATCTGCAGGGGGAGCTTTGCGACCCACCACAAGTAAAGAAGCCACTGGGTCCACTTGAGAGCTTTGAGACCCCTGAGCCCCAGAGAGGCCGCTGAGATGGCGGGCCAAGGCCCAGCCCAAACCGCGGGTGGCTCCCAATAGGGCCACGCGTGGTGGATTGTGTTTGTCCATAACAGAGGTCGTGATAGCATTTTGCTCAAATGCCGACCATCTCTTTTATAAAAAATATCAACTCCATCTCTGTCGAATCAGGAGCTAACCTGATGAAGAGCTTGATTGCGGCCGGACTTCCTGTGGCCAGCTCCTGTCAGGGGGATGGAGTCTGTGGCAAATGTAAAGTTCAGCTGCTTTCTGGTTCTGGCGCTCCCCCCAATGAGCGAGAGCAGTTTTTGTTTGAACGCTATCAGGTGGAAAAGGGCTGGCGGATCAGCTGCCAGACCCAAGTTATCGAAGACATTGTGGTGGACACCTCTTATTGGTGAGCTGGGAGGCTTCAGACGACCCCAGTCAGAGAACTAGCTCCCGCTGGCCCAGGACTTGCTTTTAAAGGGTCGCCAGGAGGTGATCCCATGTTAAACCACTCAGTGAACTTTTCCTGTTCGAATCTCGGACCAGCCGTCTCATTCTTTAAAACACAGACCCAAAGGGGCGTTTGGGTCCTGGCCATGAACTTCATCGGCCTGGGCCTTTTGGCCTGCAGCCCTCCGCCCCATGAGGTGGCCCCTAAAGCAGAGCAGGATGACTCTCCCCGTCCCACCCTGGCTTGGAAGATCGAAGCCCCTTGGCTTTACCCAGAGCCCTCCTCCCCCTCATCAAACTCCCTCGGTCAAGCTATTCCCCTGGATGCTGAGGAGGAGTTGAGCCTAATTCCATTCCTGCACCCCTTCGGTTTTCTGCAGTTTCAAGCCCCTCCAGAAGGGCTCGAGTCCACCCAGCTATTTATCCGCACTCAGTGTCTCTTAGGTCATCATCAAAGTCGTGAGGAGCAGAGTTTCGACCTGGACCTGGATCTGTCTAATATTTTATTTATTTATCAGATATTACCCTTGGAGCTGCTTAAGCCTCAAAACTTTTTCCAAAGCCCCGCTCACTGTGCTTTTCATTTCACAGCCTTGAGCCCCCATGGGGACCAGCACCATTTCCTTATTCCCCCTTTGCCCGTTGTGCGAGAGGAAGGCTCCAAGAGAGTTCATATTAAACTTGGACGAGAGCCCCTCTATTTTAAGAAGCTCTCCCAACGAGTGGTGGAGGAGACTCAATTCTCACAGACCTGGATAAAGGTGGAAAAGGGGCCCCTCACTCAGAGCCTCACTCTGCACTGCGAGAACTTTTCCACTGAGCTTTCTCCTCCCGGCCCTTTCCACTCGCGAAATTTAATGGAGTTCGATTTCCACTCTCCCTCCATCCTGTTCTCCCCTCCCTGGCAACAGCCTTTGACAGAGGCCCCTTACCAGAATTGCCGAGTCTTTGCGCAGGGAAAGGACCGATTGCTTGGGCTCTCAGAACTCTTTGAAATGCGCTTTTCAGCCCCCTCTCTGCAGATGACGAGTCACCTGGGATCTGCCCCTCCGCCCCGTTTTGAGCCTCAATCCAACACTCAAGCTCGGCCCTTTTTTGCTCACGAGATCAGCAACCCCCACCCAATTCCCCTGCACTTGCGAATCCCCAAGCAGATCCAAGAGATCCTGGTGGCCAGCTACTACTCCTTGCAAGGGGACTCCCACCTCAAGCTGGATATCCCCTTTGCGGCTCAGATGAGAGTGCGTGGGCCAAGTGCTCAAAGAGTTCAGGAGTTTCCCCACCACTGGAGGGTGGAGCTCCCTCCACAAAGTCGCATCAGTTTAGAGTATGTGTCCAAACTTCCCTACCGCAGCTGTTCTTTCACCCACCCACGCAAGAACACTGGCGCACAATTCCCAACGAGCCAAAGCGGAATCCAGATCCAACTGGTGAAGGGCCGCCTTCCATGGATCGAACAAGTGTCCTCAGACTGGAGTCCACAGGGAGGCAAAATCTTTGCTCGCCACCGTCCACCTGCGGAAGCTCCTGTCTACAATCTGTCCTATGACTCTCGTCACCAACTTCTGAGTGAGCCTGAGGACCTCAGCGAATTTAGGGAGGCTCGGGCCCAATGCCGCTAAGGGCGACGCAAAAGAGCGTAGTGGATGGGTAGACCTTGGCGCAGAAAAATCCGCTCAAAATGGGTGATAAAGTTGCTCTCCGCATAAGCCGAGTGATGCAGATCTTCAGAAAGAGCTAAGATCTCATAGGGGCTTGAGCTAAAGACCTCTTTGGCCCAAGCAAAGTAGTCGGCACTGTCAGTTTTAAATTCAAATTGGGAGCCCGGTCGCTGCAGCTGATGGCAGAGACGCATAAACTCTGGCTGGATCAGGCGGTGCTTTTGCTGGCGCAACTTTTCCCAAGGATCTGGAAAATGCACCATCACCCGATCCAACTCTCCAGGAGCAAAGAGGTCCGCAAGGAGAGCGGCATTGTAGCGGACCATCCGAGCATTTTCACATCCCGCACGCCGCGCCCGACGGATCGATTGAATAAGGGGCTTATACTTCAGCTCAATGCCCATCAACAGGCGGTCAGGATGCTTTTGTGCATAGTGGGCAAAGTGGAAGCCATTGCCTGTACCAATCTCCAAGTCCAAGGGAGTGAACTCCGGTTTTTCAAAGACCTTGGATCGCCATTGATCCTTAAAGTCTTTGGCCCTCTCCTCATCGAAAGCCCAATGGGAAAACTCCCCTAAAAGAGCCTGAACGTAGGCACTGGGTTTAGGCAGATCTCTGGTCTTACTAAAGTGGATATGCGCGCCGCGTGACATCCCCCACCCTCTACCAAACTCCTCAAGATCGACCAAGCCCCTTTTTTATAGAACACTGCATTTAAAACTGAAAGAAGGCGCCGAGGCCATGGCTGGACCATGTGGACCCACGCTGTCTGGATTGGTTGCCCTCATAGTAGAGGCGTATCAAAGAGCCTTCCCTGTCCCCGCGCTGGCCTCCGGCCCGCAAGTAGTAACCCCGTCCCCAGTCACCTTCTTGGCCCTCCCGGAGACGATTGAGACTGCCACCGGTGAAGAGTCGCCAATCCGGCCCCAAGCTTAAGGAAACATCCCAGCGTAAACCCAGAGCCTTAAACTCATCGGGGCTCCAGAACTCCCCCACTGTCTGCGAATGTCTTAAGCTTTCTGCCCCTAAACCGAACCAAACCCAGTGAGGAAAAGTCCAAGCCCCCCACATCCACTGAATATCTGTCTGCTGGCGCTGAGTTAAAGCCTTGAAATCAGCCACTTCGTGATGAACATCTAACCTCAACCTGGGGCTCATTTTCCAGCGCCCCCGAGCCTGAACTGTTTTTGCCCGAGTGCTGGCTAAATCTCCACTGAGGGGCAGCACTCTGGGGTAGAGGAGCTCATAACCAGCTCTGAGAGACAACCAAAATTGATCCTGCCGATAATAGAGGGCTTCCAAACTCCCCACTCCAAACATCTTTGAACCCTGATCTTGATCTCCAGAGTCCTTCAGAACATCTACTCCCAATTCCCCCTCAAAACTCCAAGACTCCCCCAACAGTTGGCGGACATGGCCAAGGAGTCGTCCCCCTTGCCGGGATCCTCCCACAAAGCCTCCCGACTCCTGAGCCAGCCTCACCCACTGGGCCTTGACCCCCCAAGCCCTCTCTTCCTGCTCAAGGTAAGGCCAGTAGGGGTCCACCGGATCCCTGAGGTACTGCATCTGAAATTGTCGCAGAGAAATGTCATCACTCGTCTTAAAACCTGAGCCCTCCACTTGCCAGAGCTCCCGAGCCTCGCCAAAGGGGGCTCCTAAATTCGTCAATAGGGCTAAGATCAAGAACCAACTGCAGTAGGAGAGCTTCATTTCAATTTTGGCCTTCCAAATACCTGGCGTACTTACCCTTTAAACCACCTGGAATGAACCTCTTAAAAAAGCGTCCATTCACCGGATTGAATTGCTTTATGGTTTTTCGCTGCCACTGATCTCTCTTGTAGTTCACATAAAAGCCCACAGTCATCAAAATCACAAAGACAAAGGCCAGGGCAAAAAACATGGCCGTAATGTACTCCCAATTAAAACTATGCATGCAATGACTCCTTTAAAACACTTCCCTCTCTATTTAATTTATCCCAGGTCATGTCCACCCCTAGCCACTCTTCGTACAGAGATAAAAGCCGCCAAGTGAGTAACATATAAAAATAGTAAATCTTATTAACGAAAGTCAGAGCAATCCACATGGGCATACGACCTTGATTGTGCACAGCCATGACTGTTGTGAGCAGGTCAATTCCCAAAAGATAAAAATACCACATGGTAAACATCTCAAGATTGCCAGTGGTGAAAAAGTAAGTGAGAAAATATAAAATCAGTCCAAAGTTAAGAACCGGTGTGATCACCGACTCCAATAGCAAATGAAAGGCAATCCAACGCCCTCGCCAACCCGACTCCAAAAGGCTAAAAAAGTTTAAAAGTAAGGCCTGATAGGTCCCGCGATTCCATCGGTAACGCTGCCTGAGGAGATCCCGATGGGTTTCTGGGGCCTCTGTCCGAGCCACCATCTGATCCTCAGTTTGAATTTTCCAACCTTTTGTCAGGAGCCGCATGGACAGCTCTGCGTCCTCAGCAAAAATATTCTTTCCAGAGATAAAGCCCCCGGCTTGCATCAAAGCCTTACGGCGAAAGAGTCCCGCAGGACCAGGCACTATGGGCACGACGCCTAGAAAACTCATGGCTCGCCGAGTGAAGTTTAAGCCCACCAAATACTCCATCTGCTGCAACAAAAGTAAAACACTTCGCTGATTGACAATCTCCACAAAACCAGCAACGGCCCCCACCCGGTGATCTTGAAATTGGCGAACTCCCATCTCCACAGCATCGGGGTTCATTCGGGAATCTGCATCCACACACATAATAATTTCGCCCTGAGCATGCAGGAGGCCATGATTCAAGGCACTCGCCTTACCCTGATTCCTTTGATCTAAAACTTTTACCGGAGTCCTTGGAGAGTGAAGCGCCTCGGCATGGGCCAAATAAGAGGTGCGATCTGAGCTCCCATCATTGACCACTATGATTTCCAAATTGGGATAAGTCAGCTGTGTGAGATTTCTTAGTGAAGCCTCTATCACATCTTCCTCGTTGTAACAGGGCATGATCACACTCACCATGGGACGCCGGAAATTCTTGAGGGATAGACGATTCAGTCTCAGAACGTCAATTCGCTGCAAAAAGCTTCCTGTGAAGAAAAACACCGCCCTTAGAACCACTACTCCCAAATAGAAGAAGATAATGCTTTTCACCAAGGCGGAAGTGAATTCTGAGGGAAAGGCTCCAGCCAGAGTGAAGGCCACAAGAGTGATGGTGGCCGTGATGGCAAATCCAGCCTTAAGCCACTTGATGCTGTTGAGATCCCTCACCTCTGAAGCCCTCTCCCTCTGTCAGTTGAACGACCGTGGCCTGTTTCACAAAATTGAACCAGGGAATTTTCTTAGCTTGAAAGTTGTATTTGTTTGGCAAAAGGGGGTCGGGCTGAGTCAGGGAAAAGTAGCCATGAGCTGTTTTCTGAAAAGCCACCGCCAGATCTCTGTGCATCTTATCGTCAAACCTTACAAATTGGCCTAAAATGGTAGGCCTCTCATGTCCATAGGAAAGGGCGGCGGCCGCAAGCTTCTGAGCCGACACATTGATCAGCAGAGGATTGTTGAGATTCACCAAAGTGTCCACTTGATGAATCACCACCCGCTGAGGCATTTTCCCCCCGCACATTCCACGAATTTCATTTAAAATAGATTCGTAGTCGTGGGTGAGGCCCGCCTCGTAGGCGATATTGGGTTGATAGTTGAGAAAATAAAACTTTTCTGATTCCAGATAATCTGTGAAATCAATGTCCCAGTTGCGAAAGTTTTCTAGGAAAGAAAGAGGGGATTCAAAGCTGATCAAAGCACAACTCTCTCCCTGCCGCAGACCCTCATAGATAAATTGTCCCAGGACAACATTGCCCGAATGGTGGTCTGGAGTCTCCAGTACACTCATCAACTGAGCTGGGACTCCTCCACTCAGTCGATCAAAGGCCTCTGTCCCCCAACTGACGGCTTCCAAATGTGGCTTCATAAATCTCCTCACACTGTATTCAAACTTTCTTAGCTCTTCGGCAAATCTCTCAAAGTAACTAAAGAACTTTTATTAGTGCAATGCGTCTAAGTCTGTCTATTCAATGATTTAGACACAAAGCTCTCTGAACAGCCCGCCTTTGGTCAGGCCTGCTGCTCCATGACGGCCCCAGCTTTTGTTGGCATATTGGTCGCGCTTGACCAGATTGAGACCAGGAGGTGACCTAATGAATGGATTTTGGCGTCTAAACCAGAAAGTATCCTGTTGGATTAACCAAAGTTGGCCTCGGTCAGGGCTCTTCAAGCTCCATAAAAGCTACCTGATTCCCCTATTATTTATTCATTCCAGCGGATGGACTGTTCCCGCTCAGGGACAGAGGATTATGGTGTCTGGCCCCTCTCCCCATGTGGTGGAGGTGGCTCAGCGAGTGACTGAGCGCGGAGGCAATGTAGCCGATGTGGCTGTGGCCATTGGCCTCACTCTCAGTGTGACCAGCCCCTACTATGCCGCTCTGGGAGGGGGAGGATTTGCTCTTATTAAAATGGATGAAAAGGTGAGAGTTCTGGATTTTCGGGAAGTGGCCCCTAAGGCCACGGGACCGGACTACTACCTCAATCTGCCTGAGGGTTCCTCCCAGCTGGGAGGAACCGCCGTGGCCGTCCCAGGCATTCCCATGGGCCTTTGGGAACTTCACCAAAAATACGGGCAACTTCGCTGGGCGGCTCTCTTTGATTACCCTCTTCGCTTAGCCAATCAAGGCTTTCGTGTTTCTGGAGAGTGGAGTGAAATGACGGAAAGAGCCTATCAGGACTTCAGTGAGGGGGGAAAACAGCACTTTACCAAAGTCAGAAGAAACTCTGAGGCCACCCCAGAGGACCTCTATGGCCCTGGAGAGGTTTTACGGCAGAGAGCTTTAGGTCAGGCACTGAGAATGTTTCGCCGCCAGGGGCCACGAGGGTTTTATCAAGGGGCCGTGGCTCGAGATATTGTACGGGCTGTCAAAGAGACGGGGGGGCAACTCAGCCTAGAAGATCTAGAACAGTACCGAGTCCGCTGGCTGGAGCCCATGGTCGCTGAGTTTCAGGGGCATACAGTTTACCTTATGCCACCCCCCTCAAGTGGTGGTTTGGTGATCAAAACGGCCTTGCACCTGATGGAATCTCTTAAGCTTCCCGATCTCGCGCCCCTCAGCCACCAAGAGCTCCATCTCCTTGGAGAAATTATGAGTCGCTCCTTTCGCGGTCGAGCACTGTTGGCAGACCCGGACTTTCACTCTAACCCCCTTGAAGCTCTCCTCTCTTCCGAATATCTGAAGAGCCTGAAAAACTCCATTGATCCCAACCGAGCTCGAAGCCTTGAACCCCTGAGTGAGGATTTTGGCCAAAAAGCCAGATCTGAGGAAGCGGGGGCCCCTGGGGACCGGGGGAGTGAGTTCTTGTTTGCCGAGGCCACTAACACCACCCACTACTCAGTGATGGATCAAGAGGGCCGGGCCATTGCCGTCACCGTCACTTTAAATGGAAACTATGGCTCTAAAGTGGTTTCTCCCCGCTATGGAATTGCCCTGAACAATGAAATGGACGACTTCACCACTCGCCCCGGAGAGCCCAATATGTTTGGCTTGGTCCAAGGCACTGGCAACCGGGTGACCCCAGGCAAGCGACCGCTGAGCTCTATGTCTCCCACTCTGGTGGAAAAGGATGGCCAAGTGATCATGGCCATTGGTTCCCCGGGAGGCCCGCGAATCATTAGTGGAGTTTTACAGGTTCTCTACCGCAGCCTGGTGACCGGTTTGGATATAGATCAAGCCATTCAGTTCCCTAGAATACACCATCAGTTTCTACCTAATACCCTTTTTGTTGAGCCGCATCGTCTCCCCCCTGAGTCCTTGGAGGCTCTGAGAAAAAAAGGCCATGACCTCAGAGAAGTAGGCGGAGGACGAGTCTATGCCGTTCGACTGCGCGAAGATGGGCGCCTGGAAGGGGCTCATGATCTGCGCGGCGAAGGGGCCTCTGGAGGCTTTTAAGACTTTTCCTCCGGCCTCTTGGCGCGAAACTCACTGGGCTCATGAGGAGAGCGTAGCTGCTCGATATCTGGTGCCATGCGCTCAACAAAGGGCTCTCGCCTTATGGGACAATCTTTTAGATCGCAGACTTTACAGTAAGCTCTGCGACAGGGATCGAAGTGAAAGTTCATTTCACCTTTATAGGGGTAGTCCTGAATCACTCGCTTTTCAAAAACCAGCATTCTCTCGTGCACCTGGTCCACAGTCCAAAACTCGGGCAGGACCACATGGGCATCGATATGATGGTACCAGCCCGAGCGAATGGTTTTTACATGGTGAATCTGAATAATGCCGTTTTCACTGTGCTTTTCAAAAGCGCCAGCCAGCTTTTTCAAAACCTCCAAATCCTCCTCGTCCAAGAGAGCTCCAACAGACTCCCGTACCAATTTAAAACCGGACCGGGCCAAAAGTGCTCCCACAGCAAAAGCCAGTACGGAATCCAGCCAAAACATCTCCGTCAGGGCGACAAGGGCCAGGCCCAGGCCTACACCCAGACTGGTCCAAAAATCGGCAAGGGCATGCTTACCGCTGGCCCGCAATGCCACACTGCTCAGCTTTTGCCCCCGACGAACAAGATAAAGTCCCAGCAAAAAATTAACAGCTCCAGCTCCTAAAACCACAATCACTCCAATGTCCAATCGCTCAATTTCGGGGCCCAGGATCAGAGAGCGAATGGAAGCCACCATAATCAGTATGGCCGCAAAGCTGATGAGCCCTCCTTCGAAGGCAGCCGAGAAGTACTCCATTTTCCCGTGCCCATAGGGGTGCTCCTGATCCGCAGGACGAGAGGCATAAAAAATCACGAAAAGGGCCAGGGCCGAGGCCACCACATTGACAATGCTCTCCATGGCATCAGAGAAAACCGCCTGAGAGCCAGTTTGGTGAAAGGCCCAAAACTTAACCAGTAATAGGCCTGTGCTCACCACTAAAGAGACAATAGCGGCTTGAGATCTATGAGACTGTTCCGTAGGGTTCACAAATCCACCTCTTTGAGATCGAATTTAAGACCACTGCTGGTTCAGCCAACTCCACATCTCGGGCCGGCGACTTCCCAGGTCAAAATGATCTCCTGCGAACTCACTGTAACTGAGACTAACACCTAAACCAACCAGTAGATCACGAATTTGCCGAGCCCCAAACTGTAGGTTGAACTGATCTCTCTCTCCCACATCCAGATAAGCTCCGGCCCACTGTTTTAGGGCCTCCTGGTGACGAGGCAAAAACTCCAAAGGATCCCAGAACTTCCAGCGCCGCCAGACCTCAGCCAGGAGCTGGCCTCCTGGTTCCTCAATGGGCCAGGCAAAGCTTTTTTTTCCCACCGGGGCATAGCAGAGTCCCATGGCCACCACATTCAAAAGCCGATGAGCGTATCTTTTTTGCAAAAGCCGCCCCTCAAGAAGCTCCTGTCTAAGGCCCTCAAGTCCCCCTAGAGCTTTCCAATAGGGCCAGCCCCCGTAGATCTCTGGAAGCAAACTGGCCTCAAAAAAACTGTCCGGAGCCTGGGCGGCGACAAGACCAAAAAGATGGGGATGACGACTGGCCAAGTGCAGAGCCCCATAGCCGCCACTAGAGCCCCCACAGACACACCAAAAGCGGGGATCTTTAGACAGATTGAAGTTCTGGCGCAAAGCCGGCACCAACTCCTGAACCAGATGATCCTCATACTGCCCTACAGCCTCACTGTTGATAAATTGGGAGCCTCCCCAAAAAGTCCAGTTGTCCACAAAGACATAGTGGGCCCGAGGCGCTTTGCCCTCACTCACAAGGGAATCGATTCGCTGAGCCTCATTTTGCTCAAAACTCCGCCAGGCAAAGTTTTTACTGCCATTGCTCCCATATCCGGCCAACAAGAGAACCACTGGGAAACCCTCTTTAGGTTCATCTCCCTTGGGCTGCAAAATGGGATGGCGGCGAATATGAGGATCTTGGAGTGGATTGTTCTTGAGAGCCTGACTGTGAATTTTTAAAGTGACGTTATCAAAGTTTTCAAAGTCATATAAATCGAGTTGAGACAGCTTTTCGCTGATCATGGGGGACCTCCTCTCCTGCACAGCCTATTGGAACTTAAAAAGGCTGCTTTGTGGAGAAGATTCAGATGTTTTATTCAGTGGGAAGATCCTCTTCAGGAGAGAAAAACTCGCAGCGATTACGGCCCCTGTTTTTGGCTCGATACAAGGCCTTATCCGCCCTCTTCACCAAGCTTCGACCATCCAAATGGTCACGGCCGGGTCGCGAAATGGCAAAGCCAATGCTCGATGTGAGATTGATCTTGTACTCTCCGTTGCTAAAAGTGGTTTCCAGAATAGCCTCCCGCAAGCGCTCGGCAAAAACTCTGGCTCCTGGCTCATCGATCTCTGTGAGGACAATCAAAAACTCATCTCCCCCATAGCGGGCGGCAAAGTCGATTTTTCTCATATTGTCGCGAATCAGTTTACCCACCTGCCCGAGGACATAGCTGCCAAACAGATGATCATTTTCGTCGTTGGTGCGCTTAAAATGATCCATATCCATCATCATCACACAGACTGAGCGCCCATGGCGTTCCGCTCGGTCAATCTCAAAATCCAGCTTTTTATAGAGAGAGCGCATATTGAACAAGCCAGTCAGATCATCAATATCCACCAGCTCTTTGAGCTTCTCGTTGGCCACTTTTAATCGATCATGGAGATCCTTAATGCGCAGCTGAGATCTCACTCGGGCCAAAAGCTCTTTCACCTCGAAGGGTTTGCAAATGTAGTCTCCTGCTCCCGCATCCAGACCCTTAATGACATCCTCTGTGTCAGACTTGGCCGAAACAAAAACGGTGGCAACATATTCATCAGCTGAGCGGAGCAATTTAAGGGTCTCCAACCCATTGAGGTCGGGCATGCTCACATCCAACAAAACCAAATGAGGCAGATAGTCTCGCATTTGAGTCAGGGCGGCCTGACCTGAGTCCACGGTTTGAACCCTGTAACCCTCAAACTCCAAAGCCTTGGCCACCAACTTAAGAGTGGCCAGATCATCATCCACCACAAGAATTCTCTGCCCCTGACGCCCCTCTTCTTTCATTTTTTTATGATAACCCCTGTTGGGCAGAATGCGGACTTTTTTTTGTCTTTCTGGGCCCTGGACTTGTAGCCCATATTGACTCGGCTTGTCGCCTAGATTAAGGCTTTCGCATGGCCTACAATCACCAAGACTTGGAAAAAAAATGGCAGGATCGCTGGGAAAAAGAGGGTTGCTTTAGGGCCTC
>SKLV01000070.1 GCA_007121385.1 Bdellovibrionales bacterium
GGCTTAAGCGAATGCCTTTTCTTAAGCTCCACTCCTCCACCTGATAGGGGCCATTGCTGCTGAGGAGCTGGGCTTGAGAGGTCTCCGGGTGGCCAGCGGGACTTAAAGGGCTGAGGGCCGGATGACTCAGGCGATAGAGAAAGTCCTGGTCCTCTTCGGCAAAGGAAAAGAGAAGTTCTGTGGCACTTAAGGCCTCAACACCCAGGGTTTCTGCAGGCTCCTCTCCAGCTAAAATGGCGCGGGCATTCTTTAAGGCCAGAAGTTGTTCGGCATGGGGGGTGCGGGTCTCCGGGCGGACCAGACGGCGAAAGCCCCGGACATAATCTTCAGCGGTCAAGGGCTCCCCAGTACTCCATCGCAGATTGGCTCGCAACTGGCAAAACAGCCGAGGGGGAGAGGTGAGTTGTTCCTCCCAACGGCAGAATTGGGCGTCCTCAGACCTCAATGGATTCTCACTCCACTCTGGATCATAACTTAAGAGTCCGCGGTAGATGTTGTTAAACAGGTAGTGGCTGGCTGTGGGGCCCATGCTAAGGGGGTCCAGGGAAAAGGGCTCAGTGAAGAGGCTTAGGCGAAAGGCCTTTGCGGAGCCAGCCTCGGGAAAAGGGTCGGAGTCAAAGCGGCCGCGAAGAAGGAGGAGTACAATAACAGCCCCCACCAGAAAGAGGGCCAAGGTGAGAAAAGGGGAGGGCCAAGGGGGGGTGAAGGGCTTGGGCTCGTTGATCTTCATAAGTTCTTTTCCATAGAAAAATCAGGGGGAAGTCAAAAAAAATTGCCAAAGTGTCTCAAGTTTGTTCGCCCCCTGCCGACAAGACTTAAGTCAGGACTTTCAAGGGAGGACTGTATCACTATGAGACGACTTTGGACCTCTTTAGCACTGATTCTAGGACTCAGCTTGCTCTTTGCCCATAACAACTGCGATGTCACCCCCCAGGAGGTTATGGAGGATGACTGGTCTTCCTTGGGCTGTTTTGGTGAAGACTGCTTGCCTGGCCCTAACTCCAGTGGGCTCTGGATAGCCTCAGAGAGGCAGTTCTCTGTCTGGTCCAATGAGAGGGAGTTTAGGTTTAATGGAGATTGTGGATTGGGACACTTCGACCAAGCCGTGATCTTTTGGGAACTGAGAAATCCCGAGGGTCGAGTTATAAATCGCTTCTCTCCGGAGAATTATGACTGCAGGTCCCGCCAGCCCGCAGAGACTCTCTGTGGGCGAACAGTGGACGGAAAGTTTTCCCTAAGGGTCTGGGGGTGGGGCTCAAGTCTTTATGCTCAGCATCAGGTCCGTCTGAACATTGTGGGTTTTGATAAAGACTGTCGTCCCTATGAAAGTGGTTTAGACGGACAGATTGATGTCTTTCTCACTCCTCTTGGAGGCAGCTAGGGGGCAGTGCCTCCTGCGGGCAAAGAGCGAGGCTGGCGTAGATGCTGTAGAGATTGGCTGCGTAGATGAGAGGGTTTTTTGTCAGGGGGGAAGTGAGAGAGGTCCTCAACTTGGCGAGAGGTGGATGAAAAAGAACTGCTGGAGATCAGCCGGGAATTTCCAGCGGGGGAGAAGAGAAACCTTAATAGTTTTTCTCCAGATCGGACTTCAGTCTCTGAGGGGGTTGAGCTCAAGAGGGTGAGGCCATAAACCCAAAACCAAAGCACCTCCTCTTGATCGTCAATGCCCGGGAGCACTTCCCAGGCTATGGGAAAGAAGTGTCTAAAGTCTTTGCCTACCCCTAAGTCATGGCGAAAGTCCAGGACTAGGTCCTCGGACCGTCGGACCCAGCTGGGGGGTAGAGGGGGCAGTTTGTCCCCTTGAGCCCACTCTAGAGCCTGAGCTCCGGAAACAACAGCCAGGGCTGGGGGGATTTGCAGCCGCTTTCTCTCCTCTTCAGAGGGAAATTGTTGATCGTATTCCACAGGCAAAAGTTCAATGTTTTCGACCTCTAAAAGGGCTTCTCTGAAAGGGGGGGAGAAGAAATTTTTTGGAGCCAAAACATAAATTTGAGTGGCCGGCGGAGGAGTCCAGAGTTTCCTCTCTTCAATCTGTCGCAGGGTCCACCACATTCCAATCAGAAAGAAGAAAGTGATTAAGGTGACACTAAGGTAGACTAAGGCCCTCATGGCTCAGTTGCCCTTCTGAGTGGTGGAAGCGGCCACCACCAACCAGACAAATACAAGTAAGATCAGAGTGACTCCCGCGCCCCAAGCTGAAGGGATCCAAGAGAACTGAGCTTCTAAGAGCCGATGCCCTACCCAAAAAGAGGTGAGAGTTCCAGAAAAGATACCGAGAGCTCCAGCCAGGCCCCCAAGGCTTAAATATTCCCACTGGTAAACATGAGTGATCTTGTGGCTATTGGCTCCAAGCTGTGAGAACAGAGCTCTCTCTGATCGACGTTGGAGGAGGTTGTGAAAAATCAGCGCTAAAACGAGAACAAAGGCTGATCCCACAGTACTTAAACTCAGAGTTCTGAGAGGAGGGCCTAGTGAGCGAGTCACTTCAGCCAGCCGGGAAATGGTCTGGGAAACATTGATTAGACTCAAGTTAGGAAAGTTTTGGTGAATCAGGTAGGCCAAGTTCACCTCTGAAGAGGGGCTTTCATAGACCACACCAATATAGGTTTTTGGAAAATCCTCTAGAACACCTTTTTGAAACTGGATAAAAAAGTTGGGCTGAAAGCTATTCCAAGAGACCTGTCTTAAGTTGGCAATCAATCCCTGAACCGGAAAGCCAGCCACTTCAAACTCCAAAAGATCTCCGATCTTCATGCCACTGCGCCGAGCGTATTGTGTTTCCACAGATATCAGTGGAATGGGATGGGTCTTGGGGTCATGAACCGGGGGGAGCTCGGGGCCTCGGATCACCTTTTCCGAGTCGATCAGCTCTCCTCGGTAGCTCACCCGAGTGGGAAAGCGGCGAAAGAGATCCAAGTCACTGGGCTCGTTGTTGATGCTGACCAAACGAGCCAAAATAAAGGGAGAAAGATAACGCAGCTCTGCAGTATGGCTCGCTAAAAAATCTTTTAAGGTTTCCGTATCATTTTCTGCGATGTTGATGACAAAGTAGTTGGGCAGTTGACTGGGATCTGGAGTGGCCAGTTCCTTGACAATAGCATTTTCGTAGAGGTGAGGGATAAATCCCAGAATAAAGCCGGCCTTGAGGAGAGCCATAAAGCAGAGGGTGGTCACAAAGCGGGCACGCGACAGACTCAGAAAGGCGAGGCGTGAAAGAGCCCAGCGAGGTTTGGAGATGGTTCTTTGGGAGAGCCAGGAGAAAAAACGGGGCACTAAACTCAAGGCCACCAGGGCATTGAGGATGAGAATGCCAGCAAAGGCCAAGGCCAGCCACAGATTGTGAAAGAGATGAGTGGTGAGAATGAAAAAGCAAAGGGAAGAAAGGAGATAGGGCCAAATCTTGCTCCAGGGCTTGAGTTCAGGCAACTCCGGGCTGTCTTGCTCCAGCAGACTTTTGGCCTGAAGTCGAGCCAGACGCAGAGCTGTGGGCAAATAAAATAAACTCGCTGCAATGAGGGAAACTAAGGCGCTGGAGATCAGACTTTGAGGTCCTAGGTAGAGCTGAAAATCAAGTGGAAAGAGAGCTCCTCCTGCTTCTCTCAGCCAGGCAAAGAGCAGGAAGACAATGACCAGGGCGCTGAGCCAAGAAAAAAGGAGAAGGAGGGCTGATTGCAGCCATCCGAGCCATTGCACTTGTGCGCGTCGGGCACCAAAAATTAAGTAAACGGCCCAGTGCTGAGCCCGGCTCTGAGAAAAAATCTGCACTAAATAAAAGCCAATCATAAAAGCGAAGGCCGCTACTGTAAGAGAGAGGAGGGCGAGCAGGCTTTGAAAAAAGCCCAAGCCCCGCTCAATATTCGCTAAGGCACGATCAGCAGAGCGAATGGAAAAGCTTAAAGCTGTCGCGCCCTCAGGGCGCTGTAAGTCTGTAAGGCCTTCAACTGAAGCCCCCACGAGGGCTGGGTTTTTTAGGGTGTAGTAATGGTGAAACTGGCTTTGACTGCCAAATTGAATAAGCCCTGACTCCAAAGCTCTGTCAAAGGGGATGTAAATTCTTGGGGCAAATCCCGTCCCAAAGCCCACCAGGGCTGGATCACTCCGGATGCTGTCACCCACACTCAATTCAATTTGCCCTAAGGCCAAGCGGTCTCCGGGAGTGAGATTGAGTAAGTCCCTCACTTCAGGAGATACAAGAACAGTGCCCTCTTCAATCAGTTGGGAAAAGTCTTTAGAACTTTCCAATTCAATTTGCCCCAGGGCAGGAAAGTTGGCTTCCACGGCGTGGACCGAGACCAGTAAGCTATTCTCTGCTTCTGGAGCCAGAGGCCTTATGTTGGCCAAAAACTCAATCTCCCGTCGAGACTCCTGCCAGTCCAAGGTGTTTTCCACGGCCTCGAGGAGTTCCGGAGGGAATGCCGTGGTTCGGGTCACTCTCACATCGGCGGTGAGAGCTCGGCGAGCGTTTTGGTCGATGTAATCCTGGATGGACTCGCGAAAACCAAAGCTGACCAAAAGTGCAGTCAAGCCCAAACTCAAGACAGCCCAGCCCGCCAGGATCTCTCGGCGAGAGTGCAGAATATCTGCCAAGGCCAGTTTGACTAGGGCCCAAGTGGTTCTGCTGGCGCCCCTTTTCATAAGCTCAACCTGCGTTCACACAGCTGAGCCACCTGTTCGTCATGGGTGACCAGCACCAAGGCGATGTTTTTTTCTTTCAGACGCTGGAAAAGTATTTCCATCACCTCATCAGCGGTTCGGCGATCCAGAGAGCCGGTGGGCTCATCAGCAAAGACAATTTTAGGCTCCATCACCAGGACTCGGGCAATGGCTGTCCGCTGGCACTCTCCTCGGCTCATTTGGTGAGGAAAGTGTTCGGCTCTTTCTGCTAAACCCACTGAGCGCAGAGCCTCGCGAGCTTTCTCCTCCGCTCGATCATCTCCTTGTAGATCCAGTGGGAGTCTTACATTGTCGATGGCCTTTAAGTGAGGCAGGAGATGGAACTGCTGAAAAATCACCCCAATGTTCTGAGCGCGAAAGTCAGTTAAAGCATTGGCACTCAGTTGGTAGAGATCCTGCTCAGCAATCTTCACTTGCCCGCGGTCGGGTTGGTCCAATCCGCTCAAAATGGAGACTAAAGTGGACTTACCACAGCCGGAAGGTCCCATAATAGCCAGGCTCTCTCCCTCCTGGATCTCTAAACTGAAATCTTTGAGTACTTGGATGGCCTGACTTCCATCTCCGGCTTCGGTGTAGGATTTATTGATGGACTGCGCGGATAAAATCATTTGAGGGCCTCGCTGATAAAGGGGAGAATGTGTTGGGCAATTTTTTTATGCCCCAGTTCATTGGGGTGAATGCCGTCATATTGGTTGAATTCGTGTTCGCCAGCCACCCCTTCAAGTAAAAAGGGGATCAGGGGAATGGAGAACTCTCGAGCGAGATCAGGATAGATTTGGGCAAAGGCCTGAGTGTATTCGGGGCCTAAGTTAGGGAAAATCTGCATTCCCCCTAACAAAACCTTTTTATTGGCCTCCTGAGCACGGCGGAGGGCTTGGGCCAAATTCTCCCGGATGATCTGAGGGTCAGTGCCTTGGCGGGCATCGTTTCCTCCCAGAGTGAGCACGATCAGTGCAGGATCGAGGCGGTTAAGATAAAATTCCAAGTTCTGCAGAGCACTTGAGCTGAGGGAGCCACTTTGGCCACCATTGACAATGCGAACCGGGGCCAGAGGGCCCTCATTGAGTTTTTTTTCCACCAGATGGGGAAAGGCTTGGTCTCGAGAGACACCGTAACCTGCGGTCAGTGAGTCGCCTAAAAATAAAATCACCCGAGCTGAGGGGGTTTCTTCGGACGTCTCCTGTTTGCTTTGAGATGTTTTTTGAGTCTCAGGCTCGACCTTAGTCTGAGTGCAGGAGAGGAAAAAAAAGAGGGGTCCGATGAAAGCCAAAGAAAGCCAAAACCGCTGTGAGAATAAGCCTGTAGTGATCATGCCTCAAGCATAGTCGGAGTGCTTTTCCTGGACTATAGTTTGTGCAATGCGGTTGTTGTTTTTGGGGTCAAAAAGAAAAAGACTTGCTCTTAGAGCGAGCTCCCCAGTAGCATTAATGTTGTGGGGGGGCGATGTCTGGAAGGACACCGTGTAGAAGCAGGGACGCTTCACATCGCTCTTTTTTTCAATGCCAATTCCACGATCACTTTATACCTAGTGTTACATAATATAACTTATCGGAGCAGCAAAAGACTGGTCTATGGACCTGGGCTGGGTCGGCTTTTTTGTGCCCAAATGTAGATCAGCACCAAAGCACAGACCACAAACATAGCCCCCTTCAGCCAATAGGAGGCTTCTGAGAAGAGGCCCACATAGGTCACGCTGGCTAAAATCATCGTGGTAGCTAAAACTTTGGCCCAGGGGCGGATCACTTTGTTTTCGTCCCAATCCTGGATCACTGGGCCCAGTTTGGGTTGGTTGAGAAGCCATTGGTGCCACTTCTCCGATCCATTTTTAAAGCAAAAGGCCGCCAGTAAAATAAAAGGCACCGTGGGCCAGAGAGGTAAAAAGACACCAATAAAGCCGGCTAAAAGACTCAAAAGTCCGCCTGCGAAAAAGAGCTGTTTTTGTATGCTTTTAATAAACTTTAAAATCACTCGCTCGACTCAGGTCTAATTTTTATTTTTTTCAACCCTATACTCATACCTAAGTTGAGTTCCCGACACAAATTTTCTTCGGATAAATAGACGAAGTGCCGAAAACAGTGGCTGAGATGGCTAATGCTAGAGACCCCCTTGCAAATTGGTGGCATCGTCTTTGGAGTTCCTCCCCGCCCGGAGAGACTTCGGGGCCCGACCTTCAGCAAATGGTGAACTCACTGGGGGTGAGCCGTCGAGCCAGTCTGCGAGTGAAGTTCCCGGTCCGTCAAGATGCGGAGTTTTGGCCTCGGATTAGCTTTAACAACTGCCCCCTTAAAATTTATGATTTAAGCACAGGTGGGGCCTGTCTTCTGGATCCAGAGTCCCATCTGGGAGAATCTGTGGGCCATTCCGTGCAAATTCATCTGGCCTGGCCAGGGGAACCCCCAGAGAAAGTGGAAGCCAGGCTGGTGGCCTGCGGCCACATTCAGCGCAATATTCAATTTGCCAACTTGTCCATGGCCAGCCAGCTACGAATTCATGAGCTGACCCGTCCAGCTCTGTGGGGACAGCGATTGCGTCGCTCATCTGCAGAGAGTGCACAGAGCTGGCTGGAGATGTGGTTAGGTGTGACCGGAGAGAGTGTGGTGTTTTTGAGTTATGGAGAGGTGCAAATCAACTTTGAGAAGGTGCAAATTCGAGTCCCCATCTCTGGTCCCCCAGTCTATGAACAGCACCCCAAGGCCTTAAAGGGCCGGGCTCTTCTCGGGGAAGACCGCCTAAAAGTGGCACTGATGCTGAGTAATGTGGATCAGCCTTCAGTTCGCTTGAGTCAACTCCTGGAGGTCTTCCTGTGATTGAATTCAAGCCTCAGCTGGTTGGCGGCCGCATTTTTATCCAGGGAAATAAAGCCATTTTTGAATCCCTTGATCCTTTCGCTCAGGTGATTCTCCCTTTGGACATGGCCGATATCTTGGTCCTCTGTGACGGGTCCTTAAGCTTAGGCCAGATTCTTGAAAGGGTGCACTTTGCGCGTGGTACAGTCCCCTTCCGAAAAATTGTGAGTACTCTGTTGGAGCTCAAGAAAAGAGGCCTTCTCGTCAATGGTGAACATCTGGATGTGCCCGAATCGGTTCTCAATAGCCTTTCTCCTCGTCCCAGTTTTTACTTAAAGCCCCTATTTCAAGTTTTTTTGGGTCGTCAGGTGAATAATGATCGCACCCATCCCCTGCTGTTTTTCATCCTGTCTCTCTGCGTGGTGGCTGGGGCCTTGGCCGTACTTTTAAGCCTACCCCAATCTTTGAGTCCTGAGGCTTTTTTACGCTATCAGGGATCCTATTTAAAGGGGGCGGGTTTGCTGCTGTTGATGACCTCCCTTTTGCTCAGCCTTCGAAATGCTCTCAAGTTTTGCCTTCTGCTCTTTCTCACCGGCCGTGTTTACAATCTGCGGATGCAGTTCAACGGCTTGGCCCTTTATTTTAATGTGGGCAATGAGGCCCTGTTCTTGGTCCATGATCGCTGGAAAAGTAGCTTGTATCACATTTCTCTCACCCTTTCTTATTTTCTGTTCTCCTATTTGATGCTGGGGCTGATTGGCAAAGAGGCTTGGTTGCCTCAGGCCCTTTGGGCAGCCATTCTTCTGACTTTTATTGACCTAGACCCCTTTCGCCAGAGTGATTTGTCCAGATATTTTCGCTCTTTTATGGACGAAGACAGTTTACGACAGGTGTCCTTGCTTCTGCGGAACAATTCTCTTCTGGATGTGATTGGTAACAAGCCCTCTCGGCTCTATGGCCCCACTCCTGTGGTCTATCTGACAGTGGCCCTTCTCTGGTCTGTGGCTCTCACCTATCTTCTGTTGACATTACTCAGAGCCACCAATCCCTACACTCTTTACTCGCTTCAATCTGGCCAATACCAGGAGGCCTTGCCTGCTCTGCTCGTCTTTTTTGCTTTGGTCTTGGGGACCGTGGTGAGCTTTGGCTACACTCTGAAGCTCTTGCTCTCACAGGTGATCCCCCGACTTCTTGCAAGAGAGAAGGAGCTGGACCAAGGAGACCCTCTGGCCTGTGTGATACACTTTTTCTCTGTCACGCCGATCTTTCGTGATCTCCCTCCCCATCTGCTACAGATGGTGGTCGGCAATTCCAACCTTCTGAGCTTTGAGTCCGGAGAGCCGATCATTTTCCAAGGCAGCCGACCCGATGGCTTTTACATGATTGTCCGTGGAGCAGTTCAGATTTTGGTTAATGATCAGGTCATTAAAACAGTCCGTGCAGGAGGCTTTTTTGGCGAGATTGCTCTTTTGGCGAACTCTCTTCGCACGGCCACCGTTCAAGCGGATCAAGACTGTCTGGTCCTCAAATTGGAAGCTAAGGCCTTTTGGCAAATGGTCTTAAACAATGTTGAGCTGGCTCTGTTTTTTGAGTCGATTAGTCAAGATCGCTTGAAGGAGGGGCTGAAGTGGGCCGAATCTTCCCGCAATTTCAATTCGGCAGCCTAAAAAACTGGGCTCTGCTGCTCTTCGGCATTCCCCTGCTGGGTCTCTACACAAACTGCCAGGCACTTCCCTTTTTGGGAGGGGGGTTTGAGGTGGATCCCTTTTGTAAAGTCTCTCCTCCTAGCCCCTTCCAAGAGAAAAAGCTCATTCTGGATGAGGCAATAGTAGACTCCTTGGAGGGGCCAGCCCCATTGGCCAAGGCCACGGACGAGATCCTGCCTCATGGCCTGGATCTGGTGATGGTGGTGGACACTGCCTGCCTAAGGCATAGGAGAGGTTTGGAGGCGAAGTTGGCCGAAGCCCTGCTGGGGGGGCGGCAGATTCGGGAGACTTTGTCCAAGCAGGCCTTTCGCCTGACTCTGAAGAGAGACTGGAGGCGCCAGGACCTAGAGAGTCAGTTAGATGAGGACGAGTGCATTGTGGGAATGTCTCTCAACCGGGAGTATAGTCTGTCTAGCCTCACCGACCCCCAATTGTCTGTGCAGAGACATCATTTGAGTTTGCGGACAGAACAGGCTCTTGTTCACTTTTTTCATCCCGACTATGGGATGGAGTGGCGGGGCCCTCCCCTTGCTAAAGTGGCCATAGTGGATTCAGGGGTGGACTCGACTCATCCTGACTTGGCCTCAGCTCTATGGCACCCTCTTTGGGATGGAGAAATTATGGACGCTCCTCCCAGTGCCAATGGAGTGGATGTGACCACCTTGAATGAAATGGATGTAGTTTACGATGCCAGTGATATTGACTTTGTGAGTGGGCACGGGACTCATGTGGCGGGCTTGGCCGCGGCCCTGGGCAACAACCGAGTGGCAGGGGCTGGAGTTATGCCAGCTCGAGTGCAGATTATGGCCTTAAGGGCCTTTGCTCTTTTAGAGGGGGAGTTGGTTTCAAGCTCTGATGTTGTGGTCAATGCCATTCAATTTGCCATCTCTCAAGGGGCTGATGTGATTAATTTGTCCTTGGGGTCCGTGTGGCAGGGGTCAGTTCGAGACCCGGCCTATGCAGATGCTCTGAGAGATGCCGTCGACGCCGGTGTTGTGGTGGTCATGGCCATGGGTAACAGCTCGGCAAGTATCCCCGCCGGCCTTGTGGATGGAGAAAACCTCACTGTCTTGCCGGCTTATTATGCCAAAGATTACCCTGGAGCCATCAGTGTGGCCTCAGTGGATACGGCCGATTTAAGGTTAAGTTCTTTTAGTCACTATGGTCCTGCAACAGCCACCTTGGCGGCTCCTGGAGCTCAGGCCTCCCGTGGATTTCCGCCGGTGGGCCTTTACTCCACTCGAGCGCGACAAATTCTCATGCCCCCCAGTGAAGTCAGCCCTCTTTTTTTGGATTTGCCGGGCACATCCATGGCGGCTCCCCTTGTGGCAGGGGCGGCGGCACTGACAGTGGCTCTCTATCGCCACCACGGCCTGGAAAAGCCCTCGGCAGCTCAGGTGGAAGCCTATATCGTGGGGAGTGTGAGAAAGTCACCTCACCTATCTGGCCTGGTGGAGTCTGGGGGAATGCTGGATCTGCGCAATCTGGTTGATTATATTCATCGTGAGGACCCCCGTACTACGGGCTCTACAGAGCGAACAGATTTCTCATCAGAGTTTTGTCCTTAGTCAAAATAAGGTCTGTGAGGGACTCTTCGCCCTGGGTCAACTTGAGTTTGATGGGTTGAACCAAACTGTCCTTGGGCCATTGGGACAAAATCTGTTTGGCGCAGAAGTGAAGGATACTCTTAGGGCCTGGAGTCTGCTCCTGAAAATAGGCCAAATCCCGGTTGAGGTGGCGATGGTCGAGCTGATCGACACACTTTTTAAGCAGGGGATCCAGGTCAGAAAAATTAATCACCAGGCCAGTTACCGGGTCCATAGGACCTGAAAAAAAGGCCTCCAGAGTGAAGTTATGTCCTTCCAGGTGCTCTGCCTCATAGGCGCAGCAAAAATAAACCTTGCGGGAAAGAATCAGTTCATCCATAGAGAGGAGAGGCTATCACAGCCATTGACTCGGGTCCAGGCCTGCCTCAAAATGTGAGCTGTGCAAATGCGAACTCTCAAAAGCCCCATCTTTATCATTCCAGTCTCTTATTTTGCTTTTGTGCTGGCCCTGGTGATCTTGGTGGGCCCAAAGTCTTCCCCTCCCCCCTGGTTGGCCTCCTCGGGCGATGGCCTCATGGCTGAGCAGGGATTAGAAGAGGAGGCGGACTTGCTCACAGTAGGCCACCTGGCTGAAGAAGGGCCTTTGGTGGAGCATCATGAGCTGGTGGACCTCTGTGTGGAGCATTTACAGAGGGTCCCAGGCCGTTTTCCAAAGGCGGACATAGAGGCCGTTTGTGCTAAGGTGGATTGGCTTAAGGGCTGCTGGAGTGAGGAGAAGGTTCCCATCTATCATTACGAGAGGACTTCCGACCACCCTGAGGCCAAAAAGATATTTGCCTTGGCTCTCATTCATGGAGATGAACACCCTGCAGGAGCTGTGGCGCGAGCTTGGATGCGGCGGCTTGAGAGAATTAACCCGCGTAACTCTTGGCGGGTGGTTCCTGTGGCCAATCCAGATGGCTGGTACAAGAGCACACGGACAAACAGCCGAGGGGTGGATCTCAATCGAAACTTTCCCACTGATGATTGGGAGGAGACGGCCCTAGAGGCCTGGCGTCAGCATGGTTCCAACTCTCGACGCTATCCTGGCCCCTATGGAGCCTCAGAGAGTGAAACTCGCTGTCTGATGGCCCACTTTGAAAGCTTTAAACCGGACTTTATTGTCTCTGTCCACACCCCTCTTGGAGTTTTGGACTTTGATGGCCCTCCGCTCAACTTTCCTCGAGTGGATCGCCTACCTTGGATTTCCCTCGGGCATTTTCCAGGCAGTTTGGGGCGCTATATGTGGCGAGATCACGATGTGCCAGTCCTCACCATTGAGCTCAAGGGAAATGAAAAAGGTGGACTGGAGAGTCTGGCTCAGTTTGATCAGCTTCAGGATATTTCAGGAACTGTGGCCATCCAAGCCGACGAACTGGTGAAGAGAGATGAGCCTTAAACAGGAGGGCCACTTCAGGTGACTGCACAGGAGAATTCCCCTTTGAAAAATTTAATAGCTCTGGCAAGGCTAGCCTCTCACAGAGCCCACTCCCCCTACAGTGGTTATAAAGTGGGCGCAGCTGTGGAGTTGGAAAGTGGGGCTGTCTATACAGGTTGTAATGTGGAGAATGCCTCCTATGGAGCCACAGTCTGTGCTGAGAGGGTGGCTCTGTGGAAGGCCGTCAGCGAGGAAAGCCAAAGTGCCTCTCTCCCCTCCCCCCGGCTTTGCATCCGCCAGATGGTGGTCTATGTGGAAGAGGGGAATCCCTGGCCCCCCTGCGGGATGTGTCGTCAGGTGATCAGTGAGTTTGCTCAGTCCCACAGTCTTATTCACTGTGCCAATCATTTAGGTCAGGTCGAGACTTGGACTTTTGCTGAGCTCTTTCCCAAGGCTTTTGGGCCAGATAACCTCAGACCTCAGTCAAGCGAGTAAAGAGAACTTACTGGGGCAATGAGCTTTTGGCGGCCATTTAGGGGAGCTAATTCCAACATGAAGCAAAAACCTAAGACTTCAGCTTGAGCCCGCGTGCAGAGTCTTTCACAGGCACTGGCTGTTCCTCCAGTGGCAAGGACATCGTCTACAATCAACAGTCGGTCATGGGCCTCTAGGGAGCTCTGGTGCACTTGGATCTGGTCTTCTCCATACTCTAAAGCATAGCTCTCGCTTAAAACGGGTCCGGGTAGTTTTCCGGCCTTGCGGGCGATGACCAATCCCTTGTGACTGTGCTTGGCCATGGCAGAGGCCAACAAAAATCCACGACTCTCAATGCCCACCAGCTTGCTGGTCTCTGGAGGGATTTGGGCGCATAGCTTTTCAATCAGCAGGGAAAAGGCCTCAGCCCTCTCTAAGATGGGGGTGATGTCCTTAAATAAAATTCCCTGTTTAGGGAAGTCTGGCACATCGCGGATGAGGTTAAAGATTCCATCCATTATTGAGAACTCCTTCCTCAGTCAAATTCCCAAAGTCTGAAGCCCCGTTTTTCTGCTTCAGCCAAGTCCTTTGCAGCAATCTCATAGACATTGGACATCCCTGTAGGCATGCCGCAGACTTGGGGGCGCATCATCCCATCAGGCTTTTTGACTTGTGAGAAAACCTCAATCCCTTTGAGTTCCTCGGCCATCTCGGCCAAAGAAGTTCCTGGCTCAGAGTAGCACTGAAGACTGCCATCCACCTTATAGACAAAAATTCTTTTATTTGGATTGAGCAAAAGGGCTTCCTCCACTTGTTTTTGATCGGCCCCGGGGACCTCCAAACTCTCTCGCATTTCCACTATCCTCTGCTCAGGGACTCTACGGCAGTGATGAAAGGCACAGGCACTGAGCAAAAACTGAAGAGGCAGAAGAATAAGAATGAGGCGCATCAAAAGGACCTCCACCATGTGGGTAGGGGCGAGGGGTCTCTCCAGCCCAAACGCAAGGAGAAAAGGTTGGCATCTGCAGAGATAAACATAATTTTTCCCGTATCAGGGTCAATCCAAGGCTGTCCGGTCACCCCTCGTCCGGGATTAAATTCCGCCAAGGGCTCTCCCGATTGGGCTTCAAAAACCCGCAATTGACCGGTGTATTCTCCAACCACCACCAGGCCGCGAAAGAGCTGAGGCCGGGTGCCCACCTGACTTTCCAGAGGTTGGGACCAAATCAATTGCCCTGAGGACTTTTCTAAAGCCAAAAGTTGTCCATTCGAGGTGGAGTAATAAATTCGGTTACCCTCCAAGGTCACAGGGTTGAACCCACCCTCCTCCAGGCGCCAGAGGATTTGTCCATTGCTGCGATTGAGAGCATAAAGAGACCCGTCATAGCTGCTGACATAGATTCGATCTCCATCCACAATCGGTTGAGCATCCACATCGCGAAACCGCCTCTGGCTTCCTGCCAAGTTCACTTCCCAATCAACACGACCCGTGTTGCGATCCAGGGCCACGAGGGAGCCATCGCTAAATCCTGCATAGACCTGCTGGCCTTCCACTGTGGGGCGAGAGGCTCCGCGGATAGAAAATTGAGATAGTTCTCGGCGGCTGTAAATCCAAAGTGAGTTTCCGTCCTCAGCATTGAGGGCGTGGAGGACATTGTTGCCGGCCACAAAGTAAACCACTCCATTGCTAAAGGTGGCTTGACCAATGCCCTCGGAGCGAATGGGGTAACTCCAGAGGACCTTTCCTGTTTCAACAGCCACGGAGTAGAAGTGTCCGTCGTTGGCGGCAAAAAACAAATAGGGTCCCACCCATTCAGCCCCGGCCTCTACCCCTCCTCTTAGTTGAAGGCGCCAGCGCTCATTGAAGTGCTCGCGATCATAGGCCACGAGGCCGTCCAAAGCGTTGCCCACAATCACCAAGTTGTCGGTGACCACAGGCTGCATGCGATGAATGCGCCTTGAGCCGTAGTGGGGCTCAGCCAGGATGCTTCTGGCTCCCCGCTTTTCCAAGCTCAGGGTCTTGGGTTTGGGGCTGTGGGAGCATCCAGCCAAAACCAGGCCTTGAAGACTCAAGAGAAGGCCCAAAAAAAGACCGAGTGGCCACTTGGGCCCAAAAGAAAGAGGCCGGGCTCTCGTCATCAGTTAGCCCTCCGAGCCCTGTGAAGGGTTGGGGGGGCTCTCCAGCTGCATAAGGCGCAAATAGCCTCGAGCAGAGCGGCCAGCTTCAGTGTCCCCATATTCGGCGGCCAAGCGTCGAAGCATGTTCTGGGCGGCCTCTGGCTGTCCCGCCTGCTCGTGGAGAAATCCGATTTTCAACATCACTTCGGGATGGAGAAACTGGGCCGCCCGGTTGTCCAGGACCTGCTGATAGAGATTGAGGGCCTCTTGAGACTCCTGAAGATGAGCTTGAACCGCAGCAAGCTGAGAGGTCAACAAGGGGCTTAAAAGACTTCGGGGCCGGGTCAGTGTTTTATCGTGAAGACTCAAGACCTCCTTGGCTTCAGCCCAGAGCTCAAACTCGGCAAAAAGGCTTGCCAAACTCATGCTGGCCATTATGGCGGCTTGGCGATCAGAATGGCGGCGCAAAGCCTCTTTAAGGGCGGAGGTCAGAGGGCTGAAATCTTCAGAGAAGTCCGTCAGGCTTTTCCAGTCAGGGATCTCCTCACTCTCTTGGGCGCTGGCCGCCTCTTCCAGCTGACGGCGTTTTTCATTGATAGGCTGCTGGAGGGTGTAGATTTCATCGGCCGCCCTCACTTCAGCTTGGGTCTGAAAGTGTCCATAGCCAATATAGGCCAGAGAGGCCACCAGCAGAGAGCCGACAACCATCAAGATGGGCTTAATCCAGTCCGCCAAATAGGCCGAAGCCCTTTCAGAAAAACTTAAAAAAGCGTCCTTGGATTTTAGTTCTTCTTTACTAATTTTTCGATTCACTCAAAATCTCCTCTTAGTAGGGTCATCAATCACGAAGTCACCAAACCTTAGCTCTTTCGGCTGGACATCTCCTTCAAAGTCGAAAAGGGTCGAGCTGTGCGACCGTGGAGTTGTTTTCTTAAAGCGGCAATGGATTGAATCCTGCGCTCGGCCAGCTCATCGGCGGCCTTTTGCGTGGTGATATTCTCTTCCCGAGCAATGTTAAATACCTGTAATAAATTATGATACACTTGGGTAGTCTTTTCAAAGGCCCGATCCGAGGAATAGCCCTCCAGCTCAACAAAGACATTCATCAGGCCGCCGGCGTTGATGACATAGTCTGGGGCATAGAGAATGCCCCGCTCTTTTAAAATTTCCCCATGGCGGGCCTCGGCCAGTTGGTTGTTGGCGCCGCCGGCCACGATCTGGCATTTTAGTTCATGCACAGTGCTGTCATTGATCACAGCACCCAGAGCGCAGGGGGCCAGCACATCGCAGTCGCTGACCACAATCTCCTGAGGGTCCAATACGTCCACCTTGTGTCGGTCACAAAGGGCTTTGATACGACCCATGTCAATGTCGGCCACTGAGACCTTGGCTCCCTCTTTCACCAGAAAGTCCACCAAGTGACTGCCCACATTGCCTAAGCCCTGAACGGCCACATGCAGACCTTGAAGGGAGTCAGAGTCCAGCTTTTCTTTGCAGGCGGCCTTAATGCCCATCAGGGTTCCATGGGCGGTGTAGGGGCTGGGGTCACCGGAGCCCCCAAAGGCAGCGGGAATTCCCGTCACATAGGGGGTTTCCATAAAAACATACTCCATGTCTTTGACCGTGGTGCCCACATCTTCGGCGGTGATGTAGGCGCCCTGCAGGGAGTTCACATAGGCCCCAAAGGCGCGAAAGAGGGCCTCATTTTTTTGGGTTTTTGGATCGCCGATAATCACGGCTTTGCCGCCGCCCAGGTTGAGGCCGGCCGCTGAGGCCTTGTAGGTCATTCCTTTGCTCAGGCGCAGCACATCCACCAGGGCCTCTTCTTCATTTTTATAGGGCCACATTCGGGTCCCGCCCAAAGCCGGCCCCAGAGCCGTGTTGTGGATGGCGATAATGGCTTTGAGCCCTGCGCGCTTGTTGTGACAAAAAATAACCTGTTCGTGCTCGCCGTGCTTTTCAATCAGTTCGAAGGCCAAAGCTGTCCTCCCGTTAAAGATTTTTATGCCTTGAGAGCATAGAGGGAAGGGCTGGGGCCAAGCAAGGGAAATGTCGGGCCTTAGGATTGCCGCAGAGTTTAAGGAACTATCTTAATGTGGGTTGCGTCATGATGCAAAAACAGCTCTAATTTTAGGTGCAGGAAGCACTTAAAGGAAGGATGGCAGGGGTTATGATTAAGAAAGATGTTTCCACTGAGGCTGCAAATAAGAACTTTACCAGACATGGAGTGGGATCTTCTCATTTAGATAGGGCACTCAAGGAATTCCGCCAGTGGGCTCGACAAATCCAGGCTTTAGCTGCGGACTCCGGAGTGAGAGTCATCCCCTATTTTGACCCCAGTTTGCCTTACTTTTCTCGCCTCAATCCGGAGCGCCAAGACAAGACTCTAGAGGCTTTAAAAGTCTATGTCGATGTGTGTGATTTGGCCCTCAGCAAGGCAGGTCATTTGCGTTCGGCAAAAACCATGGCTTGGGCCGCTTTAAGGAAGTTGGGCCTCACTCCAAGCCCAGAGCTTTTTCATTTTATCGAGGATGCAGATGTGATCGAGGTCCATGATGCCCAGGGAACTCAGCTGTTTCGCAATTTTGAGTTTTTTAACTACTGTAGCTATTCCCTTGAGGAGTTGTATTGCTTTTCATGGGAGCAACTCTACCATCGCGCCCCCCAAGTGACGGACGATCTGCTGCAGATGGTCCAGGGGATTTATGCCGGAGAGCTTAAGGGCTGCTTCCCGGTGGATTTACCACTTCATGACATCAATGAGCGTTACTCCCCACTCGAATATGTGATTCAGGCTCAGATTAAGTATGCCTCTCCCCTCTATGCGGTGGGTTCGCCTCGAGTGGCTGCCACTTTGGTGGTGGAAGCAGGTGCGCTCACTGGCCCTGAGCTTTCCTCAGAGGAAGAGGAGCAAAAGTTGGCTTCTCATGGGGTTGTAGGGAGTCTTCTAGAGCTGCTCTGATTTCTGTCAGCATATTGCGATAAAGCGAGCAAGAGAGCTTTAAATTGTCCCTGACCAGGATCTGCTCATCCTCGCTGAGTTTTTCAATGACTTTATAGGCCTCGGCCGTATGTCCTACATCGGCCTCCCCATGCACCCTGAGAAAGTGGCAGGCGGCTGTGCTGTGAGCTGGACTGGCCCTTGAGTAGATCTGGGGGACAAAGGTCTCGGCCAAGCTTTCTAAGGCTAGGGTGTAGCCTAAAAACGAGGCGGCTCCCCGATACTGAATCCAGTAGTATTGAACCTGATACATGGCCGCTGAGGCTGGCAAGCAAGGGATTTGCTCAATATGTTGGCCAAGCTTTCTCAAATCGCTCAAGCAGATCAGTTGATGCCCGCGCTCCTCTTTGGAGTGGTCCACAAAGCGATGATGGAGAAAATCTTGGTTCAGGGGGGCGTGGGCTCCCGCTAGAGCCACCAGCCGGGTGGAGTGAGCCACCATATAGTAGGTTTGGGCCAGCCACTGGCCGTAGGCCTTGGGGTCCTCCCAGTTAAAACCCTGAATGAGAGGGGCCGTTTGCTCCAGTTCTCGTTGCACTTGTTGGTGAATTGTCGTGGTCTTTAGGGGCATAGTCCTCTCCTTGTTGGAGTTAAGCGGCTCTAAGGATGGGTCGGTTAAAGTCATGGGGCAGATAGCTCTCTTTTTTTGCCCAGAGGCTTTCAGTCAGTTGGCTCACTTTATTGCAGGGTGGGGGTTTCAGTCCTTCTCTCTGGCCCAGGAGCAAATCGACTTTCACATTGTTGAGCGGGTGATCGGCCTGAATAATCTCAAAGCCCATGGCTTGGGCTAAGGCTGAGGTGGGGTTATCCTTGCGGGCTGGAGCAACGAGAGCCTGGGCTGGAGACTGGAGGATAAAGAGGCGTTGGCCTAAGGCAATAATGACTCCAGCCAAACTAACTCCTGTATGGGCCTTGCGCCAGGCGGGGCTGACGAAAAGGGCCTCCATGCTCATTACTTGAGACAGGCCCTTGGCTTTTACTTGACTCCAAAAAAATGGGGTGAAGTTCTGCTCGAGATAGGAGGCCTTAAGATGACAGGGGCAGCGAAGATCGTAGTGGTGGTAATTATGGATAGCCACGACCTCTTGTTCGTGTAGTAAGGCCGCAATCCAGTCTTGGCGCAAAAAGTCATCAGCGCAGGGTCTCTTGTTCGTGCCTAGGTCTTTATACACCTGCGACCAGTTCTGATGCCAGAACTCGAAGAGGGCCTGGTAGAGTTCCAGTGCGCCATCAGGGGCAAAGCGTCCGGGCACTAAAGCGTAACGCAAAGATGAAGCCAGGGGTTGAGTCATGCTAGGGCCTCTCGCCTATAGTGTAAATAAACAATGTAGTTTATATTTACCGAAACATCGGTCTAAGAGTCTTCGGCTCGAGGCCAGTTTCAAAAAAATTAGAGAAACAGCTTAAGCGCGGAACCATCCATGGAGAAGGAATCCAATAAGGAGGCCAGTGAGTAGGAGCTGGCTGAGCAGTAGGAGTTTCCACGGGAGACTGAGTTCAGGCTGGGAGACATGAGTTTTGGGCTTATCTTGAGAAAGAGGGGCGCCTATATCTCTCCCTCGCTCCTGGCTCTGCAAATACCAGTGGAGGGCCTGGTAGACCAGGGGCGGAATACTGCCGGGATCCCGAGTCCACCTGGTCCAGGCCGAAGGATCTACCAAAAGAAGCTGGCAAATGCGTCGCCGGCTTAAGCCCAGGCGCTGTCGCACATCCTCTAAACTTCCAATTTGGTGAGCTATCTGTCGGGCCTGGGCCTCGTAGCCCAGCCTCAACGAGGATCTTGTTCGCATTGAATGATCGGAAAGAGTTTTATGGGCTTTGGGGCTCCCCAAAGCATTCAAGTCCTGATCAAAAGAATTCCCTTTGGTGTCAATCTGCACTTCCGTCATTCTTGTATTTCACAATTTTATATTGTGTTTAGCAATTAAAATATTGTGATTTGATAGTTGCGGTCTTTTTTAGCGTTAAAAGTTTTAGTTAATTTATGTGGCCTAAATTTGATCAACCCTATGTGTATGGGTTTTACAAATAGCCTATAGCTTATAGTTATAAGTTTTAATATTAAGTGCTTGATTTTTATGTGAATCCATTCTGAAATTGGGGTCAAAGGCGGCCTCATTTGGCTGCTTATGCTCCGCATCCACGATTGATTCAGAGCATATAAACAAATTTTAAGGACCACTTTTTCCACTCGCGAGGTATATGCATCATGGCAACAAGCAGACAGGTCTACAGCCTCAACAAGAACAAATATCTTCTCGACCCAGAGGTGGAAAAACTTGAGTACCTTTTGCACAGCCATATTGGCCGGGATCTTAGAAACTGCAGTCTGCTGTTTTTAGCTTTGCACACGGGAGCCAGGGCTCAGGAGCTCCTCAACTTGCGGCCCCAGGACCTTAATTCCTATGAGGAATCCGTGCACATTCATGGGCTGAAAGGCAGCAATGATCGGGAGCTCCCCATCCCCTCTTGGCTTTTTCGCCATCTGCAGGCTCTGTCTGGTCAAGATAGACTTTTCCCCATCACCTATCCCCGCCTCTATCAGATTTGGGATCTCTACCGGCCCATAGATAAAAAGTTTCACAGTCTCAGGCACACCTTTGCCATTCGCCTCTACCGCAAAACTCGGGATTTGCGTCTGGTCCAGGTGGCCCTGGGCCACCGCAATATCACCAACACCATGATCTATGCGGATTATGTGTACTCCCAACAGGAGCTGCGCAAGCTGCTACTGCCAGGCTAAGGGCAAAAAAAAGGCCGGCTGGGGGGCAGCCGACCAAGGGGGGTTGGGTAAAATAAATCTATTAAAGAATCAGACTGCTGGGGTCTCGCGAGGGCAAGCTGGGCTCCTCGGAGGCCACTGCGGGCGCCTGATCCCATTTTAATTCCAAATCCAAAAGGTCCTGAACTCGCTGGCGGTCCTGACCTAAAATCTTGCTCGAATCCGAGTGAGCGGCATGGGTCTTCTCACTGTAGAGTTCAAGGAGGCTGTTTCTCAGGGACTGCTGTTCGCTAATGGCGTTATCGATCTTGCTGTTAAAGGGAATGGCCTCAGGCTTTTTGCCAAGAACTGGAGAGGTCATCAGGGTGACAACAGCTAAAAGACTTAATTTTGTAACCAATGCTTTTTTCATTTCGCACCTCTTTAATCTATTGAGAGGAGGAGGGAGCTCTTAAAGCTCCTTTTGGGGGCTGAGCTCTGTCGTGTCCTCATCCTCTTTGTTGATTGTTTTTGCAAGGCCCGGGCCAAGGCTAAAAGCCCTTCTAATAGGGCTTCCAAGGGCTTTTACTGTCTTAAATTTGGACAGTGGCCGATTTTGAGAAAACAGCTGTCTAATTTTCAGAC
>SKLV01000068.1 GCA_007121385.1 Bdellovibrionales bacterium
CCCTATCCCTAACTTATTTGCTGGCGGACTTAGGGCTGCTGGGGGGGCTGGATTTTGGTCGAGAGGGGCTTCACTCCTCCCAGACCTCTCTGGGGAAAGTCAGTCGAGTGCAGAAGAATGTGCGGCGACGGGCGCAAAACAGCATCATCTGGCAGGGGGCGGAGACTAACACCGATCTGTTCAGCTACGACTCTGTTCTCACTCTCAGTCAAAGTGCGGCTCTCTTAGAGTTGGAAAATCAGATCCGCATTGATCTGCATGAAAACACCCTGGTGGTGTTGGAACCCCTCAATGCCTCCGCAGGGGGGCGGGACTCCAGTTTTCGCCTGCAATTTTATCGTGGAGATCTGCGCTCGCGATCGGGCTCAGGGCCACTGAGTCTGGGGTCGGGAGAGTGGACTCTGGAGGCTCAGGCCAACTCGGACATCAGTTTGCGCCGCCCCGAGGGGTCTGAAGGCCTTGAGGTGGAGGTCTCCCAAGGTGAAGTTGTGCTGCGCCACCGGGAAAGTCAGGAGCTCAAAAGTATCTCCAGCGGCACTCGTCTGCAATTGGGAGACCGTGATGTCTTGGCCGTGGAGCAGATAGATGACTCTTTGAGCTGGAGACATACTCCCTTTGAGAGAATCTACAGTCACCACTGGCCAAAGTCCGTAGAGCTCCGGTGGTCAGGACCCGCGGACAGGCTCGTTTGGGGAGAGGAAGTCCTTGAACTGTCCCCCGGCCAACAGAGCCTCAGCCTTGAGCTTAAGCCCGGGACCCATCGCTTTCGCCTTTTGGCAAAGACCGCGGACAAAGAGCTTTCCCCCTCAAGGGCCAGCTCCTCCACTCTCACTCTCAACCTATGGCCCGCACCTCGTCTGCGCCATCTCTCTCCCCTGCCCCGAGATCGGGTGAGAGTGGGAGAGAACTTTTCAATCAGCTGGCTGGGCTTGGGCCAGGACTTCACCTACCAACTGAAGCTAAAAGCTCCCGGTGAGACCGAACCCAAAGTATCCTCTAAGGCCACCCCGCTCACGGAAATGCAACACTCCCTCAGCCACCCCGGAGCCTTTGAGTGGTCCATTCAGGCCCTGGACGAAGAGGGCTTTGTGATTCCTCCCTTTTACTCTTACCCTCTCTTTTCCGTCCCTGACCCTCTGCAGGCTCCAAGGCTCAGAGCCCCCACCTCAGTGCCCATTCGCCCCTCAACGGGAGAGTCCTCCTCCCACCGGCCAGTGCAGCCCTGGCCACCAACTTTGCAGCCCTGGGCCCAGCCTTCAGCTTTATGGACCTCTTGGCTGAGTCGTCTCCTCCTTCCCTCCGCCCAGGCATCAACGCAAAAACGTGTTTTGTTGAGCTGGGATGAGGTTCCCGGAGCCGATCACTATGTGATCGAAATTGACGACAACCCCCAGTTTGAAAGCCCTCTGCTGACGCAAAAGCAAAGTCGTCCTGAGTTCCTGTGGACACCCCCGGATGACAAAAAAGTCCACTACTACCGAGTGGCCGCCGGCCGGGAAGATGGACAGATGGGTTTGTTCAGTGAGGTGATGGCCATCGACCCCAATCAGTGGAGCATTCAGGAAACGGCTGAGAATGCGGTGGAAGGGCCGCCGGAATCCTTAGCGGAGAGCACCGCTCCTCCGGCTCAATCGGCAGCTTCCACTCAGTCCACATTGCCCCCGGGATTTAGCTCCTTTGCCATACCCGCTCCCTCAGCGCCCCCCGAAAGGCCGCCTAGCTATACCTCCTCTCCCAAAACAGAGGAGGAACCTCGACCCTTAAGACCCCCGCGACGACTCCAGGCCTATGAGACCCGCTTTGTGCTGGAGTTCTGGTACTCTCCTAGCCTACTTATGGCCCGCCAACGACACCGGGACCAGGATTTGGACATCTCATTTGCCGGCTTGTCTCCCAGCGGTGCGGGACTCAGACTGTCCTTTCCCCAAGCTGGGGTAGCGAGCTGGCACCTTCAGCTGGAAGGCCAAAGCCACTTTTGGCAAGCTAAAGAGTCGCACCTCTTCCCGCAACAAGCCGAGCTCAAAGACCAGCAAATCTCAGCCCAAATTTTGCGCCGGGGCTGGCAAGAACAATGGGCCTTTGGGCTCAAAGCTCTGGAGTTTCAGGCTGTGGAGAGGCTGAGCCCCAGCCAAATAGAAATGATTTCGCTCCAGGCTCTTGGCCTGGCCGGAGAATGGGAAGACCATTTTCGCGGCGACAGACACCAACTGCGTTTGGGAGTTTCCCTTTTCGCTGGGGAAAAGAACCTCTACGCGGGACAATTGCAAGGCCGCTGGCTTCTGCTCTGGCCTCTCATCAGCGACAGCCAACTGGGCACTGGCCTTCAACTCAACAGCTTCCTTTGGCAACAGGGACACCGCCAAGGGCAAAAGCTCCAAGGACAACTGATCTTAAGTTGGCAGTGGTAACACACGAAGTGCCTGGCAAAAAACTCTCTGCTTTAATGGCCTTCTGCCACTGGGAGCACTCGATTCAATAGCTGCTCCATGCGCTCATGCACCAAGCCCGCCGTCACAAAGAGCTCCTCACTTTGCCTCAGTCTCTCGGCCCCATGCAGTCCCGACATATGTTGGCTGTAGTTGACCAACAGGGGCAAGAGCTTCAGGTGCCCATCGATGGCCACCTGCACCTGCTGCAGCATTTGATGCAGCTCCTGGAGGTAGAAAAAGCCTAAGCCATCCACTTGCTGAGGCAGCTCTTTCTCCACCATCCAAAATTGGCCATAAAAAGAGTGCATCTGATCTTGAAAGCTGTACTTCACCCAAGCCTGAGAAGCCCAGGGAGCCCCTGCCAAAGCCGGCTGGTCCATAGCCACTCGACTGAGGACAAACTGTTCCCCCTCTCCACGCAAAGCGTAATCCAAAGTCAGAAGCAGATCTCTCAGATACTTACTAAACAAATAGTCCAACCAGTTCTCCAGGTCCTGAGCCATCAACTGAAAATCAGAATGAACCATGGGAGAATCAGACAGATAGTGCCTCTCCAGCACTGCATTTTTAAACTCCAGAAACTTACGATTGCTGATACGCAGACTCTTAAACAGATCTCTGAGAGCCAATAGATCTTCCGTCCTTGCGTTCTGCCCATAGCTGATCTGGCCGTAAGGTTGCATCTTCAAGCTCTCGGCCAAATGCACAGCGACCTCACTGATCTCCGCCACCTCTGGCAGAATCACAACGCCGAGAGATTGAATCAGGGGAGTTTGAGATTGAGAGAGAAATTCCGCACAGCCCTTGGCAGAGGAAGACCCCGAGCGCAGAGACTCGTCAGCCCAAAGGGCCTTTGATGGACCAAAGATGGCCATCGTCACCAAGATAGATGCTAAAAACCCCCAACCTCCCAGCGACTGGCTCTGCCTCACTGCTCTGCTGACCGATCTGCTGCCTGTAGCTAAATTGCTGCTTCGAATGAGGCCGCCGTCTGCGGTTAAAGCACCTTCTATAAATGAAGTGTCTTGGCTTCTCGATTCAGTCTCCCGTCCCTGACTGACCTGGCATCTCCAGCTGGTCATAGATCCCCCCCTACTGCAATGTTGCTCAATCCCTAGTTGCAATAGGCCGAGACTCTATTTGAGGACGCAGCGCTTCGCAAGGGAATAAAAGTCCGTAAAGCTTAAGGATTTCTATGAAATTTTTATAAAACAGCCAGCCTATCCCATGTCAGGGGTCAGCAAAAATATGATCTGCTTTCGAGTTGACCGGGCTTTCTGCCCTCTATAGGCAAAGTGGTGGCTTACATCAATATAAGGAGCTGACAATTATGCTACTGTGGGTTTCTTGGCTGAGTTTTATTTTATTTTTTTTGGCTGCAGTCATTCACCTGGGCTTTTTTGTTTTTGAGGCCTTCTTGCTGCGCCGGCCGGAGATGTATAAACAACTGGGCTATTCAGCTGAGGAGATCAGAGCTCTTCAACCTTGGGCTCTGCAGAGAGGGATTTACAACTTTTGTCTGGCCCTAGGAGTTTTTGTAGGCCTGTATTTGATATTTAAAAAACAAATCATGGTGGCCGGAGCCCTAGTGAGTCTCTCGGGACTGACCATGGTGGCCGGAGGCATAGTTTTTTGGTTTTCTTCCAAGACGGCAAGACCCTGGGCCCTCTTACAGGTACTACCTCCCCTTTTGGGCTTTGTGTTTTTGATCATCCATGTTCTTGAGAGAATCGGCGGCTGAGAGCTCGGCTGAGATCTGTGATTTAAACCAGCTGCTGAAGGCTTTCGGGCTTTAAAAGCGGCTTATTTTTTCCTGATCCAGAAGCGCAGCCATAAGGGGCCGAAGAAAAGGCCTAGTAAATATATTATATTTATCACTACACTATGTCCCATATAGGCCAAAGAGAGCTCGGGGCAGCAACTCAAACTGGAGAACTGATCAGAGGCCTTGGCCGAGACCTGGCTCCCTTGAAGGGCCTTGCCGCCTTGGCGGTTGCAGCCTGAGGTGAACTCGGCCCGAGAGAGGGTGGCCAGATCTGACGAGTCGTCATCCTCACTGCCCCCTCCCTCTCCCCCACCACCTCCTGGGGGATCTACTACAGGGGGAGCTAAGCTCTGATAGTTCACTCTGAGCAGAGAGAATCGCACCGGGTTGTCTGCACTGGAGTTGGTCCACTCCAGACGAAGGCGCAACTGCTGCCCGGAAACCTCAGGAGTCAAAGTGTAGTCACTGCTGGGCACTAGAGCCGCAGGGTCTTGACTGTCAAAGAGCTCCACACTGTCCACTGCAGAGATGTCGACACCCAAATCCATCCACTGAGTCTGTGCCACCAGGGTCTCCGGCGGGTTGCCCGTCACAAAGGCCACCTTCCCACAGTTAGACAGCAAGCAGTCTGGAGACTCTAGGCCAGCCCCATCGGGAACACCGGCTGAGTCGGTGAGCCAAGTGCGACCTCGGGCTCCCTCTCCACCATTACCTCCGGAGCTCAATCCGCCAAAACCCTCTAGGGCCTCCACTTGGGTTCCCGGGCCCACGAGACGAACTCGTCCACCGGCAAGTAGAGCGATGGAACCCCCGGCACCACCACCTCCGCCGCCGCCAAGGCCCACTCCCATAACTCCACCACCTGCTCCCCCATTGGCCAAAACTCGACCAGTGGGGCCCACCTCAATATCTCCTTGAGCTACCAACTTCACAAAGCCACCGCCGCCACCACCGCCGGCACCACTGGAGCCGCCGAAGCCACTGCCACCACCCCCGCCGGAGCCTCCGCCCACCCTTAAAAATCCATCATCACGAAAGTTGTCCCCACCAGAAGGCCCTCCACCGGGAATATCGGGGTGAGTGCCGCGACGGGCCTCCTGCAGACCAGCACTGTCTTGGGAAAAGCCCCCGCCACCGCCGCCACCTATGCCTCCACTGGCTCCGCCTCCAGTTGCAGGAGCAGCAGCCCCCCCAGTCACTCCAGGTCCCCCGCTCAACCCGGCTTCCGCCGGCAACTGCTGGTTATTACCCCCATCCACCGTACTCCCAGCCCCCCCGCTGCCCCCACCACAGCGGCCCGCTCCGCCCAAGGCCTGCAGGCTAGAGTCTGGATTTTGCTCCGCGCCCGGCAGGCCTGAGCAATCGATCACACCCTCAATTAAAATTCGACTCAGGGAGCGAATCACTAGGGGTTCGCTGCCTATGGGCTCCAGTCTCCAGCCCGCCTCCAAAACAAACTCCGTGACCGCCAACTCAGGAAAGTCGTCGGTGTTCAGACGAATAATACTTCCAGAAGTATCCCCGCCCTCAGAGAACTCTGCATAGCGACTGGACACAAAGGCCCCATGGCGGCCATCGCCCAAATCCAGAGAGCGGTCCACTAGGGGCGCACCCAGGTGATCCACCACCTCTATGGCCTCAATGGGCGGATGAAGTTGCCCCAGAGCCTGATTCCACACCGCCGGAATCTCGGGCCCACCCACTGAGTCGTCCATTAAGCTGCGATCGGAGAAATCAATCTCCAGCTGATGGTTCAAAGTCTGAGCCAAGAGCACCGGACTGAGCCACAATGAAGGCCACCAAGCCAGCAACAAAATGACCGAGCGCCAAAAGGGCCCTGGGCGCCCACTGGCGCAATCCCAAAGATCCCTATACCCCGCCGCCTTAAGCTGCTGCACTCTTCCACCCCATCACGGACCAAATTTTTTCCCTCAACAGCTCCATACCAAAGGGCTTAACCAGGTAAGCATCCACCCTCCATTGGGCGGCCTGGGTGATCTTGAATCTTTCCATAGAGCGTTGGCTGGTGATCATAATAAAAGGCAGTTGGGAGCGGCGAGGATCTTTGCGCACAGCCTTAAGCAAAGTCAGCCCCGTGACCTTGGGCATCTCCCAATCCGAGAGCACCAAAGCAATCTCAATCTTCTTGTCCTGAATCACCTTAAGGGCCTTTTGCGAATCCCCCGCCACCAACACATTGACCAAGCCAATCTCCTTTAAGTACTCCTGCACCACATCCCGGACCATGGCATCGTCATCCACCAGCAAAATGGGAATATTGAGGTTGGGGGCTCTTAAGTTGTTCTTAGCCTCGCTCATGGGGCTCCTCCTTAGGTAAGCGAATCACGACCTCTAAGCCCTTCACTCGGTGATTGGCCAAAGTCAGCTGACCTCCGTGTTCAATTTCCACAATCTCTCGACAAATGGCCAAGCCCAACCCAGTGCCCTGGGCCCCCTTGGTGGTGAAAAAGGGCTGCAACACATCCTCAGACAGGTGTTCTGGGACACCGGGGCCATAGTCACGCACCCGAATCTCCACCCAATCTTCGGAGATCTCTCTAAGGCTCAAATCCAGCTGACCTGAGGCCCCCTCCATGGCATGAATGGCATTGATGGTCAGGTTGATCATCACCTGCAGTAGTGAGGTCGGGTGGGACATAATCTTCACCTTATCCTGCTTAACCCAGGTCACTTTCACATTGTGAGTGCGCAAAGAGTGCTCCATCAGGTCCATGGCTTCGATCATCACCTGGTGGGGTTCCAACCAGATCTTGGGCTGATGCATCTCCGCGGCTGAACCCGAGAGGTCCTTAAACTGATCCAAAATATGCGCCGCCTTTTGTGAGGCCTCAAGAATGCGCTCCAGGGCCTGGGCCATTTTCTCTGGCTCCTTATTGCGGTTGAGTTCAGCCTTGCCCATGATCTGCATCAAAATATTGCCAAACTCATGGGTCACCCCACGGGCCACGGCGGCCACAGAGGAGAGTTTCTCGGAGTCCATCAGTTTACGCCGAACTTCACTCAACTCCACCTCCCGATGGCTGCGCTCTTTTTGCAGATTCCACAGGGTGACAAAGTTTCTTGCCTTTTGCACAATCTCCCCGGGGTTAAAGGGCTTGTTCATATAGTCCCAGCGACTGACCTGATCCTCTCCCAAATACTGGCCTATGGAGTCCACACTTCGATCGTTGTAGGCTGTGACAAAGACGGCATAGATATCGGGATCCATGGACTGAAGCTCCTTCACCAAGTCAATGCCATCTTTCCCTGGCCCCAACTTCACATCAAAAAACCCCATGGCATAGGGGCGTCCCTGCTGCAGAGCCTGCTTGAATAGGAATAGGGCCTGCTCGTAGCTGTGGGCCTGATCCACCTCAAAGCGCTCTACGGCTTGTCCAGCTTCGCGGGGTTCTGCCTTTGGAGAGGGGCCACCACGAGAGGAGCGCAGGGGCACCACTTGGCGCTGAGGCGGACAGAGAATGTCCTTGTAGGCCTGGGCAATGCTGAGCTCATCATCCACCACCAAAATGCGACGGGACCAGCGGTAGAGGGCCTGGGAATCTGACTTTTTTGCGGAATCTGAGCTGAGCTGAGCAGCTGCTGTTGAGTGGCTCATGCGGGCACCTGACCTTGTTGTTGGGAAGTTTCATGGGAGGAGTGGGCCGGAAGCTCAATGACAAAGACACTGCCATGGCCCCACTCGCTGGATTGCAAAAAGATGTCGCCGCCAAAGGCGCGAACAAAGCGTCGACTGATATTCAGACCAAGACCGGTTCCCTGCTCTCGGGATTTGGTGGTGAACTGATTCTCAAAGAGCTGGGCCTGATGTTCGGGACGAATACCCACCCCGTTATCTTGGACCAAGACAGAAATCTTCCCCTCTTGAACCTGCAAAGAGACCTGAACTTCCCCTTGGTGGTGGGAGTCTTGTTTTTTTCGCTCAGCCACCGCCTGAATGGCATTGCGAATGAGGTTGGTGAGACTTTGAATAAATTCATCCCCATCCACCAGGGCTTCAAGGGGCTGTTCTGAGGTTTCGCCAGAATCATAAGTCAAGCCGACCTTCTGCTCTGCGGCCCAGTCCGCCATTATATTCACCGAATCCTGAACTAAATCGGGAATGGGCTGAGCCTTAAGCTCGCTCTTTACGGCACTGAGAGAGCGCATGGACTGAACAATCTTGTTGATGCGGGCACTGGACTTCAACAGTAAGTCCGTGTCGGCCTGCAGTTCAGACCACTCCTGCTGGAGCTGTCCCTGAATGTGCTGTAAGTGAATCAAATCCTCTTCCCATAGACTCTTTCCCTCCATCACCTGAGAGGGCTGCTGCCACTGACTGAGCAGATGATCCAGTCCCCCCTGGTGAATATCTTTTTCCCAGCTCTGAGTGAGCTGGCCTAAGAGTTCAGTTTCGGGCAGCCTCTCCATCTGCACACGATCCTTTAATTTTTGTAGTCGTGCCACAATGGCCGTCAGAGGGTTCAAAACTTCATGGGCCGCTCGTCCCGCAATCTCACCGGCGGCCGCCAAGCGAGTGGTACGCAACAAAGCCTCCTGCGCTCTTTTGACCGCTTGATTTTGCAATTCCAGCTGACGAGTGCGAGCCGCCACTTTTTCTTCCAAGTCCCTATTGATTTCCTCTAGCTCTTGGCGAGACTGTCTCAGGTCCTCAATCATGCGGTTAAAGGATTGAGTCAGAATAGCCATTTCATCTCGACTGGAAATAGGAATATTCGTCTGTAAATCCCCCTGCGCCACTTTCTGGATTCCTCCCATCAGCACATCAATGGGGCGAGTGAGAGAACGAGAGAACAAAATCGCCGCCAAAAAGGCCATACTCAGCACCACGATTGCAAAGAGCCAAGAGCGTCTTTGCAGTTGCGCCACAACGGCAAAGGCCTTTTCCTCAGAAACCCGGGAGAGGACTATAAGCTGGTCCCCTAAAACTTTGGCAAAGGCGCCCAACATCTCCTGGTCGCCCTCGCGATAGGTCATCACCCCCACAGGCACTTTGAGGCTGTGGGCCTGCTCCACCAGCTGGGCAAAGTCCACCTTGAGAGGCTCATGCTCCTCTCCCCGGCCTGTTTCTGAATTCGCTACGGGAGTTTCTCTTCGGCTGGAGGAGAGCCACTGATCCTCTTTGGAGGCCTGCGGGTGTAAGATCAGCTCGCCATAGCGGTTGACCACAAAGACTTCATTGAGTTGGGGGCGACTGAGAGCGGCCAAGAGCCGATCTGCCTGGATGAGGCCCACTACAGCATATTGGCTGTGGCTTCGACCGGCTAAATCCTCTTCAACAACGTTCTTGGCAAAGCCGATCAGAGGGGGGCCTCCTGGCACCGTGGCGTTCCACAGAGCCTCTCCCTCTCGGCGCAGAACTTCAAAGGGAATGGGTCGCTGGGCAAAAATTCCTTGGGCAGAGAAGAAACCCTCCTCCAAACCATAGGTCTCTAAAAAGCTTTCGTCGTGATAGAAGGACCGATCTAAATTGCGGAAGCTGTCGCTGCCCCCTACAAAAACCAGATCTTGAGAGTGAGCCAAAAGCTCCCGAACCATACTGAGACTGCGCTGATCTTGGGCTCGATAAAAATAGGCCACCAGGCGCATCTTGTCTTCTGCGGCTAAAAATAGAGTTTCAATATCAGAAGATAAATTACTGACGACACTGCGATTGTAGTCATAAACCCATTCTGTTTTATCTTGTTTAAATTCCCAGGTGGCCAGCTGCAAATAGGCGCCCAAGCCAATGGCCAAAAGCAATGTGGTCACCGCCAAAAACTTATAGCGAATGGAAAAGCCTGGACCCATCCTTATTATCCTCCAAGCCCCTTATCGGCTCAGAGTGAGAGGGAATGAAGGTGCCCGTCATATTTTTGTGTAACGGAGCGTCACACCTGATTATGATGCGTTGATACGCAAAAATATGACGGGCACTTTTTAGCGTCGGGTCCTGAAGGAAAGACCATTGGTGCTGGAAGTTAAGCCCGAAGTCGAGGTGGAAATGGCCGTCACCGTATAAAGGGTGTTGGGCTTTAGTCCATCCATCTCCACGGCATGGCGAGTCTGATAGAGGGGATTGACATCACTGTAGCGATCCTCGCCGGTGGCCACCTCTCTGATCTTAATCTGCGAAGTGGCAGGACGATCCGTATGCCAAGTGATCACCACCGACTCCCGAGTCAAATCCCTCATGCTGAACTGGCTGATCAATGGGGCTGGGGCATTGCAAGGGTTCTCCGGGTCGTCAGGATCCAACTCCGAACCCGAGCCGGGCGCCTCAGAGCCCTTATCAGCCTTAGGCAAAAGGTAGTTGCTGGCCTCAAGAGGGCGCCAGCCCCGGTCCAAAAGGGATAAATAGGCCGGCTGAGGCGTGGGTGGATCATTGCGCGAGTTAAAGTAGCGATCATTGCCCTGTCGACCACACTCGGTGTCGTTCACGGCGGCGGGACTCTCGGGCCAAGGCCTCCACAGTACCATAAGAGCAATGTGATAGCGGGGTCCTTGGTGCCAGTCCAATTCAAAGGGAATGGCCTCCCCCACGCCCAACTCCAAAGCCTCCTGGGCACAGGCCATGCGGGTGGGATGATCTCCATCGTTGTCAATCAACACATCCATCTCTCCATCCCCTCTGTCCATGCGCAAAATGGAGCCATCATCAGAGAGAAGAGCCATCTGATAGAGGCCCGGCTGGTCTTCAGAACCCAGACGAATGCGGCCCTTGAAACTCAAAGCAAACCACTCGTAGAGGGTGTCGCCCTGAGGAGTCTGTATGGCCTGCCCTCCTTGAGTGACAAAGCCGCGGTCAAAAGGCCTAGTGGGTACATGGAGGCGGTTGAAAAAGAGCTTTAAGCCTGAGACATGGGTCCCCTGCTCAATGTAATCTCGGGTGGATGGGAATACAGGGTGAATATCCGGCTGGCGGAAAAAGAGCTCTCCCACCACTCCCTGTTGACGATCACCGGCTTCAGGGTCCTCTGGGGGAGCATCGGGATCAAAAATATTACAGGCCAATGAGCCGGGGTCGATGATGATATTGCCATCTTCATCAGGCCCCTCTACAACTTCAGAGCCCTCATCTTCCCCAGAGCCCTCTTCAGGCTCGTTGACAATATCCACGGCGGTTCCATCCTCCTCATAGCTGTCATCTTCTAGACAGCCAGACAGAGCCAGAACGGCCACCAGAGCTAAAACTCCACCCAATGGACGGAGACCTAGGACAGCCAGAGCTGATTTGGGCACAGGTACCTCGATAAAACTCATAGTAAAAACCCCTTAGAAACGATCTTTTGGGACTCCTGATCGGCCAGAGAGAGGTTACGTGCCACTTAAGACTTTGGTCGAACTCCCTCCAGTTTAATCGGGCCTTGGACGAAAACCTTAAGTTTTTTTAGCTGTGTGTCACATTGGTGCAAAATCACTAGATTTTTGGCTCAAGCTGCAACAGAGCCCGGGCCTGAGGAAATATTTGCAGTTCCCCAAAAACCCAGGTATAGGAATCCCTTTGTGATAAAGAGAAGACCCATCAACCTACAGTGAAATTTGAGATCAGTTTGAGGTAAGGAATGAAAAAACCAGGAAAAGTGGCCCGCTACAAAGTTCAACGCCGTCTGGGAGTGGAGCTCCCCGGACTGGGAAAACCCGGAGCCCTTGAGCGCCGTCCCTACCCCCCTGGAGAAAATGGCAATAAAAGGCGAAAATACTCTGACTACGCCCTACGGCTGGAAGAAAAGCAGAAGCTCCGGGTCCACTATGGCCTCAAGGAAAAGCAGCTGCGCCGTTTTATCCGTGACTCCAAAAGAGGCTCAGGAACCAACTGGGTGGCCAAATTGGTGGGACGCCTGGAGTGCCGCCTGGACAACTTGGTTTTTCGCCTAGGATTTGCCCCCAGCATCCGCGCTGCTCGGCAATTGGTGGGTCATGGACATGTTCTCGTCAACGGCAAAAAAGTGGATGTGGCTTCTTATGTGGTTCCCCAAGGAGCCAAAATCAACTTAACGGAAAAGGCCTACCAAAATCAGATCTACCTACAGGCGCAAAAGTCTCCTCGCCTGGAAGTGCCTGACTACCTTCGCCGGGAAGATGAGGGAGAAAAGGGAGCTGGGGTTATTCAAGCCATTCCCCGAGTGGAACATATTCCCTTTTCCTTTGATGCCGGCCTATTCACCGAGTACTACGCCGCCCGTAAGGCTTAAAGTCGGTAAGGTCCAAAATTTTAGACCTGCACAGACAGGATATCAGCCCCGCAGTTATTGGACTACGGGGTTTTGTATTTATTACAATATTGAGCTTTGGAAGCTGTACCTCAGAGAAAGTTTTTTCAATTGGCGCCATGCTGTGGCATTATGCGTCAATCGTGGCTTGGTGGATGAAGAAAGCACTTAATTTCAATTTTAAAAAATGGCCTGCCTTGGCTCTCAGTCAAAGCTTGGCCCTGGGTCTTTTATTGACCTTGAGCTCTCAAGAACTCGAAGCTCAAGGCATTAGTTCCTCTCCAGCAAAGCCGCCAGAAAGCCCCATCAGGGGGCCTCTTAACCCTCTTGATATTTTACAGGTTCTAGCTCTTCCCAACTTGAAGGCCCAGGAAGAGCCTCCGACAAAAAAGTCCCCCTTCCTCTCTCCCTCACCCAAGAAAAGGGATCCCCTCAAGGACTATCAGCTCTTTCTGGATCAAGCGGCCTATCGGGCCTTTACCCAGTTTTCTGACCCCCAGCTGAGAGAGCGTCTCTGGCAGCTGTATTTTGATTCCAATCACTATCGCTATGAATCCCAGCAGGGCTATCAAGGCCCCTCGGACTCGACCATAGCAGGAGCAGAGAAGTTGGCTCAGGCCTCCTATATTCCAGCCCAACTTCTGCCCAAGGGCTCTGAGCCTCACCTTCTAGTATTGTCTGATCGACTAAAAGGACTGCCCACTTGGAGCCGCTTTTACCGCCTTCAGGCCCTTATTGAACTGGCTCACCAGCACCAGTGGGTGGAATTATTGGGGTCCTATGAGCGAGCCTTTGCTCCGGAAAACTTTAGAGCCTTCGAACAGGCTAGCGAGGCTTACTCTCTCTGGTTTAGACATGAACTCCTCAGTTCAGCTCCACAGGAAGCTCTGGTCGAAGAGCTTATAGATGCTCCAACAGTGCCCACCCGCCTGGCTCTGGCTATGGTCTATTTGATTAACCAGGCTCAAGGTCTGCCCTGGGAAAGCTTTGGAAAAAGTCAACTTAGGGAGGGCTTTGGGCATCGGGCAAAGTTCAATGAAGCTCTTCTCAGGGCCGTCAAAGATAAAATAAAAAGCCCTTCTTTTTTGAAGGACCTGCAGTGGGAACAAATACAATCTCTGTGGCTTGAGCATCACCACGAGCGACTGAGAGATGAGACATCCTCAGATCTGACCAGCACTTATTCGCATTTACGTCAAAAGCTTCAGCATCTGCGCCAACAGCAGCAGCCCACAGCTGACCTTCTGATGGAGAAGGCCCTACTGCAAGCTTTAGGTGCTCTGACTCCCCCACTTTGTCAGGCTGTTTTGACCCAGAGACAGGAGGCCCATCCTTGAACTTCATCAACAGAGACTTGCATTGGACGTTTTTAGGCCGCCAAGTCCTACAAGTGGGGCAAGGCCTGTCGCTGAGCCGAGCCCTTGTGGTATTGACATTAGTGGGCTTGCTGATTCATCCCTTCAATCTTCACGCTGTTCGCCCTCTGAGCGAGGAAGGACTGGGAACTGAACACTCCTCTCCCTACCCCTCACCTCTACCCCCTTTATCTCAACGCTTTCATACAGTGAAAGAGACTCTTGAGCAGTTTAGAGTTCCCTCAGTTCTTCCTTTCGGGCGACCTCACTATAGACTCAAGAGCCTGTCCAATTTTCAAGAGGCCCTTGATGCCCTAGCCTACCAAGTGTTTTACCAGTTCCACTTTGATGACCACTTACGTGAGCGCCTGTGGCAACTCTACTTTGACTCCTCTTCTTTCAATTACTCCAATCCCTACACCCCTACCCTGGATATCTTTTACTCCTCCTTCCGCCTACGGGAAGGGACTTCAGAGGAAAGGTCTTTAGCCGAAGGGCTTTACGGATCTGAGTCCGACCCCAACAGCCCGGACTTAATCCAGTCCCGCTACCTGCGCTCCATACCCAACTGGGCTCGGATCTTTCGCCTACAGGCCCTCATCGAGATTGCCCACGAGCATCAGCTCTTGGACGAAATGAACAAATCAGGAAATCGAACAGACTATCGTCACCAATTTGAACCTATGGAGGCGGTCAACACTCTCTACTCCACCATGTTAACCCGGCAGATCTTTACCGCAGCCCCTCAAGCAGAACTTTTGCATGAGCTTCACTCAGCCAGTCCTGAACTTCCGGAGGACCTTCGTGACTCCTTAACACTCCTATTACAACAAGCTCAGGAGTTGAGTGAATCCACATTCATGCAAACTCGACTTCCTCTCAATATGGCCCATTTTGGTCTTAAGCGAGAGCAACTGCAAGAACTGGTGGACGACTTTCAGTTGAAGTGGGCCCAGTCCGAAGCCAAGACTCCCCCCCGAGAAAAGTGGGAAAAATCCTGGATCAATTTTCACGAAAAGCGTCTCGCCGAGAAAATTCAAGAGATGAAAGCCTCTGCGATAGCGGGAGGGACCTGTGAGGCCCTCCTGGGGTCAGCGCCTGAACTTACCCAACAGCTGTTCCGCTGGGGCCAAGAGGCTCGGCGCTCAGGGGATTCTCTGTTGCGAAGAGCGGTTGCCAGGCTTCACCACCATCTTCATTGAGCTCTCATAATTTTAAATATTTAATTTTCTAGTCCGTCTGGCCCTAAGAACTTGAGTGGAAATTGCCCAATGGCCCTTGGGTTGATGCGAGCCACACAGTTTTCACAGATCTCGGCTCTTAAACTTCCTAAAGCCCAGGGCCCCAGTTGGGCGCTGGGCAGTTGAATGAGATCTCCCGGCGAAGCACTGGGGGCCACGGAAGAGTCCACCCAGGCCAGAGGCAATGTCACGGCCAGGTTGGACCTCTCCAAGATGCCCTGACGATCCAGGAGAAAAAAATCTACCTTCGGTCGCCCGGCCAGACTGAGGGGCACATAGTGAGAGCGGCCATCGAGACTGGGAAGACGCATAGACCTCTCCGCTCCACTGGCCGGTTGGCGACCTCCCACCGACTGGACATAGGCCAGCAGTCCATCCATCTTACTGGCCCAAAAAAAACTGTTGTCGGGATTGCCCTGGGTCAAAGCCCCTATAAGACTCAAGGCCTCTTCGGGCTGTTCCAGCTCTAAAAGCAAGTCCACCACCTCATTGGCCGTCGCACTCAAAGCCTCTTCAGGCTCCTGGGATAGAGCTCTATAGTACCAGATCAAGGCCAACTCCCGATCCTGAATTTGCACCAGAGATCGAGCGTACCAGGCCATCACATCCAGAGCCTCACCTCCGCGATTGAAATAGTCCTCATAGCGCAAGATGGCCTCTTCCCAGCGGCCCTGACGACTCAAAACCATGGCCAAGTTGGCCGTAGCCCCTTGGTGTCGAGGCCATCGAGCCAACACCTTCTCGAACTGCTTTTCTGAGCAGTGGTAATTTTCTAAGGTGTTGCAAATGGCTCCCCAGTCCAAATGATCTTCCAGAGTGAGCCCCCAGCCTAAAGCCTTCCACTGGTAATAAGTGACCTGAAAGGCAAAGTTGCCCCACATCAGAAACTGCATAAAACCATAGGCCATCACGGCCACAAAAACTCCTGATTTAAGAGCTTTAATAAGTCTGCCCCAGTTGAATGATGAAGATGGCTTTGGCAATGTTCTTCCCCCTGATTCCATGATTCCCCAAGCCCACTTTTGTGTAAAGACCCAACGCCCCGACCATAGACTGGCGAGAAAAAGTGAGCACGCCACTTGCATCACCTTGGGTGGCGGCCTGAGCCCTCAGCGAACAACCAGGAGTTACAGCATGGAAAAAGCCATCCGCGAAAAAGGTCCCCTCCTCTTGGCCCAACACCAGGAGGCTTTTATTGAAATGCAAAACAACTGTCCACTTTGTGGCGGCCCTCTTGAAATTCAGATCAAGCCTTCAGAACAAGCTCACAGCCTGAGAGAAGAAGCCACATGCCCCAGCTGTGAGGTCCTCGCCCGCATTAAAGACCACAAGATGCACTAAAGGTGCCCGTCATCTTTTTGCGTAACGTCGCATCTAATGCGCTGATACGCAAAAAGATGACGGGCACCTTCGGGCACTAACCGACAATATTTTGACTGTGTTGGCGGTGTTCTTGACCTGGACAGATGGCCTGACAGAGCCCCGGCCCCAGCATTCTCTCCACATAGCTTGTCCAGGGAAAATGGGGCTTGTGTTTGAGGCCCCACTCGGACATCTCTAAAAGCAGCAGGGAGGAGTATATATCCGCTACGGAAAAAGCCAAACTGCGGGCCGCCGTCTGAACGAAGGCCTCTCCCTCTTGGGGAGCCCTCAAGATAAACTGGCTAAGGGCCTCAAACTCTCTGTGTAAAACCTGAGCTTGAGCTGGAAAAGCCCCCTTTGTTTGAGCCAGTTCAATCCTCTGCCCCAGGGCCTGGAGCAGAACCTGGGTGCTCTCGACCTTTCCCAAAACTCGCAACAAATCTAAACTGAGCACATTAGTGGCCCCCTCCCAAATGGAAAAGACCTGAGCATCGCGCAACAGTACTGGAATATGGGTGTCCTCCACATATCCAGCCCCGCCAAAGCACTCCAGCATTTCACTGACGACAGCCATTGCCATCTTGGCTGTGTAGAGTTTGGTCACAGGGGTCAGGGCCCGAAGAATCACCTTATCTTCTGGAGAGGCCGAACCCACCTCCTCTTTTCCCAGTAGGTGCACCAGGTGAAGAGTTAAAAGCAGTGAGCGCACATACTTGACCTTCTCTGCCGCCATGGTCTCAATATGCAGTGGCTGTTCACTGAGCCGGCGCCCAAAAACCTGGCGCTGCTGCGAATAGCTCTCCACCAAGGCCAAGGCTCTGCGCATCTGCCCCGTGGAAGAAATAGAATTGTAAAGCCGGGTGATATTCAGCATGGTGGCAATGCCCTTGACTCCCTGGCCCTCAGCCCCCAACAGTCGGGCTCGGGCGGCCTGCAAAGTGAGTTCAGCCGTGGGCAAAGCCTTGGTTCCCAATTTATCCTTGAGTCTCTCCACCCGAATGCCATTGAGATTCCCATCGGCCCGGCGGACCGGGATATAAAAGAGACTCAGACCCCTTGAGCCCTCCACAGCTCCTTCAATGCGAGCCAAACCCAAAGCCATCTCGGAAGTGGTGGAGGAAGAAAACCACTTCACTCCGTGCAGTGCAAAGTCACCTCCCTCCAAGCGCTGCGCCCATGTCCGAGTGCCGCTCACATCAGAGCCTCCGGTTTTCTCAGTCATCCACTGACCAGAGGTCCAAAACTTTTGCGGATCCCGGCTGGTTAAGTGAGCCAAAGGCTCGGCCACAAAGTCCTGAGCTTGATTGAGCTCCAGAACTCGGGCCGCCCCATCAGCCATGGCCAGAGGACAGCTGTAAAAGGCAGAAGAGGGGTGAAACATATGAAGTTTAGCAAACTGATAGAGGCGAGAGTACTCTCCCTGACGGCGCTCATAGCCAATGGCAATAAGGCCCTCCCGAGCTGAAATCCGGTGCAACTCCCGCCAGGCTTCGGAGACTTCAATCTCATCCACTCGTCGCCCCCAGGCATCAAAGGGAATATGACGAGGGGGCCGAGATTCCGCTTGCTGACCCAGCAAAAGAATATCACTAACCGCTCTTTGTCCAAAATTTTGCAAATCGGGCTCGAGGCTGGAGTAGACCTCCTGAGGCAGAGTCCACTGCAAAAACATCTTGAGCCAGTCATCCTGATCAAAGCTATTGCCCAAAACCGGAGGAGATTGAAAAAAATCTGAATTTATCATTTTGGAGTTTCTCCTCTAGCGATTCCACTTTTGTCGCATGGGAAAGACCATCTGCCGAGTCACTGCGCCAAAAGCCACAAAGACAATCACCCCTACAATGAAGCCACCATAGGGAACAAAGGTCAACCCCACGAGCAATATCAAACCAATCAACAAAGGCAGAGCGGAGAGAGGAACTGAGGAGGGGGTGACCAGTCGACCCAGAGCCGAAGCCGCGTGGGCCCAACTCAGATAATAGAGAATAAACAAGAAAAACAATAACAAAGGCAGGACTAAGATTCCCACCAAAGAGGCCACCAAGAGGACAATCAAGGCTAGAATTAAAAGCCAACCCAGGGCACCCCAGAGGGGCAAAGTGAACCACTGCCGGCTCAACCTCAAGCCCACCTGCAAGGTGGACTGGGGAGCGAGAGCTCGAGAGAGGGCGGAGACTAAAAAAACCATCACCACAGTCCAGATGGTGCGCAGCCTTGACCAAGGCCAATCGGGTAAACTGTAGCGCTCCTCAATCTGGCGCCCAAACTCCTCCAACCTTTGCTCCAGTTGAGAAAAAAAATCTTCTTCCCAGTCTATCCTCTCGCGGAACTGCTTCCACTGTCCCCAGGACTCCCAAGTGGTCCAGTCCCGATAATCACTGCGCATTCTCGCCTCGGTCAAAATGAACTCCTTCAGTGGTTCGCGCCAGGGTTCTCCCACTCTGTGTCCTTCCGCCAACTGGTCCAATGCCCGCCCCTCCAGCTCCAAGCGAACCACGTCTTCGGCCATAACCCAGTCGGCCATATCGATATGGACGAGCAAATCCATCTCCAGCTGCTTTAACTCCATGGGGTCCACATCCATACCCTGAAGCTTCAGCTTTAACTGACCCTGACCGGCTTCAAGCCTCAATTGAACTGAATCCCTGGCCTGAGCCGGGTCCATGAAAAGGTGAGAAGAAACACTCAGCACAACAGCCAGGAGGAGAGACTGAGGGTGAAGAAAAACAAGAGTTCTAAAGGCCCTTGCTTGGAAGGCCCTTGGCCAAATCAACCACATGCTTTTCACATAGACCAGATTAGGGCCAACAGCAAACACTAAGACTTTTAAAAGCCCACATATGTGGTGGCCACAAACTTCATCTGCTCCTCGCGAAAGAGTCGAAAGTCTGGGGTGCGCTGGCCCTGAAGGGGAATTTCATTGCTCAGCCCAAGGCGCAAACTGGTGGCCTCCAAGTAGAGGACCATAGAGGCCTCCAGGTGGACAAACTCCCTGATCATCTCTTCCATGGAGTTGGCGGGCGAAGAGTAATGCCACTGATGCTTAAGTCCGGCACTCTGACTGAAGCCCACATTGGAAAAACGCCGGTAGGAAAACTCCAGCTTGTGCTCCAGTTCTGCCCGACGATTGCCGCGGATTTGACCGAACTCAGTGAGGTAGCTGCGTTGACTCTGCACATAGTACTTGGGGTAAAAGTGATAGGTCACATACCAGGGGCCCGGCAAATCAGAAGTGAAGAACATGCGGGCATGGAGCTGGGTGATATTCCCGGACCGCCGAGAAATTTCACTGTTAGGAATATAAAGCCGAAAACTCCCCGCCACTCCCAACTCCCCCCCAATCAAAGCCAGGTTGTGATGGCTGTACTGAAGGTATAAGTCCCCTAGCCTCCACTGCTCAGACTGCATCTCCCCGCGAAAGTCTTTTCCGGCCCCATCCAAACTAAATTGAGGCCGCAGAGAGAGACGCTGATTGTAGTCCAGGCGGTAATCAAAGCTAACAAAATTATAGGAGCCCAAGCGTCCCTCGCCGGTCCGCAAATCCTTTAAATCCGCACTGGTCAAATTGAAAAAGGCCGCTCGCCAAGGAGACCTTCGCGAGCGAGGAGCCGTTCTGCGGGGCCGGGTACCAGTGAGAGCCTCCTGCTCGGACAGGGGCAGCATAGGGCGCGGAGCTTCAGCTCCAAGGGCATCCAGCTCTCTCGAATAGGGCTCAGCCTGAACCGAGGAGGTGTTTTCTAAGGCTTGAAGCTCTGAACCCACCACGATCCCCACCAAGAAAAGGCCGAAAAGCCAAGACCACCGAGGTCCCCTGGCTCCATATCCACTGGCTCTAGTTTTAGAAAAAACACTAAAGCTCCATCGCCAATGGTCAGACTGTCTTCTGGCTAGGCCCATAAGATTCCCCCCCTGCCCCCGCAGTTCTATGCCCCAACAATCTTCCACGACTTTCCCCAAGGAGCAAGACCCTGCTTGCCATCGCAAGATTCTTAACCAAATCCTAAATGACAGGGGTGTAAAAGGGCTGTTAGCCTCTTAGACCATGAAAAACAACCTTAGATATGCTGAAATGTTAGGCAGCCTCATCCTCCTCCTGTCTCTGGCTTTAAGCGGCTGCTCGAGCCTGAGCCGCAAAGCTCCTTTCGAGTCGGGAACTGGTTTTTCCATTATGGCCTACAATGTGGAAAACCTCTTTGACACCGTCAATGATGAGGGAGTCAATGACATCACTTATCTACCACTGCACAAAAAGCAGACCGAGGCTCACCAGGAGGCCTGCGCCAAGATCTCCGTGCCTCACTTTCGCCAAGAGTGCCTGGAGCTGGATTGGTCGGATGAAGTTTTAGATTTAAAGATGCGTCGCCTCACCGACGTGGTCTTACAGATTGATGGGGGCCGAGGGCCGGACCTTCTTCTTCTCAG
>SKLV01000107.1 GCA_007121385.1 Bdellovibrionales bacterium
AAGCCACGGGCTTCACATGATCGATTTGCAAATTTCTTTGCGTTCCACATTTCCTACATTTCCCCCCATCCCGCCGCCACACTTTGGCCTTTAGGGCCTTGCCCAAAGATCGCGGATGGGCAGCCCTCTTGCTTACAGCTTTCCGCTCTTTCCCCTCAATCAACTCCGGCGCCGGAGCTGATGTCGGAGTCAATGCCAAGGCCCCCACCTCTAAGCCCAGCTCTATCTCTAAGCTAACCTTTGGCTTTGACTCAAACTCTGACTCCCCCTCAGCCGCCAAGTCCCCCTCAAACTCCGACTCCCCTTTGGGCGCTAACTCTTCCTTCGCCCCTGGCTTTTCCTCAAGGCGCTGAAACTCCGCCGCTTGGCGCTGGCCAAACTTGCGCACTCGCAACCTCTCCACACTCAGGTCCGCCATCACCGCCAGCAACTCGGCCCAACTCATACCCAAAGCCTTTGCTCCCAGCAGGGAGCGCAGCTCCTCCAGCCGCCTTTGCAAGTGAGCATCCAAAACCACCCGCAGTTCCACATGTTCAGGAGAAAGAATCCTCTGCTTCTCGGTGGGCAGCATGCATTCCCCACCCTCTTCCATTAAAAGGACTTTCTGCCCCTCGCGGCTGGATTTATCCTCCAGCTTCTGCAACACCTCCCTTTTGCGCTCCCCACTCAGGGCCTTTTGCGGGTCCCGCTTTTTCAATTGATAAAAGAAGCTCTGAGCCTGGCTGATGTTGGTGAGAGAAAGCCGACCCGTTTGAATTTTTTCTTCGACCTCGGGCAACTCCTGCAGAAGCCTTAGGGCTTGAATGCGTCGACCCGCCTGCCCCTCCGAATATTTGAGTTCCTGAACACAGTACTCAAACAGACTGCTCAGTCCAAGGTCGCTGTAGAGCTTGCGTCTTTCCACCTCACGCAAATGGTGCAGCACTTGAGTGAGCAGATCTCTCTCCCTCTGCACCAAATCTTTAGTGGCCTTCAACAGCTCTTGGTCTTTGAGTTTTTTTAAGTTCATAGATCTCCTCCTGTTCACTTCCCAAGTTTGTACCACAGGTTTTTAAATCCAATTTTTTGCAGGGACAGATCCCTCTCAAGAGCCCCTCTATAAGGCTCCAAAAAGCCCACCCATCCACGCAAACACCTTAAGGAATGAAAAACAAAGAAAGCGGCTGCGAAAGCTTGTCAGCGAGGCGCTGAGAGCCGCGAAAAACCCGTCAAGAAAAATGTTTCCCAGCGACACGTCGAAATGTCGAAACGTTGCGCATAGCCCATTCAAATACTTGCACAGGTCCATCTAAACGATCGAATTTCTTCATTCAATAAAACTGAGTTTAAAGATGGCGACTTCTCCGGGCGATTGGCAAGTTCTACCAAAAAACTCAGCTCCAGCGCTGGAGTCAACGCCAACCTAGGCGGACAATCCTTAGCCCATGCACATGCACATGCCCATGCCATGCACCCATGCGCCCGGATACTCTCACTCCGGCGCCGGAGTGGATGCCCCGTTGTCTCAGAATGAGACGGTTTTTGGAGCCTCTTCAGTTTGAGAGGGAACTCTCCGATGAATGCTTCAGGAAGCCGGGTCTTGGAATCGCCTTTTGCGCCTCAATGAGCCTGGATGGATAGGGAATTCTTTAGGGTGATAGAATTCCACAGGGAGATGGAGTTCCAGAGGGCGCAAAATTGGCACCGGCCTTGCTGTTAACAGTGGTTAACGCAAAATGGAGCCCCACAAAGGAGTTATGGTGTCTAAATTTAAAACAGCTGTTATCAGCCCACTTTACATTATAGCAGCCGCCATTCTTCTTCCCTCACTGATTTGGAGTGAGGGGCTGGTAGCACAAACAACTGTAAGTCCACAAGTCAATCTGTCACAAGAGCAGACAGATCGGTTTTTGGATAGAATGAAGGAGCAAAATGAGCGAGAGGAGGATCGGCGCCGAGCCGAGGCCTGCAACCGGGCCCAGACCGCCTTTACAGAAGCTGGAAGAAAGTTGGGGACGGCCTGCCGAGAGGCTAGTTTGGAAAACATTTCCTCTGAGGGGCACTTGCAGTGCTCTCTCAGTATTCAAAGATGTCAGTTCTGTGGTTTGGAAGACCAAGAAGACTACTTACGTCAACATGCCCGCTGCAGCGAGATCTCTTCCGTTCGAGATGACTCCAACGAATCCGTCACCAGTGGTGTATTGAAGGGAGTGATGGAGCAAATGACTGGAAGCCCTTCTCCCAATTTTCAACAGACGAAACTCCTGCAACAGAAAAGAAGGCTCTATGAATCCTGCCCCGCCAGAGCTGGTGAAGATCTTGCTGATCGGATCAAAAGAACGGACCAGGCCCGCAAAGATCTTCAGAAGGAGGAAGATGAGCTGCTGAAACTGCAGGAAAAATTTGATGAAGAAAAACAAAAAGGTGAAGAGCGTCTGACCAAAATGGTCGAAGACGCTGAGAATTTGGCCCAGACTTATCAAGAGGAAACTGAGAAGCTCAAACAGCAAATGGAAGACCAGGATGCCCGGCTGGGAGAACAAGTGGAGGAATTGGAAGATCAGATGCGAAAAGCTCAGCAGGCCGTTCAGGCCCTGAACTTAGCTCGACAAAACGCCAACAATGAGTTCATGGATAAACTGGCGGAGATGGAAAGGAGCTGCCACAGTCAAGCCCTGGCTCAAGTGGCTCAGTGGAACGAGAGTCGCCGGCAGAGAATGGCCCAGGGTAACTACGGAGGCACTATGGCCCAGATGTTTCAGGGGGCCAACCAGGGCGCGCTCAAGCAGGCTCAAGACCGCGCGCAGAGACTTTACCAGGCCTGCGTCCGCGACAGAGCCTTCACCTCGCAGAGACAATCTCTGGAAAGAGCCCGCGAATCCACATTGCGCCAGATCCAACAACAAGAAGCCAATGCTGTACAAGCACAAACTCGCATCGCTGAGCAAATCAAACGGCTGCAGACGGAGGTCCGAAATCAGCAGATGCAGCGCCAAATCCAGCAGATGGAAAGGCTAATGACCAACTATCAGCGAGAACACCAGAGACTGGAGCGCAACTACGCCCAAGAGACCCTGAGATTGCAGCAGAACCTCATGAGGATGAGTCAGCAAATTCAATTGGCTCAGACCCGGCTGGCTGCGGCTCGCCGGGAATTCCATGAGCTCGAGAGCTTGACTGAATTACAAAAGAACTTCGCCGGCCAGAGCGGCTCAAAACAGGGGTCCGTGGCCAATGCAGAAGCTGAGCTCAGCAACGTGGTGAACACCATTCACACTGCTCTGAACCAGTGCGAATGCTCTTCAGACAGCACCCAAGGACACTCTTTTTGTCAGAGGTTAAATGACCACCTAGCAGCCCTTGATCCGCCCCCCACTGGGAGTCGCTCGACCTACAGGCCGAGCACCTCCAACCCAAGGGAGGTCCGCATAGAGCAGGTGCAAGGGGCAGCCCCCCTTCCAGCAACTCCCCAAGGAGGTCGAGCCATTGGGGGCTCGCAATAAAGGTTAGCCAAGCCTTCTCCTGACCACCACACCCACACCCACACCCATCAACGCATAGCGCTACAAGTGGCTCTCTCGACCTTGTGAGGGGGCTCTCCTTAAGGCTATACTTCTAAACTATGTCACTTAAAAAAATTCTCGCTGTTTTAATTGCTTTGATGATGGCTGGTGTGGCGGTAGTGGCTGCCTATTTGATCAGCCTGTCCTCGGAACTGCCCCAGCTGATCACGGTCGAAGACTACGAGCCCCTTTTGGTTTCTGAGGTCTTTGATCGCAACGGGGAAAAAATTGGTGAGTTCTTTCGCGAAAAGCGGATTTTGACTCCCTTCGATGAAATTCCCGAGGTGGTGATTCAGGCCTTTATCTCGGCCGAGGATGCCTCCTTTTTTGAGCACAAGGGGATTAACTACGTGGCCATCTTTAGGGCCTTTATGGCCAACTTGAAGGCGGGGCGCAAAGTTCAAGGGGGCTCAACCATCACTCAACAGGTGGCTCGGTCCCTACTGCTGTCCTCAGAAAAAACCTACGACCGCAAACTGCGGGAGGTGATGCTGGCTCTGCGCATGGAGCGCACCCTGAGCAAACAGGACATTATGTACCTCTACCTCAATCAGATCTTTCTGGGTCAGACGGCTTATGGAGTGGCCGCCGCCACGCAAATCTATTTCCGCAAGCCTCTGGCTGAAATTGAGTTGGCTGAGGCCGCTTTGCTGGCTGGACTGCCTCAAGCCCCCAGCCGCTACTCGCCCATTCACAACCCTAGCCGCGCCAAGGCCCGGCAGCGCTATGTTCTCAGCCGCATGGCGGAAGAGGGCTTTATCTCTCGAGAATTAGCCCGAGAAACCGCCGAGACTCCCTTGAACATTCATGTGCGAAAAGATTATCGAGAACTGGCCCCCTACTATTTGGAGACCTTGCGCCAACTGCTGGTTCGGGAGCTGGGCGAGGTGATGGTTCTGGACAAGGGAATTCGAGTTTATACCGGCTTGGACTTGGCCAAACAATTGGAGGCCCAGGAACAACTGCGCCGAGGGCTACGTGAGGTGGATAAGCGCCAGGGCTATCGCGGCCCCTTGAAAAACCTCAGTGACCCCGAAGAGGTGGCTGACTTTCTCCTCGCCAACCGCAATAGCTTAATGGAAGAGCACACCCCCATTCGAGTCATTCAACCCGATGGCACCATAGAGGAAAAGGGACCCCTTGACCTCAGCCCCACCGACGAAGAGGGCAACCCTCGGCCCAGCCTTCCCTCCTACATCAGCCAAGGACAGATTGTGGAAGCCGTGGTCACCAAGGTGGACGACGATTGGGGAGTGGTGCATGTGCGCTTTGCCGAGAGCCGGGGCCTGATCGATTTTGACTCCATGAAGTGGGCCCGTAGCCCCAATCCCGATGTGCGCTTTGACTTTGACGAAATCCGCCGCCCCTCTCAAGCCCTCACCCAGGGAGATGTGATTCTGGTGCAAGTGACTTCGCCTCGCTTTCGCTCCACTCGCGTTAGCGAAAGACTGGATGAGCTGAAAAAGTCTCAGGGAGACAAATTCGAACGTCCCGAAGCCCTCCCTGAATTTGACCAAGTGGCGCAAGTGGAGCTAGAGCAGGAACCGGAGGTGGAGGGCTCGCTGATCTCCTTTGATCAAAACAACGGAGATTTAATCGCCATGGTGGGAGGCTATGACTTCACCCGCTCTGAGTTTAACCGCAGCATTCAGGCTGCACGACAGACGGGTTCCTCATTTAAAGCCCTGGTCTTTGCCGCCGCTCTTGACCGGGGCTATACAGCAGCCACACCCATTATGGACGCCCCTCTTGTTTACGAGGAAGAGGACCCGGACAGCGAAGGTCAGGACGAGGAAGAGAGCACCGCCCGAGTTTGGCGGCCCACCAACCACTCCCGCCGTTTCACTGGAGACATCCTGTTTCGCAATGCTCTGATTCGCTCACTCAACATTCCCACGGTTCGGATCATTGAGGACATTGGGGTCAACTGGGTGATGGACTACTCGCGAAGGTTAGGTATTTTTAGCCCCCTCAACCGGGACTTCACTTTGGCTCTGGGCTCCAGTGGGGTGACTCTCTACGAGATGACCCGGGCCTTTGCCCAGATTGGGCGACTGGGGCGCCACCTCAGCCCCACATTGATTCACCGAGTGGAAGACCAGAGCGGTGAAGTCCTGATCGACAGGTTGACTCTGGACGCTCGCTTTCAGAGGGAGCTTGAGCCCATTCAAGAGGACTTTGAGGAGCGTCGCCAAGCCTTTTTAGAGGAGCAGCGCAGTCAAATCACAGAGGAGAGCGCCAGCCTGGAGGGAGCCTCCCGAGAGGTGGCCCAAGTTCAAGGGACCGAGTCGGGGCTGGCCGGAGCTGAGCCGGAGGGGCTCGCAGAGAGAACCTCAGCTCAAAACCCGCAGTCTCGTCGACAAAGCCCGCCGCTGTTTTTTGAGGACCCCCATCAGCTGATGAAACCCACGACGGCTTACATCCTCACCTCCATTTTACAAGCTTCTGTGGACGAGCCCGGAGGAACAGGAGGAAGAGCTCGGGCTTTGGGTCGTCCGGTGGCCGGCAAGACTGGAAGTACCAATGGCTACTTTGACGCCTGGTTTATTGGCTACTCTCCCGATGTGGCCACTGGAGTTTGGGTGGGTTTTGATAACGAGCGCAGCTTGGGCCGAGGGGAAGTGGGCGGTCGAGCGGCTCTCCCCATTTGGCTGGAGTATATGAGAAAAGCCCATGAGGGCCTGCCAGTGCGCAGTTTTTCCACTCCTGAGGGGATTGTTTTTGCAAATATTGACAATGCCACTGGACAATTGGCCTCAGCCACATCAGAACAGGTGGTGCAGCAGGCCTTTTTACAGGGCACTGAGCCCTCTTTGGTCGCTAGTGACCGCCGCTTGCAGGAAGATCAGGATTTTTATAAAGAGGATCTCTTTGAATGAAGGACATTCACATATGGGGGGCGAGACAAAACAACCTGAAGGGGGTTGAGGTTCGCATTCCTTTGGGCTCCTTGACCGTCATCTGTGGGCCCAGTGGATCAGGCAAAAGCTCTCTGGCCTTTGAAACACTCTATGCCGAGGGCCAGCGACGCTACATTGAAAGCCTCTCCAATTACAGCAAACAGTTTCTGAATAAAGCCCCTAAGCCAGACATCGAGGGCATAGAGAACATTCCTCCTGCTCTGGCGATTGAACAAAAGAACTCTGTGAAGTCCTCTCGCTCCACTGTGGGCACGACCACCGAGGTCATTGACTACCTACGCCTGATCTACGAAAAACTAGGCCGGGCCTACTGCCCTCACCACCAAGTGGAGCTGCTCAAAGACTCTCCCTCCTCAGCTGCAGATCGAGTGCTGAAGAACTTTACAGGACTCAGAGGCTATGTGCTCAGCCCCGTCTTTGAAAAAGACCGAGTCTTGAATGGGAAGGAACTTTTGGACTATTGCAAGCAGCAGGGCTATTTGCGCATATACAAGCCTCGGCGATCTCGTTCTCAGGATTTAGACTGGAAAGCGGGCCAGGAATTTTCCCGCTTGAGTTTAGGCGAAGTGGTGGAGCTCAGCCAACTCAAACCCGGCAAGGGTGGGCTCCCCAAGAGCGATTTTTATCTGGTCATGGACCGCATGGCTTTTTCTCAAGAAGACCGCCCGCGCCTGGTGGACTCACTGGACCAGGCTTTTTCGGCTTCTTTAAAACTCAATCGCTCGTTGAACTCGGCCCAAGCAGTGGTCATTGCTTTAGACCCCTCAAAAGCGGAGCAGGGACAGCGGTTGCTGCTCGGTGAAGACCCCTCTTGCTCTGTGTGCAATCACCAACTGCCCCCCATCACCTCAGCTCTCCTGAGCTTTAACAGCCCGGTGGGAGCCTGCCCCAGCTGCAAGGGTTTTGGCAACCTCCTCAAGATCGACGAAGCCAAAGTGGTTCCCAACCCCCAACGAAGCTTGAACCAAGGAACTCTAGAGCCCTTTGCCATGCCCTCGGCGGCGGCGGACCGCAAAGCGCTTCGTGCCTACTGCAAAAAGGCCAAGATCGACATGGACACCCCCTGGGAGGATCTCAAGCCAGCCCAGAGAAAAAAAATCTGGGAGGGAGATAAGGACTTTTATGGAGTTCTGGGCCTCTTTGAATACCTTGAGACCAAAAAATACAAAATGCATGTGCGGGTGTTTTTGTCCCGCTACAAGAGCCCTTTCACCTGTGAGGATTGCCAGGGAACTCGGCTGAGACCGGAGGCTCGGCAGGTCCTCTTGGGCTCGCGTCCCATTACTGAAGTTTCCGCCATGACCTTGGAAGATCTCTTAGACTGGGCACAGGGGCTCACCGAATCCCTGTCGATGACTCCAGAACAGAGAACGATCTGTGCGGAGCCCCTACGCCAACTGCTCTCTCGCCTTGAATTTTTATGCCATGTTGGGGTGGGGTATTTGACTTTGGATCGGCCCACCCGAACCTTGTCGGGTGGTGAGTACCAACGACTCAGTCTGGCCAATCAGTTGGGAATGGGACTGTCCCAAACCCTCTATGTTCTCGATGAGCCCACAGTGGGGCTTCACCCCCGAGACAACGACCGCCTGATTGCCCTTTTAAAAAAACTGAGAGACCTCGGCAACACTCTTGTAGTGGTGGAGCACGATCAAGATGTGATTAAGAACAGTAGTCATGTGATCGAAATGGGGCCCGGCTCAGGGCATTTAGGCGGAGAGCTGATCTACAGTGGTCTGAGTGAGGACTTTTACCAATGTGAAGAATCAAACACCGCACCTTACATTCGACCCGAAAGACCCTGGGAGCCGCCGCGCGAGCCGCGTCCCGTGGATTGGCCCAGCTACCGCTACAAACTCAAGCTCACTGGCTGTCGCGGCCACAACCTAAAAAACGTGAACTTGGAACTCCCCTTGCATCGGCTGGTCACCCTGACCGGAGTGAGTGGCTCTGGGAAGTCCACATTGATCGGCCAGACTCTCTACCCCGCTTTGGCTCGCCATCTGGACCTGGATTACTTACCCCAGCAGCCTTTTGACCATCTTGACGGGGCTGAGCACCTTAAAAACTTGGTTTTTATCGATCAAGGCCCCATTGGCAAAACGGCACGCAGCAACCCAGTCACTTACCTCAAGGTCTTTGATGCCATTCGCAATGTGATGGCCTCAGGCCATGAAGCTCGATCCCGAGGCTACGGCCCTGGTACTTTTTCTCTGAATGTGGAGGGCGGCCGCTGTCCTGCCTGCAAAGGCCTGGGTTTTGAAATGATCGACATGATGTTTATGGACGATATCAAAGTGATCTGTGAGGCCTGTGATGGACTTCGCTACCGATCCGAGATTTTGGAAATCACTTACAAGGGTAAAAACATCGCCGAAGTCCTCGATATGACCGCCACTGAGGCCATGGACTTTTTTGTCAGCTACCCCAATATTCGAAAACCTCTTTCAGTACTGAAAGAGGTGGGCCTGGGCTATTTGCGCTTGGGCCAAAGTGCCAATTCTTTAAGTGGAGGTGAGTCTCAACGCCTGAAAGTAGCCCGCGAACTCAGTCAAGCCCAGCAGAAAGCCACCTTGTACATTATGGATGAGCCCACCACGGGACTTCACTTTAAAGAGGTTCACTTGCTCCTCAAGGTTCTGCATAAGCTGATTGAGGGGGGAGCCAGTGTGATCCTCATTGAGCACAACCTTGAGGTGATCAAAAACTCCGACTACGTCATTGACCTCGGGCCGGAAGCGGGACAAGGGGGCGGACGTATCCTGGCCCAGGGCACCCCCGCCGAACTGATGAAATCCCGCAAAGGCTACACGGGCAAATATTTAAAGGATTACTGCCGACAAGGAGCGGGCCAATGAAATTAGTGTGGGACCGACTGTGGCCAGAGCTCAGAGTTTACAAAAGGCGCCTGCTCCTAATTTTATTTATCGGCGCTTTGACCAGTGGACTCAAGGCCCTCACCCCTGAGTTGACTCGCCAACTGGAAGGAGCTTGGAGCCGAGGCGACCATCGGCTGGCCTACCTCATTCCCCTCATTATTGCCGGCGTATGGATCCTTGCGAGTATTGGCCGCTTTTTTCATCTGTACTGGATGAAATACATTTCCGATTTGATCTCGGTCAATTTGCGGCGCCAACTGATGAACAAGTATTTGGGACTGAATTTAAGCTTTTATCAAAGTTTTATCACGGGCTCGGGCGGACTGATCAGCCGCATGCTCAATGATATTCATATTATTCAAGATGGCTCCAACAAAGTGGCGGACCTCCTGCGAGAGCCTTTTTTGGCTCTCTTTGCCTTTGCCTACTTGGTTTACATTGACTGGAAGCTCACTCTCTTTGTCCTGATCGCTATGCCCATTATCACCAGCATTTTGCGAAAACTGGCTATTTCCCTGCGCAAGTATGGCCACCAAAACCAAGAGGCCATGGAAGACCTAACCAAAACCTTAAAAGAAAGCCTTGATGGAACCCGCATTGTTCAGAGTTTTAATCTGGAGGGAGAAATGCGTCGCCGCTTTGAAAAAGAGGCGGCGAAGTATCTGGCCTCGCGAAAAAAGATCATCGCTCGCGAGCAGGCTGGAGGCCCAGTGTCTGAAAGCCTTGCCGCTTTCACCTTGGCTCTGATCCTCATTTACATCGGCATACAGATTTTTGCCGGGCACTTGGGTGTGGGAGACTTCCTTGGCTTTGCCTTTGCCATTGGTCTTTTGCAAGACTCCATTAAAAAACTCCAAGACGGCTATATTAAGATCCAGCAGACTTCGGTAGCCCTAGACCGAATGTATAAGATTTTGGAAGATCGCCGAGTGGTTCCCCAATCTCCCCTGGCTCACAGCTTTCCAGACAATTGGAAGTCTATTGAGTTTCGCAATGTGAGCTTTGCTTTTGATCAGGAGCCGATTTTACAAAACATCAATCTCCGCATTCAAAGGGGTGAGGTGGTGGCCTTGGTGGGTCCCAGCGGAGGAGGAAAATCCACCCTAGTGAATTTACTGTCTCGCTTTTTTGACCCTAGCGAAGGACAAATTCTGATTGATGATGTCCCGCTCAGCGAAATTGATTTAAAGGAACTCAGGGATCATGTAGCTCTAGTTAGTCAAGATGTGTTCCTATTTAGCGACACGGTGGAGCGCAATATTCACGCCGGTAATTTTAGCAAGGACCCAGCCCTTATCCCTCAAGCCGCTCGCCTTGCCAATGCCCACCAGTTTATTGAGCGAAGTCCAGAGGGCTATCAGACCCGTGTGGGGGAGATGGGCAGCAATTTCTCGGGAGGGGAAAAGCAGCGCCTGAGCATAGCCCGAGCCCTGTTTAAGGACGCCCCCATCCTTATATTGGATGAGGCCACCAGTGCCCTGGACTCCGAGAGCGAGCAAGAAGTGCAAAAGGGTCTGGACTCTTTGCTACAGGGCCGCACGGCCTTTGTGGTGGCTCACCGCCTGTCCACCATCACCAAGGCGGACCGGATTTTGGTCCTGAAAAAGGGCCAGATTGTGGAAGAGGGGAAGCATCAAGACCTCCTCAGTCAACAGGGCGAGTACTTCCGCTTCCACCAACTCCAGGCCGGCCTCTAGACCTTCGTCGGGTTTTAGAGTTTTTTTTTAGCCCCCTTAAAGTTGTCTAATCTTTTGACGATAAGTCCTCTGTAACCAACTGAGCCGTAAATCATTTGGACGGAGGAGAAAAGATGATCAATTGGGATGAGTTTGAACACATACATGTGATCAAGAAGCTCAAGGAGATTCTCAATTCCTGGTGGAACATCGATGTGGTGTTCACGGATGAGCAGGGACAGATGCGAGGGGCCAACCTCAACGCCGCCAACTACTGCAATCCGGCTGTTAGCTTTTTGCTCGCTAAAGACAACCTCAAGGAGAGCTTGGGCGAGTTGGTGAAAAAATCACTGACTGATCTGCGTAGCTCCGACAATCGCTATGCGGTTCGCAAGTGGGATGCCGCAGGCTTCGACGTGGCTGTGGTCCCTATCCTGATTGACAACGAATTTATGGGCAGCGTGGTGGCCCTCGGCTTCCTGAAAGATGTGGAGCAGCCTCAGCGACTCAGTGAGGTGCAGGAGCGTCTAGGCATTTTTGGCGCCTCGGCAGATGTGATTGAGCAAGCTCTGGCTCGCATTAAATTTATCGATGAGGCGGATCGAGAGCACTTTTTAGATCTGGTGGAGTTGGTCTCTCAGGAAGTGGTGACTCTGCACTTAGAGATCAGCAGCCGTGAGAACCGCATTAAGGAGCTGAATAAGGAGCTCGGCAGCCGCTACAAATACGACAGCATGATTGGAAAATCCAAGCCCATGCAAAATCTCTACTCTCTGTTGGATAAGATCAAGGGTGCTGACAGCACTGTGCTGATCCAAGGGGAAAACGGAACCGGAAAGGAGTTAATTGCCAAAGCCATTCACTACAACTCCAACCGCAAAGACAAAGCCTTTATCATCCAGAACTGCTCGGCCTTTAACGACAACCTTTTGGAGTCCGAACTCTTTGGCCATGTGAAGGGATCTTTCACAGGAGCCGTCAAGGATAAGAAAGGTCTATTTGAAATGGCCGACAAGGGGACCTTCTTCTTGGATGAGATCGGGGACACCTCTCCCACCATGCAGGTCAAGCTGCTGCGAGTACTGCAAGAGGGAACATTCATCCCCGTGGGGGCCACCGAAATCCGCCGTGCGGATGTTAGAGTGATTGCGGCCACCAATCGTCCTCTTAAGAAAATGGTGGAAGAGGGAACCTTCCGCGAAGACCTTTACTACCGCCTGAATGTGATCAATATTTTAGTGCCCCCCTTGCGCGAGCGCAAAGAGGACATTCCCCTGTTGGCCGAGTTTTTTCTCAATAAGGCTCAAACCGGCGATCAGCGTAAGACCCTCACCAAAAGGGCTCTGGAAAAGCTCTATGACTACGCTTGGCCAGGCAATGTGCGAGAGCTGCAAAATGAAATGGAGAGGGCCCTAGTTCTCAGTGGCACCGAGACCAAAATCGCTGCTGAGATGCTCTCTCCCAAGATCATGGAACAAGGCGACCGCAACAAAGTTCAAGGTGCCCGAGTTCACGGTAAGCTCAAGGACGCCCTAGAAGACTTGGAGCGCGAAATGATCCAAGAGGGTCTGCGCCGCACCGGTTGGAATAAATCCAAGCTGGCCAAGGAGCTGGGCATCAGCCGCGCCGGTCTGATCATGAAAGTGGAAAAGTACGACCTCGACAAGCGCAAAATGCTGAAGTAGGTGCCATTCGCCATTCGTGCCAGGCCCTGTTTGGATGCACGGCGTGTCAGCAAGCTGTCTCAGCATGCTGTCTGTAGACAGCCCGCGGGACCTGTCTCCATTTTAAGAAAAAGTCTCCAGGTGGAGACAATAGGCCCCCCCTTTTAGACTCACCAACCCTCATCTCTAAAATAGGCCCAGATTGGGCTCCAATACACCTGGCCCGGAGTTTGCTCTAAGGCCTAGCCAGAAGGCATTACCCTGGTGTGCGGCCGCCCTGGGGAATGCTGGAAAACCAAACCCAAACAAAGGAGTTATAAAAATGGGAAACCGTAGAAGCGAAATCAACCCTGTCCCCTTCCTCACGGAAGAGGGCACTACTAAAACTGAAGAGCAGTTTTTCTTACTTCTCTTCAACTAAGAAACCAGAGAGAGGGGGGTCTCCCCCTCTCTTTTTACTCTAGGAGACTAAAATGACCCATCTCAGTTTTGAAAGAGAAGTCGATCTTACCCTGGTACAGCAAAACCTCCGGCAGATCGTGGACGCCTTAGGTTTCTCCTATGAGCTCGAGATCAATTGTCCAGAGCGATTTGTTGCCCACGGCATCCTAAAAGATTTACATGGAGACTATCTCTCCGAAGGTTCCGGCAAAGGGGAAGCCTATGAGATTGGGGCCATCGCCGAAGCCATAGAACATTTTTGCCTCGAGGAAGAAGACAGCAAAAGATTGAATCAGCTCCGAGGCCTTCAGAGCCATAAAGGTCCACCGGAATGGAAGGCATCAAGAGCCGATGCCCCTGTTGAAAAACCTCTGGTCTTATCAAACTCTATCAAAATGAGCAGTTATGAGATTGCAGGGCAAAAATTTCTTTCAAAAGATGGTATTTTTAAATCCCTTACGCGCTTCCCGGAGGTGAGCCTGGACTGCCTGCCCTTTGTAAAGCGGTCGACCAATGAGGCTATCTTTATCCCAGCCTCCTTCTGCTCACCTTTCTTTAGCCCTGAGAAATGGACCCCAGCTGATATTTTTCTCCGAAAGTACTCTACAAATTCAGGAGTGGCCTTCGGCTCAAGTCTAAATGAAGCTTTGCTTCATGGACTCAATGAGGTTCTTGAGAGGCATTTTCTCTCCCAATTTTTTCTCTTTTTGGCTTTAGATGAACCCTTCGATTTCCATACCATCTCACTGCAAAAATGCCCTCAGGCTCTGGAAATAGTGAGAGGGAGAGGCCTCCCCGAGCTTCAGGCTGACCTCGTTTATAAGGCAACACCTGGAGGACTTCATTTTTGTGCAGCCATCCAACGGGGAGTTGATAGACCCTTAGCGCTCATTGGATCCGGTGTTTCTGCCAGTCAGGAACATGCCTTTAAAAGAGCTCTTTATGAGTTGATTCAACAGAATGAGCTCTATAACGATGAAATCTGCGCTGAAGATATCATGACAGGTGAGTTTTTGGATCTCTCCCCACAACTGCATCGGCTGAAAGACTGCACCGTGGAAATATCTCACCCCAACAGCTTCACTGTAAGCAAGGATGAGGCTTGGAGACCCCTTGAAGACCTGGTCAATATTTCTCTTGGGGAATTAGATAGAGATCAGCCCCTTCTCTACCGAGTCCTGCGGGAATTTGGGTCTCAAGGAGTTGTTGCCCAAGTCTATATTCCCGGCTTAGAACGATTTAATCTCATTCGCTGTAATGGAGCCATGGTGGCCCCGCAGAAAGTTTTACGCCAATGAAAGAAGTCAAACAACTGATTCTAAAATATGGGCAAAAACACCTTGCGACTATTCTCTTGGTGGCTTTGGCCGTGCTGGTGGCCCGAGCTTTGGGGGTTTTGCCCCCAATCGTGATTGGACGGGTGATTGATCAGATCGGCGGAGAGGGCGGGCTACTGTTTTATTGGTTGGGGCTCTTGATTGTCTTGGCTCTCCTCAAACTTCTCATCCTCCCCTGGCAGAGCCGCTATTTGGCTTTGGTCGTCCAGGATATGATCAGAGCCGCCTCGGTGGATTGGTCCCAGAGAATTCTGCGAAAAGATTTTAGCTTTTTTCAGAGCACCCGAATTGGGTCAGTGATGAAGGCCTCCGAGAGGGGAATTATGGCCTATGAAAAGCTCATGGTCTTTGCCTTCACTGTCGTCTTTCCCGCGGTCATTGAAATTAGTCTTATTGGAGCTTACCTTTTGACTCTGGCCGGCTGGCCCATCTTGCTGGTGCTAGGTCTTTACACCATCCTCTTTGCATGGGTGGCCAAAAAAACAGTGCGCTGGCGTAGACCCTTTATTGACAAGGTCAATGATGCTGAAGATGAGATTGGCGATCGCTTTGCTGAGGTTTTCCAGAGCGCCCAGACTTTGAAGATTTTTGGTGCCTGGCTCTCTGGGGCCGGAAGGCTGAACCAGGCCTATGGAGATTACGCCGGCAAAGCCACAAACTTGGCCTATGCCTCGGAATGGGCAAGAACACTCAAGGCCACGGTTATCACTTTAGCCACTGTGAGTGCCCTGGGGCTGGGAATATTTTTAGTGGGCGGTGAAGGGGCTTTGAGTCTTGGGGATTTTGTGGTGATCTTTACTCTCACAACCCTTTTCATGGGCAATGTCTCAGTGATGGCCGAAGCCTATCAAACTTTGGATCAGTTCAAGGCGGACAAGTTCAACTTTGATCGCATTTTAGATTATGAAGAATTTCGTGAAGCCGACCTGCCAGCCTATAAAGTGACCTCCCCCTCCTCCTATGATTTGCGGATCAAGCCCTTTAAGTATCACACGCCGGAGGGCAAACTGATTCTGGAAAGCCCTTTTGAGATAAGTATTCCCTTCGGCAGTAAGGTGGCCATTGTGGGTAGGACGGGCTCTGGAAAAACAACTCTGAGCAAGATCATCGCAGGAATCTATAAAACCAGAGGTGTGGTTGAGTTGGGAGGGCGAGATATCCTCAAGATTTCAGCGGAGGATCTGACTAAAGCGATGGCCGTGGCCCTACAAGACCCTGAATTTCTATCTGGACCTCTGAGCCGAGCTGTCCTCCTGGAACACTTTGTGACGAGCACAGAGCAGCTTAGGACTTGGACAGAAGGCCTTTTCCTAGGATCCGTTTACAGTTCCGACTCCCCAGACCGGCCTCTAGAGGTGAATGGCCTCTCCGGGGGAGAGGGAAAGAGACTTTCACTACTGCGAGGCCTGGCCGCTGGTCGACCCATCACTATCTTAGATGAGCCCACCTCAGCATTGGATGAGCATGTGGCCAGCCAGGGTTGGAAATTGATCTTAAAGGAGTTCTCTGGCCGCACTTTGGTATGCATCACCCACGATGAGCGCTTTTTGAATGACTTTGATATGCTTATACGAGTGGACCAGGGGAGGGTCCTCAAAGTGGTCGAGACGGGAAAATCATAACTCATTTCGGAATTAATTTCTCAATTGATCACAATTTAATCTCCCTCAGAGCCCACCAGGAAGCTCCTGGGAGGGCTCTCGAAGGCCAGTCAAAGAGCATAAACCAACATATTATCAATGACTTACGGCAAAACTCCCGGGCGTGACAATTTTCGGCACAGCTTTTGCCTTAGGACATCTCCTATGTTGAGCCGTGCCCTCCCCTCTATACCCACTCTGCGCCAAGTGGAGCAGTTGTTTGAGCGATTAAAAGCCCTGGTGCATAAGCACTATGGCTGCGCTCTAACCTACTACCCCTTGGTGGATGTGGATCTGATAGAGGACGCTGAGGGCAGTCGCGCTCGTCTTCTCCTCCATCTGGCCCACAGCCAGCAGCCCATTGAGCTGGGAGGGCGACTTTACATTCCCATTTGGCAAAATCAGAAGGTGATAGGCACGGCGGAAATCAAAAAGAACTCCAACAAAGGTGAAGGACTTTTTTCCCTGACTCCCACGGAGATTCAAAGACTCCATGACTTTGTCTCTCTGATTTTGGACAGCACCTTAAAGCAGATCAGTGAATCCAAGGGTGAGCTTGCGGCTCAGGAGATTCTGAATGCCTCTGGCGAAAGACCTCGCCAAGATTCAATAGGCTCAGGGCAGCTCGCCAAGGACCCCTTTTTTCTCCAATATCAAGAGCGCCACCAGTTGGTGAAAGCGGCTGTGGAGATTCACGAAAGCCATCAGGGCTTTGCCTTGGTGGAGTACCATCAACTGACCACCCAAGTGGCTCACTGCTCTCGCCAGTTGGCCGACTTGAACGCGGTGACACTTCTTATTCCCGAACTGCTGCGCCTTTCTCAAGCTCAGCAGTCCGCTTTGGTGAAACTTCTAGAGCGTCAGTCAAAGGCCCATCAAGGACCACTCATTCTGGTGGGCAGTCGTCACTCCCTCAAGGAATTGAGCCAGCGACCTGAAATCAATGCCTCTCTGCTGAAGCTGCTCAGGCGGCAGAGTTCTTTTTTGGCTCTCCCTGACCAGCTCACCCTCAAGAGCCTAGACTCCGACACAGCAGCTGAAGTTCTGCACTGAGCCCACAACAGCTGGTCCTTCTTGCGCATTTCTCCTTGTGCCCTCTACGATATCTTTGGCACAATGGGAGTTTATGAGCACCATGTCTTTCCTCAATCAAGCTCTTGGGTCCTCGCAACTGGAACTCATCCCCTTAGCGGGAGATGCCAGCAACCGCCGCTACAGTCGAGTGGTGATGGGGGAGAAGACTTGGGTTCTGATGGCTTGGGAGCCCTTTGGCGACCCGGACAACTATCCCTTTCTCAGCGTGCAAAGACATTTCAAAAAACACCAGGTTAAAGTTCCCGAAGTTTTGGCCTTCGATCCCGAACAGGGCTTGGTTTTGCTTGAAGACTTGGGAGACCTCACCCTAGAGAGAAAATTTTGGGAAAGCGCTGAGCCTCAGGCCTCGCTCATCTTTTACCGCCAGGCCATTGATGAGCTGATCAAGATTCACTATCAGGCCACGGCCGATAGACAGAGCCCCTGTGCGGCCTTTCAGGTCAAATTTGATGCGCAGAAGTTTATGTGGGAGCTGAATTACGGCTTGGAGCATCTGATTCTCAAACTGGCGCAGATCTCCCTCTCTGAGGAGGAGCTGTCTTCCCTGCGCCAGAATTTTAGTTCCATCTGTGAGACTTTGGACCAAGAGCCCAAATCCATAGCCCATAGGGACTACCACTCCCGCAATTTGATGCTCAAGCTCGGGCAGATGCGGGTCATTGATTTTCAGGATGCCCGTCTTGGACCTATGCAATACGATTTGGTGAGCTTGGTGTGCGACTCCTATGTGAATTTAAGTCCCGAGATGCAGCAAGAGGTGGTGGAGGATTATTTGCTGAAGGCCACTCCCTATTTGCCCAAGGATTTTTCCCGCGAGCACTTTGACCACATTTTTCAGGTCCAACTCATTCAGCGCTGCTTTAAAGCCTGTGGCAGCTTTGCCAGCTTTTTCAACAATCGCCAGGATGTGCGCTATCTCAAATACATCCAGCCCACTCTTGAGAGGGTGCACCAGGCCCTTGAGGGCTTTCCCCAATACCGGGCCTTTGCCCAATTGATCCAGGACCATGGACTGCTGGAGACAGACTTTGAACCCGAAAGCTGATCACCTTGCCTCGGCCATGATCTTTGCAGCCGGTCGAGGAGAAAGGCTTAAGCCCTACACCAACTTTGTGGCCAAGCCGGCTCTGCCTTTTCTGGGCCAGCCCATGATCAGCTATGCCCATCACTGGCTCAAGCTGACCGGAGTCAAGCAAGCTGTGGTCAATGTTCACCACCGGCCAGAGACTGTCCTCCAAGTCCTTCCCCTCTTGGGGCCCGCACCCGAGCTGAAAGTGAGCGAGGAAAAGGATCAGCTTTTGGGCAGCGGCGGAGGACTAAAGTTTGCCCAAGAGCAGGGGCTCTTTGGCCAAGCCTCCGAGGGAGGATCCCCTCCCACCCAGCAGATTTGGCTCTTCAATGGGGACTCGGTGGTTTTGAGTCCCTCTGCAGAAAAAAATCTAGCCGAGATATGGAAGCAACAGTTGGAGCAAGAGGCCCTGGCCACCTTGCTGGTGACTCCTCACCCTCGAGCGGGATTGGACTTTGGCGGGGTGTGGTTGGACAGCTCAAACCAGGTGCAGCACTTTGGCTTAAAGCCCCAGACAGGCCCCGGCCCCCTCAAAGCCTACCACTACTCAGGAATTATGCTGGTCTCATCCGAAGTCTTTAGTCTGCCTTTGGGCGAAAACATCATCTATGACGGATTGCTGCCAGCCATCCAAAGCCAGGGAGCCAAGGTCCTGGCCCATGTCGAGCCCCAGCTGCTGTGTCTAGAGACGGGCAACCTCAAGGACTACTGCCAGAGCCACAAAACCGCCCTAGAGATCTTAAACCAGCCCACACATCCCCTGTGGCCTCAGCTGAGAGCCCTGGTGTCCGGCCCCAACCAAGAGGGCCAGAGTTCGAGCTGGCCCGACCCCCAACAGGCCCTGGAAAAAGCCATTGAAGGACTCTCGGCCTAAATGTATGACTGAGACAAGACTTGAGAGGGCCCTATGAACAGTGCTGAAATCCGCAAAAAGTTTGTCCAGTTCTTTGAACAAAAAGGCCATAAAAAGTGGCCCTCTTCCGGGTTGATTCCCATCGACGACCCCACCCTTTTGTTCACCAATGCGGGAATGGTTCAGTTTAAAGACTACTTCACCGGCCGCACCAAGGCCCCCGACTCCCGAGTGGTCACCGTGCAAAAATGTGTGCGCGCAGGCGGCAAGCACAACGATTTGGAAAATGTGGGCTTCACCGCCCGCCACCACACCTTTTTTGAAATGCTGGGCAACTTTTCCTTTGGCGACTACTTTAAGGCTGAGGCCATCCACTGGGCTTGGGAGTTTCTCACCCAGGTGATGCAAATTCCTCCCGAGAAGCTCCTGATCACTGCCCATCATTCAGACCAAGAGGCCGCCGACATTTGGCTTAAGGAGATCAAAATCCCCAAGGAGAGGTTTTTCTTTCGCGGCGACAAGGACAACTTTTGGGAGATGGGAGAGACGGGCCCCTGCGGTCCCTGCTCGGAGATCTTTTTTGACCACGGACCTGAGCACTCCGACCCTCAGGCGGTGATCAAGGACTGTCCTCTGGACGACGAAGGCCGCTATGTGGAGATCTGGAATTTGGTCTTTATGCAGTTTGAGCGCTACCGCGAGGGGGATAAAATCCTTCAGCGCCCCTTGCCCAACCCCTGTATTGATACGGGATCGGGACTGGAAAGGCTCACCGCTGCCCTTCAGGGAGTTTACAACAACTACGACACCGATCTTTTTCAAGGCATCGTAGGCCAAGTGGAAAAACTCTCTGGCCGGTCCTACAGGGACTCCAAGGCTGCCACCAGCATGAGAGTGGTGGCCGACCATATAAGGGCCTCCACCATGTTGATCACCGACGGGGTGCTGCCCTCCAACGAGGGCCGCGGCTATGTGCTGCGCCGGATCCTTCGCCGGGCCATTCGCCACCTAAACGCCTTAGGCATTGAGCAACCGGTGCTGCACAAGCTGGTGCCCGCCGTCTTTGCCAGTCTGGGCGAGGAGTACAGCGAGAACTTGCGCCACCAGGAGTTGGCTGAAAAGTACTTGCTGCTGGAGGAGCAGAGCTTTCGCAAGACTCTACAGACCGGCCTTAATCTTTTGGACCGAGAAATCCACCGCTTAAAAGGTGAGGGCCAATCTCAGCTTGAGGGAAAGGTGGTCTTTCAGCTCTACGACACCCAGGGTTTTCCCGTGGACCTGACCGAGCTGCTGCTGCGGGAGCAGGGCTTGGAGGTGGACCACCAGGGCTTTGAACAGCTGATGGCCGAGCAAAAGGAGAGATCCCGCCGAGCCGGCAAGTTTTCGGCCCAAGAGGATCAAACAAAGATGTTTTACTCGCTCAAAGAGAGCTTAGGGGCCACCCAGTTTTTGGGCTACGAAG
>SKLV01000038.1 GCA_007121385.1 Bdellovibrionales bacterium
GCTTGGGTGACCGGCTGACCCACGGGCCGCCCAAATTGAGTAACCACTACCTGCTTGGCTTCGGGAACCACATAAAGTGAGTTCATGGCCACAACCACCACAACCAGGCTGAGAGACACAACAATCAGTGGAAGGATGCTTCTGATCAATTTTCTCTCCTTGGGGTCTGGGAGGGAGAAAGCCCCTCAGCACTGAAGATGGGCAAAACCCCTTTCACGCTGGGATCCACAATGGTGATTTTTTTGACCTTTTCATAAAGGGCCTCCATGGCCTCAAGGTAAAGGCGCTCTTTAGTGATAGCCGGGGCTCGACGATACTCAGTTAACATGGAGTTGAATTTGTCCGCTTCACCGCGGGCTCGGTTGACAATGGCTTGGGCTCGTCCCTCAGCCTGAGCAATGGTCTGCTCGGCCCGCCCCCGCGCTTCCGGGATCACTTTGTTGTAGCGGGCCTCGGCTTGGTTAATGAGTTTTTCCAGTTCCTGGCGAGCGGCGTTGACTGCGTTAAAAGAGGGTCGAACGCTCTCTGGAGGTAAAACATCTTGAAACTCAATGGCAATGACCCGGATTCCCATATCGTAATTGTCTAAAATTTCCTGGATTAATAATCGAGACTCTGTGGCCATTCCTGTTCTTTCGAAGACGGCATTCACTAAGCGGTCACCCACCACTCGGCGGATAATGGCCTCAGACACATCGCGGATGTTTTTTTGTGGATCGGTGGTGGAGAACAAAAACTTGTAGGGGTCAGCAATTTGGTACTGAACCACCCACTCCACATCGGCGATGTTGAGGTCTCCGGTGAGCATCAGCGATTCTGCCGAAAAGCCCGTTTTCCTGTAATCGGAGCCAGTTTGTCGATGAGTGCGGGTGGTGCGAAAACCAAATTCCTCCTGGAGGACCTGCTGAGTTTGCAGCTTGTAAACCCGGTCCACTCCGTAGGGGATTTTAAATTGGAGGCCCGGGCCCTGAGTCCCCACATAGCGGCCCAGGCGCAAGACCACGGCCTCTTCATCCGGTTGCACAGTGTAGAACAGGCCAAAGAGGCCAATCATCACCACTAGGCCAGCAGTGACAGCGGCAAAGGGCCCCCAAAGGTTTCGCCCTTTAAAAAATTGGGAAAATTCTCTGAGCATCCGCTCAAAGTCCTCATCCCCTCGATGTCGTCCGTTAGGTCCAAAACTCATAGGGCTGGACCCTAATGGCAATATGGCAAGGGGGCAAGTCAGATCGGATTTTAAAGCTTCGCCTTGCGGCGTGAGGCTCTGATGGCGCCAGGCCCCCAAGTGATCGACTTGCAGGTTTGACAGGTCCGAATAGAGCTTGCGGTGTTAAAAGGATGGGGTGGTCAAAACTATTGTCAAGTCGGTTGGTTCTTTGGCAGCTGCTCATCCCAGTCGTGGAGGAGTCGACCTAAGAGATAGGCGGCGGTGGTAAACATCACCCCAACAACAAGAGTTGACATACCAAAAAGATACATAAAAAGAGGGCTGCCATGGCCGCGTGGCCCATAAATGGCAATGGCCAGTACAATACTTCCCATGAGCAGAGCCATGCTAGTCAAAAAGATTCCTCTGCTTCGCTTCCATTTTCCAAACAGAGCGATGCCAGCCAAAATCAGAATTAGGGCAGCGAGTAGTTGGAGACTGACATGGAGTAAAAGTGTGTCGAACTGTATAACAAAGGAGTCCCACCGGCTCATCATGAAATACACCCAAGCCACAAGCCAGCTCACGCCCAAAGTGGATGTGGAGATTCCCACTGCAAGGCGCTCCACGCTATATCTTTTTTTGCCCATATGCAGGGGGGCTCGCTCGCGATCTTTTTGGAAGGGAAGACCGCCAACCAGAAAAAAGGAAAAGTTAGCCCCCAAAATAATGGCGTTAAGTATAAGAAGAACTATCAAAAATTCCATGGTTTGAGGGGTAGCTCTTTGAGGGGACCTTGTCAATTTGTAGTGATTTTAATAAAAAACTCACATCTTCTCGATTTGATAACAGCTAAATTAAAATTTTTGTCTTGGGTCCTTTTTGTCTCTTATATTTTTATTTGATAGCTTCTTCTCAAAATTTTGTTTTAGGTTTTCTATGGATGGAATTGGCACGATATAAGCTAAGCCGCCCTTGGCAATCACATCGACTTGCACTCCAGGTTTAAGTCCTAATAGTTCCCTGACTTTTTCAGGTATAACGACTTGGTACTTGGAGGATACTTTGACAGCCATAGAAAACTCCTTCAACACTTTGTGAAGTGTAGACGATTTATCTATACGATATTAATATCGTTCAACGATCTCCCTGTGAGGGAGGGGTGGAGCTTAAACTCAGACTCGCCGCATATCCAAACAGGGCCTGGCACCAATTGGCGGAGAGGGTGGGATTCGAACCCACGATAGGCTTTTGACCTATACACGCGTTCCAGGCGTGCGCCTTCAACCACTCGGCCACCTCTCCATGAACCGGATTAGTGGTAGCAATAAGCGGTCCTAGGATCAAGGGAAAGGATGGCCGCTGCGCCGAGCTTTGAAAAAGTCCTTGAGAAGTTGGGAGCTCTCGGACTGAAGGACTCCGCTGAGGACCTGAGGGCGATGGTTGAGGCGGGGATCACTTAAAACCTGGTAGAGGGACTCCACAGCCCCAGCCTTGGGGTCTGGAGTGGAGTAAATGACCTGTTTCAGGCGGGCCGCCACAATGGCCCCGGCACACATCACACATGGCTCTAGGCTCACATAGAGCCAGCAGTCGGAAAGCCGCCAGCGGCCCAGCTTTTCCGAGGCCCTCTGGATCGCCAGGAGCTCGGCGTGGTGGAGGGCGCTGTTATCCCCCTCTTTCTGGTTGTAGGCCTCGGCCACCAGCTTTAAGGTCCCATCTGGGCTCTCTTGCAGGATCAAGGCTCCCACGGGGACCTCTCCCTCCGCCGCCCCCTGGCGAGCCAGTCCCAAGGCCCTCTGCATCCAAAATTCATGGTTTGGGGGAGATTCCACCTGGGAGCTCATATCTATTGCCTCGCGTTATAATTGTCATTTGGCCTCAGCTTTGCTATTCCTACGGCCTTGCTAGGAAAGGATGGTGATCAATTTGGCATTGGTTCGCATTCGTGACAACGAATCTTTTGAACAGGCTTTTCGTCGTTTTAAAAAATCCTGTGAAAAGTCGGGCTTGCTTTCGGAAGTGAAAAAGCGAGAGCACTATGAAAAGCCCAGCGTGAGGAAAAAAAAGAAGTCTTTGGCCGCGCGCAAGCGAGTGGTTAAAAAGATGAGAAAGTTTGGACCCTAAAACCAAAGGGTCCTTTAATAGGCTGAGGAATAATAAAATGACTTTACGAGAGAAACTAATGGCCAACCTTAAAGAGGCCATGAAAAGCCGAGATCAGCTGCGCTTAGACACCATTCGTTTTATTCAGTCAGCCATCAAGAATCGAGAAATTGAACTGCGACCTCAGGCCATCGAAGAGCCTGAGGTGTTAAATGTCCTCAAAAAAATGGCCAAGCAGCGCCGCGAGTCCATTGAGCAGTACCAAGAAGCTGGACGCCAGGACTTGGCCGACAAAGAGCGGGCTGAACTCAAGATTGTTGAAGAGTACCTGCCTCAGGCCATGAGCCGGGAGCAGCTGGAGTCTGTTGTCAACGAGGTGGTGGCGGCACTTGGGGCCACAGAGTTGAAACAGATGGGGGCAGTGATCAAAGAAGTCCAGGCTCGGACTCAGGGGGCGGCCGACAACCGCATGATCAGCGAGTTGGTCAAGGCCAAGTTGGGCCAATAATTCTTAGAGCGAAGAAAGACTCCATTTTGCTGATTGGAAGGGCATGAAATTCAGTCAGGACTTTATAGAGAAGGTTCGGGAGTCCACCAACCTTTTGGACATTGCCAGTCAATACACTCAGCTCAAGCGCACTGGCCACAATCATGTGGGGGTGTGTCCCTTCCCCGATCACAACGACAAGACCCCCAGCTTTTCTGTCAACGAGGTCAAGCAGCTGTACTACTGCTTTGGCTGTAAAAAAGCGGGCAATGTGTACACCTTTGTTCAAGCCCTTCAGGGGCTCAGTTTTCCCGAGGCGGTTGAGCACTTGGCCCAGAGAGCAGGTTTGGCTCTGCCCGCCGAATCCCAGGAGGGGGCAGGCGTCTTGGGAGGCTTTGGGGCCAAAGAGAGAGAGGAGCGCAAGCTCCTGTGGCGAATCAACGAGTTTTCCAGCCAGTTTTATCATCAGCAGCTTTTGCGTTTACCGCTGGACCACCCCGTGCGGGAGTACCTGAAGTCTCGGGGACTGACGGCCGAGATGATCGCCAAATTTCAAATTGGCTATGCTCCAAACAGTTGGCAAAGCCTATTGCAGGCCATGGAGAGGCAAAAAGTGCCCCTGGCCCAAGCTCAGCACCTGGGCTTGATCAAAGCCCGCAGCCAGGGCGATGGCTTTTATGATGTTTTCCGTCACCGAGTGATGTTTCCCATTGTCTCTCCTCAGGGGAGGTACATCGGCTTTGGCGGCCGGGTTTTAGGGGCAGAGCTGCCCAAGTATATCAACAGCCCGGAGTCCAAGATTTTTCACAAGGGACGCATTTTTTACGGCCTTCACGAAACGGCTAAATTCATCAGTTCTAAAGACTTGGCTGTGGTGGTGGAGGGCTACACCGACTTTTTGTCCCTCTATCAAGCGGGAATTACCAACGTGGTGGCTGTTTTGGGGACAGCTCTCACCGCCGATCATGCTCGCCTGCTCAAGCGCTACACTCGCCATGTGGTGGTTTTATTTGATGGAGATGGGGCGGGTCAGGCGGCGGCGGAAAAGAGTCTGAGCTTTTTATTGGCCGAGGGGCTTTTTCCTCGCGCTCTGACCCTGCCCCAAAAATTGGACCCAGATGAGTTCATTCGCCAAAAGGGCAGTGAGGAGCTTTTGAGTTTGGTGGAGCGAGCGCCCGAGCTGTTCCGCTGGTTTTTAGACCGCAAGCTGGCCCACTATCACGGAACAGCTGCCGACAAGGTCAGTGTCCTTGATCAAATAGGCCCTGTTTTATCCAATGTGGCCGATCAAAGGCTTAGGGACCTCTACCTCCAGCAGGTGGCCGAGGCCTTAGAAGTCAGTTCTCAATGGATTCAGCGCTCCTTGTCCTCTCAGGCCTCGGGTTTGCCGCGGCGGGACAGCAGGCAAGAAAAAGGCACCGAGGCGGCCCCCCTCCAACCCAGTTCTCCTGAACCCTCTGAGAGCCAGGCCCCTTTGAGCCTGCAAAATCCTCCTAAGGCCGAGTTATTCTTAGTTAATTTGGCTTTGGCTCGCAGGGAATATTTGGCGCAGATTGAGGCCTCAGGCGTGGGGGAGCAGTTCACTCACCCAGGTCTGCGTCAGCTACTCGGCTGGATCTTTGAACGCTATAGACAAATACCAAGTGAATTTGATAATTTATCAGCCTATTTCGCAAGCCGGGTGGAGCCACCCTCCGCTTTGGGCCTGCATATGGACCGGCAGCTTGCGGATTTAAATCGGGAGGGAGCCAATAAACTGATCAGTGATTGTATCCAGCGTGTCCAGCGCGCCTATGCCAGCACCACCACAAAACAGCTGGCCTTGGCCCTTCGGTCGCAGATACAGATGGGAACCACAGATCATCAAGACAAGTTGGAACAGATTATGAATGTCCAAAGGAAAAGACTGCCTCTGAAGCCAGAGTCGGAATCATCTGAAGCCTAATTTTGGAGCAAAAGAATGAGTAAAAAAACACCGTCCCCAGGGTCCCAACCATCCGTAAAAGAGCTTTCGGTTGAAGCTCAAATCGAACAAGTTCGTGAAGAAATTCAAAGATTTACCAAAATCTTTAAGGAGCGAGGACCCATTGCCATTGGCGAGATCAACGAGCTTTTGCCGGCAGAAATTATAGCCGCCGAAGCCCTGGATATGCTGATGCAGGCTCTTGAGGTCAATGGTGTAGAAATTACAGACTCGTCAGAAAATAAGAAAGAGGAAGGGGAAGATTCCTTCTTTTTGGCCGACCCGGACAAGGAGGCTGATGAGGAAGAAGTTGAGGTGGAGGAGGACTCTAAGAGCAATGACCCCGTTCGCCTCTACTTGCGCAAAATGGGCAGTGTCTCCCTTTTGACCCGTGAAGGGGAGGTGGAGATTGCTCGCCGAATTGAAGAGGGGGAGAGAGAGATTGTCCGGGCCATTTTGATGTCTCCCATAGGCACCAACGAGATCATCCAGCTGGGTCAGCGGCTGGATGAGGGCCGGATTAAGGTCAAGGCCATCTTTCGGGGTCTTGAGGACGAAGAGACTCAGTACGACGAGCAGGAGTACATCGAGAAGATCCATGAACTCATTGGCCATGTGAAACGCTATCAGAAAAAGGCCAACAAGGTCTTTGCCGTTCTCAAAGAGGCCCCCCGAGACTCCAAAGAGGCTCAAGCAGCCGCTGAAGAGTTGGAAAAATACAATAAAGACCTAATGGCCAACTTTGAGTCGATTAATTTCAATCGCAAGACCATCAATCGGATTGTCATTAAGTTTAAGAATTTGGTGAGCAGAATGACCTCTTTGCGCCGCCGGGTGAAGGAGGCCGTGGCCAAGACCTTTAGTAAAGACATAGAAGCTCTCGTTGCTCGCTACAAAGTGATA
>SKLV01000104.1 GCA_007121385.1 Bdellovibrionales bacterium
CCACTCCTCAGGACTGAGATCAATGCGCAGAACATTCATGCCTCGCTCCGCAAAGAACTCGCCCTGCTCCGCCGGAGTCAGACTGTGCAGTACGGGCTGACCCAAGATGGCCGCAAAGCCCCTGTTCAAGTCCACCCGATGCCGACACCAGTCCAGAAAGTTGGGCTGATCCCCACTGGAGCCCTCTGACTCCCGCCAAAAATTGAGTTTGAATTTTGGCTTCATCAGCAGGCGGTACCAGGCCCAACGCCCCCCTTCAGAGCGCGGCAAGAAAACTTTAAAGAGGAGGCCACTCCCAGCACCTAAAGTTTGTCCGTCCTCTCGTGCCTGTTCAGCCCTCGGTGCCTCCTGTAACTTAAGCCAGTCCTGTCCCTCCCTCAGCTCGGCAAAGCTCTTCACCATGGGGGCCAACTTCAGGCACAACTTACTTGAGCCCTCCAACTCCAGAGCTCTGCCCTGGGACTGCAGTCGATGAGCTCCCTCTAAAAGACTTTCACCCTTTTTAAGCTCATGCAGAGACAGCACAAGAAACTTTGGCGACAGAGATAAAATCTCCGCCGGCACGGCCCCCAGCTCCAGAGCCCAGTCCACAGCTCCCCCTCCTTGCACCACTTGGGCAAAGAGTTCGCGGATCTGCCGGGAGGCTGAAGGGGAGCGGTAGCTGCACAGCAGTTGGGAGAGCTTGTTGTGTTTTTGAAAAAACTCAAGCACCCAGCCCACCGGCTCAGCGCTTAACAGGTCCTCTCGCAGCTCAAAAAAGTCTAAGCCCCAGCTTAAGCGCTTGGCCAAATATCTGTGGGCCTGCTCACGGTGGCGAAGGTTCTCGGGCAACAGGGTCAGCACTCCGCCCACGGAACTCAACTCTCCGGTGAGGAAAGAGGCCTCCGCCGGGTTAGGGCGATCAAAGCCCTCGCTGACTTCCAAAACTTCATCGGCCCATCGCCTGTAGTTCTCTTGGCGGGGGCCATACTTGATCATGTACTCCTCCAGCGCCGGAGTGCCTGGCAAAAGAGCTGGCCTATGCAAAAAAATCCGTCCTTTTGAGTCTGTGGGCCGACGCAACCAGAGAATCTCCACAGAAGCCCCAGAGCCCCCATCCTTTCTCTTTTCTATTTCTCCCAACAGATCACCTAAACTGGCATCCAGGTCAAAGCCCGCCCCTAGAGACACATAGACCCTTCCCTGAGGGGAAACTGCTTCTCCTGTAAAACTTCGGGCGGGGCTTTCTGTGATCTGGGCCAAGAGCTTGCGCAAGCTCTCTTTTTCTAACTCACGAAAACGGGCCTCCCCTTCAGCGGAAAATATCTCGAGGAGGCTTCGCCCCTCACTCTGTTCAATCCAGGCATCCAAGTCATAGACACTCACTGGCTGTGCCTCTCCCTCTGGCTGAGCCTCTGGCTCTGACTTGGGGGCCGCATAGGTTTTGATCCGCTCAAGGAGCTGGGTTTTGCCTGTGCCTCGGTGCCCAACAATCAAAGTGATCTTCACTGCCGCCCCCGCCCCTCGGCGACCACTTGCCAAAATTCGGGAAAGCTCTTGTTCACCACGCTGGGGTCACTCACCTGAATCGCAAAGCCCGCCTGAGCTGCCAGGGTTGCAGCAAAAGCCAGTCGGTGATCTTGATCGGGATCAAAGAGGGTTACAGAGGAAGAGAATCTGTCCCCTAGCCGGGGCCCGTCTGGAGCTTTACCCACAATGACCAAGCCATCGGCAGTGAGTTCACATTCTCGTCCCATCAAGTTCAATAACTCGGCCACCTTGACAATGCGATTGGACTCCTTGTGCACCAGTTGAGGAGCCCCAAACAGACGGGAGCGCCCCGGCGCCAGAGCACAGAGTACGGCCAAAACCGGAAACAGATCAGGACAGGACTCCAAATTCACTGTCAAAGGCCGAAGAGCTTTGGAAGAATTGCCCTGGACTCGCAATAGCGACAGAGCCCCTGGATGCGTCCTCGCAGAGTTCTCCAACTCCACCTTCACTCCCATTTGCTGAAGGAGTTCCACAAAGACGGCATCGGGCTGAAGACTTTGTTGAGGAAAATTGAGCAGCTCCACCTGGCCGCCGAGAGCGGCCAATGCGGCCACAGTGAAGGCCGAACTCATATCTGGCTCCACCACATAACTGGTCTTCTTGATTTGCTGACCTGGGGGAATCACAATCTCGCAAAGGGCCTGGACAGAGGACTCTTCCCTCAGCTCCATGCCAAGATCGATCACCAGTTTCTTGGTCATTTCCCAATAGCCCCGAGAGGCCAGTCCTCCCACCACATGCAGCTTTAATTCAAAAGGCAGGTCCCAGGCGTTTAAGACCACAGCACTGAGAAACTGACTGGATCGACTGGCATCAATCAGCACAGGCCCTTGAGGCTTTTGCCAGCCCTGAGAGTCCACCACCAAGGTGGGGAAGCCTCCCCGGGCAGGATCTAGGGACACCTCAAGCGCCCCAACTCCAGCCTCAGGGGCTGATCTCTGCAATTGCAAGCTCACTCCCAAGGACTGAGCCATCTCAACAAGAGCCCCTTGGGGGCGGCTGAACAGGCGCTCGGTGCCGGTCAAAGTCCAGCGCCCCGGAAGCCGGGAGGCCCTCAAAGCCAAAAACCTCAAAGTGGTTCCCCCTGAGCCGCAGTCCAATCGGCCCTGGGCTCTGGGCACGGAGACAGAAGCTCCCGCCTCAGCAAGGCCCAAGCCCTCTGTGGTCTTTGCCTCGCTCGCCAGCCTCAGAGCCTGGAGGCTCTGGCTCATCTTTTCCACATCTTCGCAGCTGGAGTGGCCCACAATCTCGAAGGGTCGTGGACAGTGGGAGGCACAAATCAAAAGCCGATTGAGCAGAGACTTAGACCCGGGGATCTCTCCCCGGTAATTAAAGTCGGCCACAGACTCTTGATTCGCCACCATCTCCCTGTCCCATTAAAAACCTCACTCTCTGGTGGGCCTTTGCATCAGCCGATCTGGGTTGAGGCTGGCGTTGTTGTTGGTGAGCCAAAACTCGCAGGCCGTGGCCGCCGACTCCACTCCCGGAATCCAACCGGCCACCTTGACTACACCCTGTAAGCCCTTCGAGATGATCTCCTCCGGCTGGTAGCCAAAGAAGATGGTGCTCAAAAAAGCCCTTTTGCCATGAGTGGGATGATCCATCAGGGCCACCAGGCTCTCAAAAGCACTGACCACCTCGCCATAAATAGAGTGCCCCACTTGGTGATAGATGCGCTTTTTCTGCAGATCTGAGCGGATCTGTTTTTGGATCTCCGGGTGCCCCCTGAGTCGGCGGGGGAATTTGGCTGCCACCCAACTGGCGGCCAACTCATAGGCTTGGTCAAACTTGAGTCCTATCCCCATAAAGGGAGTGACAAAGGCCAAGATCAAGGTCCCCATAAAGAGACCTAAGTCAAAGCGCTGGAAGACCAGCCAATGGGTGACTGCCGCCATCACAAAGTAGGCGGGAATATTGGCCCAAATTAAATAAGAATAGTAAAGCTGATTATCAATCCAGCGGTTCACCGGATTCTTAAAAGCGTTTTTAAAATAGTAGCGCCAAAAACCTTTTTTACTGTCCTTAACCGAGGGCACCTTATCAAAACTGCCCATAGCATCCAGGCGATCATCCTGCTGCAACTTCATCCAGGTGTCGGCCATAAAGCCAATAATGGCCCCCGCCAAAAAGGAATTAAAGTAAATGTAAAGAGAGCCGTGAAAGGCCGAGTTGGGACCAAAGGCCTCCTCGTGGATGGGCTGCATAAGGCTTCCATCAAAGACCCCGGCATAGAGCACCATCACTCCCCCAAAGGTCACAGGGAAAGACACCACCAGGTTCGCCAACTGGTGGCGAACAGCCCGCAGCAGAGCCTTAAACTTTTTCAGTTTTCTTGCCGCTGTCGTATAACGACTGATCTGGGTCTGTTGAGGGTGCAGAGAGTTCATCAAGCTGCCCTCCGCGCGAACTGTCAAGCGGTCAATGGCGTGGGACCAGTCCTCAGCCATGGCTCGGCTCTTCTCAAAAGCTCCCGAGCGCTCCACCAAATGGGTGGCTACCTCCCTGAGTTTCAGCCTCAGTTCCTTTTTCCTCGCCTGATACTCTTTCTGCTGGGCCTGCCAAACTCGATCGTCCACCCCTGGGGCCTTCTCAGGAGGCTGAAAACCCTTGAGCTCCTCCACAAACTGAGCCGCCCGAGACTTCACCTGGCGGGAGCTGACCTGAGCCAACTCAATGGGTGACTCGCCTTTGCCGGCCAAAAAGTCTTTTAAGTAGTCCTCCACAAGGTCCCTATAAAGGCTGACCACAAAGTGTTGGAAGAAGGTGGACTCCTTTTTGGACAGCCTTCCCACCTTGGCATCACTGATACCCTGAATCCCTGTGCTGGGCGCCACTGCCCCATCATTGATGTGTTTTCGAGGCACCAAACCCCGAGGCAACTGGGAGGAGTCAAACAAATCTTTTAGATGATCAGGCCTTTGAGTGTATTGAATCAAGGCTTCAATGCCTCTCTCCAAAGCCACCTGATAGGCCTCAGCCTCCACATGCAAAATGGTCTTTTCAAAGGCCAATAGATTGTTCAGGCTCTCTTTGCCAAATTTGGCTCCAATGCGGTTGCTCCAAAAGTGAAGGGTGTCATCTCGCCCTCCATCAAAGAGGGTGGGAATGTGACCCGCTTTCTCAAAAGAGCTGGAGGTCACTTTAAAGTAATTGGGGAAAACCAAAACCATATACCAGGTTCTGGGCTTGATAGCGAAGTTCCTGGTGATAAAGATCAGGTTCCAAGTCTTGGCCAATACGGCGGCTGTATTGGTGACACTGGGATAGCTCAAAGCAAACTGCCGGATGGCCTGCCCAAAGGTTTCAATATTGCGGATCTCTTTGCCCTGCTCAGCGAGGGCCTGCTCCACCCTTCTAACCGCTTCAGTGGAATCCTCAATGTCGGCGATCTGGTCGGACAGAGCCTCCTCAACCGGAAAGACAGCCTGAGTCTTGTAGTCGCCCAGGGTCCAGGCTCCCGACTCCCCTTGAGTCATATCTATGATAGGTGCTGATTTGGGGCTGGAGTCAAAGCTCAGGCGCTGGCCTGTGGCCAATCCCCCTTGCACCAACTCCCGAGCAATACTGTCCTCCGCCTGTCGGCGGGCCAACTCCTCCTGCTGACGAAGCTCCTCTTCCACTCCCTCATAGATTTTTTCCACCCGAGCGGACTGGCTGGCCTCATTGGCCTTCATAGCTTTTTCCAAAGCCTCTTGTTCGGCCTCGGCAGCAGCCTGATCATAGACCTTGCGCTCTTGGTCCTCAAAGTCGATAAAGAGCTGCTTGATGGCCTGCCATCGGGACATGGCCTTGCTCTTCACCTGCTCGCTGTACCTGCCTTTTTCGGAATACATATACTTAAAGGCCTTGGTGGTATTGGTGAGTAGATGGGGAACCCCAAAAATGGTCACTAAAAAACCCGTCAAGGCCAGCATCAGAGTGCCGGTGTACTGATAGCGACCATCGGCAAAAAACTGATCCCCTACATAAGAGGCCGAGGTTCCAATTTTCTCAGAGGCCAAAGAGACAATATCCACAAAATTGCCGCCATAGCCAGTATGGGCCAGGTAACCAAAAATGTGGGTGTTGATCATCTCCACCAGGTCCAGACTCTGAAACACATTGACTGTATAGGGTTCGGGCAGAGTGCTGCCCAAAAGGGCTGCGGCCATCACTCCGGCTCCATACTTGCCGTATCTAAACAGGGGGTGTTGGTTGGCCTCAGCATAGCTGCGCTGAAAATCCACGGACCTCCCCGACACACCACTTTCCGCTACCATGGCCATGGCATTGAGAAGCTTAGGAGCTCCCATGGGCTGAGGGTGAGCCATTCTCTCGAGCAACATAGACACTCGGGCCAAAAATTTACGCGACAGCATCAAGCTGTGGTTGGCCTCAGTCAGTCCTTTGCGAGAGCCAATCATTTTTTTAAGTTCTTCCAGGGTGGGCAAGTACTCTTCTTTGGCCATCTCTGACTTTTCCAACTTGCCCGTCAGAGCCTCCAACTTGGCCTTGTCGGACTCCAGATGGGAAATTTTCGCCTGAGTGCTGAGGGCTTTCTTTTGGCCTTCCACCAGAGCGTCCAGGTTATCGCTGCCACCCACAGCGCTCATCAGCATCTGCTCCACCACCTCTCCACTGGCCGAAAGGCTGCGGTCAAAGACCAGGCCCAATTGCTCAATGAGGAGCTCGGCAGAGGCAAAAGTTCTGGGGTCCACTAGGGAGACTGCCACATTGTAGAGGATCTGAAAGACCCCAGAGAGAAAGCGCATGGTCTCCACACTGAGCTCGGTGTCGTTCAAATAAAGATGACCTTGGCGCACTTCAATGTGATTCAAATCGATGGAACTGGAGATGGGAAGGCTGAACACCGGCAAAGCGGTGTTGCCCAAAGCTCCTTGAAAGTACTCCAGATCAATAAAGCGCAGGGCAAAGGTTTCATCCTCGGCATTGAAGCTGTTTTTTTCCACATAAACCAGAAAGGGGCCCCAAAAGCCGGCCGCAATGACGGGCCTGAGAAA
>SKLV01000059.1 GCA_007121385.1 Bdellovibrionales bacterium
TCGAACATCGAAGCCACTGGCCCCGGCAGTCTGGTAGGCTGGAGCCTCACCGCGAAAATGGGCTAAAGCTTTAATTCTCAAAACTAAGGGAAAGGCCTTTTCGAAAACCATGTCAAATCTCCTTTAAGCACTGTTCAGCCTGACTTTCTGGAAGATCACCCAAGATCAAGACCCCCAAATCTTCAGGTTTTAAAAAGCTCTCCAAATACTCCTGCACCGAGTCCCTGTTGACCTTCTCAATTTCCCCAATCACTGACTCCACCGACCTGTACTCCCCAAAAACCATCTCATTAACGGCCAGGGAGTTCATGCGATTTTCAATATCATCAGCGGCCAATAAAATCTGACCTTTCACTTGAGTCTTAAAAAACTCCAATTCCTCAATACTGACCCCTTGGGTCTTCAACAGGGCCACCTGGTCGCGAATCACTCCCATCACCTCAGCCAAACTCTCAGCCTGAGTGCCGGCATAAAAAGCCAGTAAACCACTGTCCACAAAGGAGTGGAGCAAACTGTAGACGGAGTAGGCCAAGGCCCTCTCTTCACGAATAATTTGATAGAGCCTAGAGGTCATTCCCCCGCCCAAAAGAGCATTAACGAGATAGGATTCAAAGCGCAAAGGACTCATAAAAGGGGCCGAGGGATAGCCCATCACAAGATGCACCTGCTCTGAGGGTCTTTGCACCCAATGGCGGAAGGCCTTAGGCTGGGGAGGGGGCAGGGGTCTCTTATCCGGAGCCGGCTGAGGAGCCCACTCCTTGAGTTTGTCTCCCACCCAGTCCACTAACTGGCTGTGGTCCACATCCCCGGCCACACTCACTACTAAGTGAGGGCCACAATAGAAAGACTGGTAATAGGAAAAAAGCTGATCGCGACTCATTCCCAAAAGACTTTGCTTGGTCCCTAAAATAGGCTGCCCTAGGGGCTGACCTTGGTAGACCTGTTCAAAATAGAGGTCAAAAATATACTCTTCCAGCTGATCCACCGACATGTCGATCTCTTGCAGGATCACCTGACGCTCCCGCTCGAACTCCCCTGGTTCAAATTGGGCAGAGGAGACCAGGTCCAAAAGCACATCTAGATTGAGCTGCAGATGCTCTTTTAAAGTGGCTCCGTGAAAACAGGTCGCCTCCCGACCAGTGAAGGCATTGAGCTCTCCGCCCACAGCCTCCAAAGCTCTGGCAATATCCAAGCTGGATCGGGTCTTTGTACCTTTAAAAACTAAGTGCTCAATAAAATGAGCCGCTCCCATAAGCGGTTGAGGCTCATGACGACTCCCCAAATCCACGTAGACACTGGCGCAGGTGGCACGGCTGTAGGGGTGGTGCTCGCTCAAAACGCGAACACCCTGATCTAAAAGGGTCTTGTTAAACTCTGGCTGAAACTCAAAGGCTTTCACCAAAAGCTCAGCACCTCAATGGGTCTCGTTGCTAAGGAGAGCTTTGCGGCTCAGCTTAATTCGCCCGGCCCTATCAATGTCAAGAACCTTGACTTCAATAGTGTCACCTTCATTGAGAACATCGGTCACCTGGCGTATACGCTCGTGGGCAATTTCAGAAATATGCAAAAGACCACTGGTGTTGGGAAGGACCTCTACAAAGGCCCCAAAGTCCATAATCTTCACCACTTTGCCGCTATAGGTTTTGCCCACCTCGGCCTCAGCACAAATCCCATTGATGATTTCAATAGCCGCCTTCGATTTTTCTGGATCCGAAGAGGCAATATGAATGGTGCCATCATCCTCAATATCAATCTTGACCCCGGTCTGCTCCACAATGCCGCGAATAACCTTTCCTCCAGCACCGATAATTTCTCGGACTTTTTCAGGCTTGACCTTAATGGTTTCAATGCGCGGAGCATACTCGGAAATTTGACCACGTGGGGTGCTCATCACCTCTTCCATTTTATTTAGAATATGCTCCCGACCTTCTTTGGCCTGAGCCAGAGCGGTGCGCATGACTTCAAAGCTGATGGAATCGATCTTAATGTCCATCTGCAAAGCGGTAATGCCCTCTCGAGTTCCTGCCACCTTAAAGTCCATATCCCCTAAGTGGTCCTCATCACCTAAAATATCTGAAAGGACGGCCACTCGATCCCCTTCTTTGATCAAGCCCATGGCAATTCCTGCCACATTGCCCTTGATCGGCACTCCCGCATCCAATAAAGCCAGAGTTCCTGAGCAAACCGTTCCCATGGAGCTGGAACCATTGCTCTCAAAAACTTCACTCACCACCCGAAGAGTGTAGGGAAACTTCTCAAAATCGGGGATCACCGCCTGAAGAGCTTTCTCGGCTAAAAAGCCATGGCCAATCTCCCGCCGACTCTGACCTCCCATACGCCCGGTTTCGCCGACGCAGAAGGGGGGGAAGTTGTAATGCAGCAAAAAGCGCTTTTTCTGCAGGCCGTGAAGAGCATCAATCATCTGCTCATCGTCCCCAGTGCCCAAAGTGACTGTTCCCAAAACCTGAGTTTCCCCTCGGGTAAAGAGTCCCGAACCATGAGCTCTGGGCAGAAGGGCAACCTCGCAGGCGATAGGACGAACATCACTCAAGCCCCGTCCATCAATTCTTGTCTTAGTGTCTAAGACCTGTTCTCGGGAAACCTTATAAGTCACTTCAGAAAATACATGGGAAAGCTCTTTTTCTCGGAGAGCGATCTCCTCTTTGTCCGTCAAGGGGGCAAGAAACTGCTCCTTGGCTTCACTCTTAGCCGTATCCAAGGCTTCATAGCGCTTGAGCTTTTCTCTGACTGCAAGAGCTTTGGAAATACGCTCACTCAAAAAGTTCTCCAACTCAGTGGCAAAATCTGCATCTACGGCGAAAGCCTTAAAGGAGCGCTTTTCTTTGGAGCCGACAAGACGCCGCAGCTCCTCTTGGGCCTCAAAAATGGGAGCCATAGCCTTATGACCAAACTCAAGAGCCGACAGGGCCTCTTCTTCACTGACAAATTTTGACTCGCCTTCGACCATGAGAAGTCCATTGCGAGTTCCCGCCACAACTATGTCCATATCCGCTTGCTCCAACTCGAGCATGGAGGGATTCGCGACAAACTGTCCATTGATACGAGCCACCTGAATGGCTGCAGTGGGGCCATTGAATGGGATGTCACTGACATGAATGGCCGCTGAAGCCCCAATGCTGGCTAAAACATCCACAGGAAACTGACCATCATAGCTCAACACTGTGGCGACAATTTGTGTTTCATGGCGATAGCCCTCAGGAAAGCAGGGGCGAATGGGACGATCTATCATCCGGGCCGTCAGGGTGGCCAAGTTGGTGGGACGCCCCTCCCGCTTAAAATAGCCTCCCGGAATCTTCCCTGTGGCATAAAACTTTTCTTGGTACTCAACAGTCAGGGGAAAGAAGTCTAGAGCTGACTCTTTTTTTGAGGAGACCACAGTGACCAACACCATATTGTCACCACTGGTGACCAACACAGAGCCGTCCGCCTGTTTAGCTAAACGTCCCGTCTCTAGGGTGATTTTTTTTCCACCCACTTCCATCGATACAGTCTGTTTCATTTTATCTCCTTCAAATTTTCTTTCATTCATGCTGCTGCAAATAGAGTGAGTGGGCAAAGGAAAAAACATTCGAAGCCCTCTGCAAGAGGACTCCAAAGGTGTCTAACCTACTTGCGAATCCCCAGCTCAGTGATCAAGGTGCTGTAGCGTTGAGGGGATTTGCTCTTCAAGTAGTCTAAGAGCTTACGCCGACGGTTGACCATCCTGATGAGACCACGCTGCCCATGGATATCGTTTTTATTGCGTTTAAAGTGCTCAGTGAGGTTTTGAATGTTCTGAGTTAAAAGAGCCACCTGAACTTCGGAGCTTCCAGTGTCCAATTCTGAGCGGCGGAACTTTTTAACCAATTCCTCTTTTCTGTGCTTATCGACTGCCATTTTATACCTCCAGTACCCTCTTTCATGGCGTTTTGGCCTTCGCCATAGAGAGCTTATTTCAAATTAAGGGTTTCGTACTCCATCACCATCACTTTTACAAGTGGCCTGAGGAGGAAAAACTCGACGAATTTTAAGCCCCTGTAGAGGACGGGCCTCCAACAGAGCCAGGAGCCCCCCTTTGTCCTCAGAAGAAATCACTTTGACTCCCAGACTCTGACCTTGGCGGGTGGCCTCTTTGGAATGAACAATAAGACGGCTGGAGACCTCCCGCGAGATCTGTCCATGGCGCAAAAGGCGTTCATCCCGCCCACTGACCACTAAGCTGTGCCAATCGGGAAGAGTTTCCGCCAAGGGAATAAAAGCCTTCCCCAACTCCTGAGGCCAGGCCATGGGCTCCTGCCCATCCAACTTTTGCCCCAACTCTTCCACACTCAAGGCCTGAGCAATCCCATAGGGGCCTGAGGCCTCTCTGCGGAGAGCTTCCAAAATGGCTCCGGTGCCCAGCATTTCTCCCAAATGAGCGGCCCAGGCCCTCACATAGCTACCCTGAGAGCAGCGCATCCTGAGGCTCACATAGTCGGGACCCACTTCCTCAATGGCCAAGTCTTCAAAAGACATGAGCTTGAGTGGAGGCTCCACAGACTGACCACTTCGCGCATAGTCGTAGAGTTTTTGGCCTTTCACCTTCACCGCTGAATAGAGGGGTACAGGCAGCGTGATAGGGCCCTCTGCCTGGGCCACCGCTGCAGCCACCTGCTGAGGATTGAGGGACACTTCTTTTTTCGAAAGTACCTCCCCCTCCTTGTCCAAAGTGTCCGTGGTCACACCCAGTCGCACTTTAGCCCAATAGACCTTTTCTCCAGCTCGCATATAATCAGAAAGCTTGGTGGCCTCGCCTAAAAGAATCACTAAAAGGCCCGAGGCCATGGGGTCCAAAGTTCCCGAGTGCCCAACACTTTTTTGCCTCAAAAGTTTGCGGATTTTGGCCACCACATCGTGGCTAGTCCAGCCCTCCGGCTTATCCACTAAGAGAAGTCCATTTAAAGGCATTTAAACCTCCTCGTCCCCAGGGCCAGCCACCACCTCGGGGGTCTGTCCCACATAAAAGCGCAGTCGCGGACAGAACTTCATTCTGAGCTTTTGGGAAATATAGTTTTGGACATCCACTCTCTGCTCATTGAGAGCTTCCTCCATCAGATCCTTGTCTTGCTCTGAGCCCAAGACACTCACATAGACCTTGGCTTGACGAAGATCTCCTCCCACTGCCACATGAGCCACGGACATAAGGCCAAAATGGGGCCCTTTGAGGTGACTCAATAGGTAGGTGGCAATGACCTGCTGGAGCTCTCGCTCCACCCTCTCAACACGTCGGCTGCGGCTCTGACTCACTGAAGCTCTCTCACTCTTTCTTCAAGGGTGTAGGCCTCAATAAGGTCTCCCACTTTAATATCATTAAAGTTTTCGATGCCAATTCCGCACTCATAACCACTTTGTACTTCTTTGACATCATCTTTAAACCGTCTCAGGCTACCCACTTTACCCTCATAGACCACTCGGCCATCACGCACCAGGCGCAGAAGGTGATTGCGGGAGATTTTTCCATCCACCACAGAGCAGCCGGCGATCGTCCCCATTTTGGGCACCACGAAGGTCTCTCGCACTTCAGCTCGCCCCTGAGCCTCCTCCACCACATCGGGACTGAGCAGCCCTGACATGGCTTTCTTAAGATCATCGATGAGCTCATAGATAATGGTGTAGCATTTGATTTCAATGTTCTTATCTTTGGCAAGCCGCTGCGCCCCTCCATCGGGACGCACATTAAAGCCCACCACCAGAGCCTGAGCTGTGCTGGCAAGTAAGACATCGCTTTCAGAAACCGCTCCCACAGCTGAGTGAATCAATTTGACCTTCACTTCCTCTGTGGCCAGTTTTTCCACCATTCCCTTGATGGCCTCAATACTTCCGGCCACATCGGCCTTGAGAACCATGGCCAGCTCTTTAACATCTCCTGATTTGAGTTTTGCAAAAATCTGGTCCAGGGACATCTTGGAGTTGGGTGTCTCCTCGGCCACCTTTGCGGCTTTTCGCTTTTCCGCCACTTCACGGGCGGCTTCCTCACTTTTCACCACATCAAAGCGATCTCCGGCCTGAGGAGTTTCTGGCAGCCCCATAATCTCTACAGGCTCTCCAGGTCCCACTGACTTTACAGTCTCTCTCCGGTCGTTGAGCATACTGCGGACTCGACCGGCCACAGTTCCTGCCACCAAATCTTGTCCAATGGTCAGAGTTCCCTCTCTGACCAGCAGGGTGGCCACACAGCCTCGTCCTTTTTCCATTCGACTCTCAATGACAGTGCCTGACGCCGACCTCTTGGGGTTGGCTTTGAGCTCCAGGATTTCGGCCACCACCAGAACCTGTTCGAGAAGTTCCGTAATGCCCTCATTTTTAAGGGCTGAAACTTCGCAAAAGATCGTGGTCCCTCCCCACTCCTCAGGCACCAACTCGTATTCAGCCAGTTGCTGCTTGATCCGATCCACATTGGCTCCGGGCTTGTCAATTTTATTGACGGCCACAACAATGGGTACATCGGCCGCTTTGGCATGATTGATGGCCTCCGCGGTTTGGGGCATAACTCCGTCATCGGCAGCCACCACAATGATGACCACATCGGTGACATGGGCCCCTCTCGCCCGCATAGCGGTAAAGGCCTCGTGACCGGGGGTATCAATAAAAGTCACTTTTTGCCCAGAGTCCAGGTTCACCGAGTAGGCACCTATATGCTGAGTAATTCCACCAGCCTCCCCAGAAACCACATTCGTACGACGAATGGAGTCCAAAAGAGTTGTCTTGCCATGGTCCACATGACCCATCACCGTCACCACGGGAGGTCGGGGCTGAAGCTCGGCCTGGATGTCGCCAAAAGCCAGCCCCTCAATCACTTCGTCCACACTGCGCTCAAGATTTTGAGCTTCAAAGCCGAAATCGGGGACCACCAAGGCCACGGTATCAAAATCCAGATCCGTGTTCATATTGGCCATAACCCCCAATGCCATCAGTTTCTTCATCAGCTCCGGCACCTTTAAGCCCATTTGTTGGGCCAACTCGCTGAGCTTAATACTTCCATAGACCTTGACCATCCGCTTTGAGGCCTTAGGGGTGGTGATCATGGTCTTTTTAGCCTCTCGACCCACCTGCAAGCGCTTCTTTTTGGGCTGAAAAATCACTTCGCGCTTGCGAAACTCCGTGGCTGAGAAGTGCTGTACGGGCTCCTCTTTACCCCCTCCAACACCAGGCTTCTTTTTAATGCCGAACTTATCATCTCGAGCCTTTTTCTCAGCATAGGGATCTACGGCGGGTTCCAAGTCCATACTGGGAGCGGCAAAAAAGCCTGTGCGCAAGTTGCGCGGGGCTGAACGAGAGCCACGGGCCGCCAGTCCTCCGGCAGACCCCGCACCTCCGGCCTGAGCCCCAGCCCCAGCGGCGGCACTCCCAGGAGCCCCACCCCCTCTCGGCGAGGAGACCGGCATCACTCGACGCAAATCCATTCTCCCCACAATGTTGCCGCGAGGCCGAGCCACAGGAGCGGCCCCCTCTCCTGTTGCCCCGGACTCAAGCCGACCAGGTGCAGAGGAAATAGGGACTGCAGTGCTCTCAGCTTCGGAGCTCACTCCACCTCGTGCTGGGGAGTCGGTATAGCCCTCTGCTATTTCTGAAGACCCTTGCTCTTCAGCGGCAAGGGCTGCAGCCTCCTCAGCCGCCTTGGCTGCCTCTTGAGCTTCCTCAGCCGCCTTAGCAGCAGCCTGAGCTGCGGCTTCAGCCGCATCCTGGTTCTTCTCTAGGGCACCTCCCTTACGACGAATCACCGCTTTAGTCTTTTTGCGCACTGTCTTTTTGGCCGGACTCACTCCACCATCTGGGGCCGCTTTTTTGACCGTCTTTTTCTTAGCCTTTGACGCCGACTCAGCAGCTTTCTTTTTAGCCACTTTCTTTTTGGTAGCTTTTTTAGCCCCTTGAGCCGCTTGAGCCTGGCCCTCCAGTCGAGAGCGAATCTCCTTCATCATCTCCTCGTCCAAAGAGGCCATGTGGCTCTTGACCGGGAGCTGCCACTCACGAATCTTATCCATGAGAGCCAGTGTTTCTAAACCCAGCTCTTTGGCGAACTCAAAAACCTTTAACTGACTCACTCAACCTCCTCTGCACCCTCAGCGGCTTTTAGCTGAGCCATCTCTTCCTTCAAACGCTGGTCAGCCTGAGTTTTGGCATCACCCTCAGCGGCTTTTTCTTTTGTTTTTACAGTGGGCATTTGAGGGATTTCCTTGCCCTCAGCCTCATAGCTGGCCAAGAGAGCTTTAGCTTCATCAATGAGCTTCTGCCCCTTTTCCTCTGAATCGTAGCCGGGAATGGCCATCACTGACGTCAACTCTGCATTGGCCAACTCCACAAAGCTGGCGAAACCAGACTGATAGATGTTTTGCGCCATAGTTTGGGTCATGCCAGGCAGAAGCATTAAGTTAAAAATGGCCTCCGCCGTCTTCATGGCCTGACTGGATTCAGAAGTAATATCTAATTTCCAGCGGGAAAGCTTGGCCGCCAAACGCACATTTTGGCCCTTTTTTCCAATCGCCAAACTCAGCTGGTGGTCTGGCACGATGATCTCCATTTCATGATTGGTCTCATCCACCAAAACCTTGGAGATCTCAGCCGGAGCCAAAGCATTGCAAACAAAGCGAGCTGGGTCCTCTTCCCAATTGACAATGTCAATCTTCTCGCCCCTCAGCTCCTGAACGATCGTTTGCACCCGGGAGCCCTTCATGCCTACGCAGGCCCCCACTGGGTCCACGGCCGCATCTTTACTACGCACGGCAATCTTGGCTCTCTGTCCAGGCTCTCGGGCCGCTGCCATAATTTCAACGATCCCATCGTAGATCTCTGGAACCTCCATTTCAAATAACTTCACCAAATAGCGCTCATCAGCTCGTGACATAATAATCTGAGGACCTCGAGTCGTCTGACGAACATCGGCGATGTAACCCTGAATTCGATCCCCCGGTTTGTAGGCTTCACCAGGGATCTGCTCTCGCGGGGGAATGTAGGCCTCGGTTCGTCCCAAATCCACGACAATAGCCCCTCTTTCCACTCGCCGGGCAATCCCTGAAGCGATCTCTCCCTTGCGCTGTTCAAATTCAGCAAAAATAATATCGCGCTCAGCATCTCTCACTTTTTGGGTAATGATCTGCTTGGCTGTTTGCGCAGCAATGCGCCCCAAGTCTTTGGTCTCCAATTTGATCCCAATGGAGTCGTTGACCTGGGCATCGGGATCCAGCTCCAAAGCTTCTGATAATTTAATTTCAATTTCCTCGTCTATGTAGTTTTCATCCTCAACAACCTCTTTAAACTCATAGAGTTCAATCTCACCCGTTTCCTCATTGTACTGGGCCTCTATATCCCTATAGGTCCCGTACTTCCGCCGAGCCGCCAGAAGCATACCTTGAATCACAGCATCAATGACAACTTGCTTCTCTATGCCTTTGTCTTTTCCCACTTGCTCGATAATACGGCTCAAATCCGAAAAAATATTCTCTGCAGCCATCTTTCCTGTTCCCCTTCTAAAAAACTGTCTTTAAAAGATAAGTATCCAATTTCAACTCAACATTCTCCAAGCTCAAACTCTTTGGCTCACCCTGGCTTTAAAGCCTACCTCTTTTGCCCTTGGTTTTTTTGTCCTCACTCCCGGGAAATACAAAAAGAGTATTGGCCTTTTGCACTGAACTCATCGGCAAGGTCCAAGTTTGCCCCTCTCCTTGGAGAACCAGATTCTCCCCCTGCAAGTCCGTCAAAACACCCCTGAGACTTTTAATTTTACGCCCCTCAGGAGAGCTCAGGGGCTCAGTCAATTTGACCTGAACACTCTGCCCCAAAGCCTTACTGAAGTGCCAAGCTTGGCGCAGAGGGCGCTCCAGACCGGGGCTGGAAATCTCCAATTCGTAAGCCTGGTCGAGCAGGTCCTCCGCGTCCAAAAGCAGATTCAGACAACGAGACACATTGGCACAGTCATCGATGCTGACCGGCTGAGTTTCCCGATCGATATAAACTCGAAGCACGGGTCCACTGCGCCCACCTACGTACTCCCAATCATAGAGTTCGCAGCCCTCCTGACGACTCGCCTCTTCGGCCAGCTTCTGGATTTTCCCTTTAATTTCAGGACCTAACGAAAACAAAAACTTTTTTCTCCCGAGCCTCTCAAGCCGGACCCTCAGTTGAGAAGGTCAATCCAAGGCCCTCAATTGTACAACTCAATAATAAAAAAGGGCCCATTAGGCCCTTTTTGATATCTCAAACAGACATCTCAGATCTTTTGGGAGATACCAGAATATCATTCTTAGCGCAAGGCTTAATCAGTAGGCATACAAAATCGCATCCCCTCCATCCCGGTAGTAGCGACGGCGCACTCCACAGCGGCGAAAGCCGAGTTTTTCATAAAGCATCTGAGCCGGCCCATTCCCACTGTGCACCTCTAGCCAGACTGAGCTATGGGGATAAAGGTTCTGACAAAGGTGATTAAGAAGAGCTTCCATAAGGCCCCTTCCCTGGTGATTAACGCAGGTTGCCAAAACCATGATGTCCAAGCCATCCATAAGTCGATGGTAGAGGATAAAGGACACCAACTCTCCCTGAGCCCAAAGACAGAGAGACTCCCCCCTCTCGGCCACTTGGGTCAGCTGCTCCAAGCTCCAGCTCCCGCCAATGGGATCTTTTGCCGATGCATAGACGCCTTCAAGAAGTCGATGCATGGCCTGAATTCGGCTGAGGGGAGCCCCTGTCCCCCGCTCCATCTGCCCATCAAAGTCCCACAAGGTAGTTTTGCACTTCATACTTGGTTTTTAATACCTCAAACCAGTCGGCGAGCCTTCTCTCCATATGCTGGGCCCCCAGAGCTCGCTTAATATTCTCTTTAAAGTCACTAAAGGGCAGATCGCCAAAGCGATGGCGATGGGCTTCAAAATAGGCCTTGGCCTCCGCATCAGTGATCAACACCAGAGAGGAGTCTGTACGAAATCGGACAAACTCAGTGGCCTTAAGCTTGACCTCCAATAGTTCTCTCAGTTCCTCTTGAGAGGCCTGCAAGCCCGACCAGGTTTGCGAGCCAGTCAATCGCTGGGTGACCAGTTCCAAACTCCCTGGAATATCCACCACTTTCACCCGGCCAATATCAAAGGCCTGAGACTCTAGATAAATGGCCCTCTCCAGCAGGGCCCGCCCCACCTCTTGAACGAAGGTTGGAGAGTCGAGAGGTATAAGCTCAAGCCCTCTTAATCTGCGCAAATCGGCAGGAGAGGAGGCTCTGAGGGCCTCATCCAAAAGCCGATAAATCTGCACTTCTCGCGAGGTGACGACATGTTCAGCCACTCTCCCCACTGAAGTCGATTCAATCACCTGAGCCATAGCCTCCCGAGGACTCCCCAAAACCATAAACAAGCTCCAAAGGACAGCCCATCCCAAGGACAAAGTGGCCGGCTGAGAACGAAGCTTTTGTCTTTTTTCAGGCCGGCAATAAACTGGGAAAATCTTACTGATCATGCCTCAGAATTGTAAGACGAAGCTTTTGCGAGGGCAAAGAAAAAACCGGGCTTAGAGTTTTCTCCAAGCCCGGCTCACAGAGGGTGACGGGGATCATAAACAACAAAGGGATTCTTAACTAAAAGTGTATTTTGCCGTTGAGAGTCCAAGAGTAGTAACTGAACTCCTCAATGGGAGAGGTGACCGAAGTCGCCCAAAATCTGCGACTGTTCAAGAACTCCGACCGAGAGTTATTGATCATATTGACCATATACCTGAACTCGGTGCCCAAACTGAAATTATGAGTCACCTTCAAGTCCAGTCCAGCATTAAAGCCCAGGTCAAAGGCGTTCGAAGAGGCTGTCCGATCATTGGGCCACTGACCATGATGACCGTGATGACCATGGAAAGAACTGGAGCCCCAGAAGAACTGGCGATCACTGTAGCGTCGATAAGTGTAGCTCGCCACAGCTCCCCCGTAGGGCTGGAAGCTCCCCTTTAAGGGGCTGAACTTGGCCGCCAAAGTGAAGTTGTATTGATCCATTTCACGAAAGACGGGCCGCTGCCAGAACTCGTTGATCAGAAAATTCGAGTAAAGAAATCCGGCCTCCACCACAAGGCCATTGGGAGACTTGGAGCCCAGGGAAAAACCGGTAGCCAGCTCACCGGAAACATTGTCCGCATCAAAGTAGTCCGCTAAGCCGATCTCGGCTCCCATGAAGAATCTGCTATTGGCACCAAAGAGCTGAAAACCGCTATACTCATCACGATATTCAATTCTCTGTTTCTCTGCCGACCGGGAGGACGCTCGCTCCACCTCTTTCTCGATCTCCCGATCGATCTCGGCCCGGGCACTGACGGGGGAAGCATCATCTCTCACCACCACCACTTGGTGGACAGCTTGACCAGTTGTTTGACTTTGAGTGGCCTGCTGCACTGGGGCCGCAATAGCACCATAGTCATTGGTCGTGGGAATGGATTGAGCTGGCTCACTACTGAGACGGTTGCCAAAGAGACGTTCGGCCCGTCTCTGCTCATCTTTTAGGCGAGACTCTTCCAGCTTCTCGACAATTTTTTGCTCGGTTTGAAGCTCAGCTCCCTCACGGGCCCGACGCATCTGACCGGCCTTGGACTCATTGAGAGGTCTTGCCTCCACATAAGTCATCGGCTGCTGCTGGAAAGCCATCGGCTGCTGTTGGAAAGCCATGGGCTGCTGGGCCTGAGGCACAACCACCTGACCTTGAAGAGGAGCCACCCGGCGATCCTGGATCTGCATCGCCTGACTGGCCTGGGGCTGAGCGGGTCGCAGTTGAACGACCCCATAGTCCACATCATCTTGATAGCCTAGATTCAGCTGATTTCCGTAGTCTTGGTAGGCCCAACTTGTCTGGGACATAAGCCCGGAGGCCAGGGCCCCGGTGAGGACAAAAGTAAATCCGTACTTCCACTTAAGCATAAATTCTCTCCCTCTGTTACGAGCGAATTGCTTGGGTTGATCTCGGTTCTCCTTTAAGCAAGGCCCGTGCCGCAGAATGTCGTATTTCATGAAAATGCTACAAGCCCCTGTAAAAACATGGCTTTAAGGTCGCCCAGGACTGTTTACTCCACTTTACCGGGGTCATTTTGACACCTATTGTTATGCTCAACTCCAGTTCACCCCTGAAAATTTTTTAGGGCTGGCTCTGGCCCCTTTAGAGAATTGCACTTGAATGGGCCTGAGCTTTAGTTTAGAAACTTTTCCTTAGGAATTTTAAGTTCTTAATAATTTGGGCCCTTGTGGCGGAATTGGTAGACGCAGTGGATTCAAAATCCACCGATCGCAAGGTCATGGGAGTTCGAGTCTCCCCGAGGGCACCAGCTAGCACCACTGAACTCGCTCCACTCAAAAGATCCATCCGGCCAGCCAATAAAACAGTGGAATGCCAAAAGTGATATTTAGGGGAAAGGTCACAGCCAGTGAGCTGGTGATCGAGAAAACCGGATTGGCCTCAGGCACGGCAATCCTCATCGCACTGGGGGCCGCAATGTATGAGCTGCTCGCGGCCAGCACAGCCAAAATGGTGGCTCCCCCTAAGGACATGCCCACCAACCAAGCCACCACAAGTCCAATGGCTCCCGAGAGCAAAGGCATCAGCACCCCAAAGCCCAGCAAGAACAAACCGGCCCGCTTTAAATGACTCAATTGGTGAGAGGCCACCACCCCTAACTCTAGCAGAAATAGAGCTAAAAAGCCTTTAAAGAGATCCACGAAGAGAGGGTTGAGGGGAGCCATTCGCTCAGGGCCAGAGATAAAACCAATTAGCATCCCTCCGCCCAACAAAAAAATGCTCTTGCCAAAAAAAATATCGGCCAGAAGTTTCTTTTTGTTGGAGACTTGGGAAAATCCCCCTTTGGCCAAGTAAATGCCCACCGCCAAAGCGGGTATCTCCAGAATCACCATCAAACTGATCACATAGGGCTCAAAGGAAACTTCAAGATTCTGCAGATAATTGAGAGTGGCGGCAAAGGTCACTGCACTGACCGAGCCGTAGTGAGCGGCAATGGCTCCTGAGTTGGCTCGATCAAAGCCCCCCAGATGGCGCAAAATCACAAAGGCCAAGAGGGGGATTAAAATCCCCAAAAAGAGAGTGCCCCCAAGAGCTGGAACAAATTCGGCAAAGGAAGTCCCCGCCAGCTGAACCCCTCCCTTAAAGCCAATGGCCAGAAGCAGATAGAGACTGACAAATTCATAGGAGCTCTTGGGCAGACGCAAATCTGACTTCACCAACCCGGCCAAAAAGCCCACGGCAAAACAGAGTACGATGGGATCCAACAGATTGTCGATCAAAGCTTACCCCCCTCCCCAGAGCTCTCCCCCTCCAACTCCCGATTGAGCTGAGCATAGGCGGCCACCATCTTCTCCCGAGTCTCCTCCACAAGCTCCGGCACAGCCTCTGCGTCTAAGCCTTGCACAGAAATAGGGGGCAAAATCTGTAAGATGACTTTTCTCCGCCAGGCCCCCAAATTGATTAAATAATGCCCCTTGGGCAAGACAGTCCCTGCCCCAGCAATAAGAACGGGAACTAAGGTCGCCTGAGCCTGGACTGCCAAGTGAAAGGGGCCTTTTTTAAAAGGACCCAGCTGGCTTGAATTTTTCTGCCTTGTCCCCTCAGGAGCCAAAGCAAAGGAGGATCCCGTCCTGATCCTCTCCTTGGCCTGCTCATAGACCTTGATCACCTCCTGACGATTGTCCCGGGCGATGGGCAGAACCCCCATGCGCTTCATGGCGGGACCAAAAAAAGGCACGGAGAACAACTCAATCTTACTGCCAAACATAAACTGTTTTGGAAGATGGCCAAATAGAACCAAAATATCAATGTGACTGCTATGGCTAAAAAGAAAAAGGCAGCCTCTCTCCCCGAGGGACTCCAGCTGGTCGGCCCCGCGCACTTCGACGTCCACACCCGCCAAAACCAAGCTGAACCAGGACCAGACTTTTTTCATAATCAACTCAAAGAAGGGCTGATAGGTGACTCCGTAAGAAGCCACAATCACGACAATGGAGAAGAAAGCTGTGTGGAGCACAAAAAACACCGACCAAAGCAGGGCTCTGAGTAAGGTCAAAATCCACATTTTAGCTTATCCTCCGCCCCAATTCTTCCGACAAAATAGAGGGAAAGGCAAGTCGACTTATGAATGACAAGAGCTTACAGGCCAAAGCCATTTTATGGACCAATATTTTGCGCCTCAGATCCAAATCTTCGGAGGTGGAAAAGCTCAAGTTCCTTAAGTCAGTGGCCTTTTTCCAGGATCTCAGTTTTCGCCAAATCCGCGACCTCTCCAGCATCATCTACGAGCGCACCTATCAAAAAAATGAGTATATCTTTGAGGCCCAACAGCCGGGAGCCGCCCTGTTTATTATCCAAAGCGGCCAGGTGAGCATTGAACTTCCTCAGGAGGAAGGGGGAGCTGTTGCCCCTTTGGCTCTCCTAGGCCCAGGGGCCTTTTTTGGGGACTTGGCTCTCCTTGATCAATCTCCCCGCTCAGCCTCAGCGAGGGCCAACCTTCACACTCAGTGCCTGGTGCTCTTTCGCGAGGACCTGCACAAACTGATCGATAGCAAACCCAAAGTAGCCTGTCTCATTTACCGCTCACTCGCCACGGTGATTGGCGAAAGGCTTAAGGCCACCAACCAAATCATCGCACAGGAGAACGACACCAATGAACCCAGTCGACTCTCCGCCGCTTAGACCCAGTGCCCCCACAGAGAGACGAAGGCGGGCCCTATGGCTTTACTGGAGCCTAGGCCTCAGCTCTTTCGCCCTGGTGATCTTTCTCCTTTGGGCTCTCAGAGCTCTAATTTTGCCCCTGGTTTTTGGAATGCTCCTCGCCTATCTCTTTCGGCCATTGGTCAACAACTTTAACCTTCCAGGACTCCCTGAGGCCTTGCGGGCCCCAGTGATTTTAATTTTGATTTTTTCAAGCCTCATCTTTATGGGGCTTCAGGTGCGCAATAGCATTCCTGATGAGAGCGGCAAATTGGAGCTGATGGTTCGCCTTCACTATAAGATCAATGAAAGGTATGAGAGCTTAATGCAGATCGACCCCACAACGGGAAAGGGCAACTTTCTGCACGGAATGTTTGCCCGCGAGCTGACTCCCTTTTTAAGCTCCATGAACCAACTTCTCAGCCTAGATGTTCAGCAGCAAAAAACCTTTTTGGAGCACTTAGAGCAGGACTCCATGAGCCCGGCCCGAGCCGAGCTCTATTTAATGTATTTTCAGGCTAACTTAGCCCGCGGCCAAGGCCAGAGCCCCCCTGTGGACCCAGTCCCAGTCTCTATTGTGACCAAAGATCCCCTGATGCGTGAACCCTCCTCGAGCCTGCAGTTGGACAGGCCCGCTTCCCCTGCAAATAGACGCTCTTCAGCCCTGGCCTGGATACTGGAGACTTTAAGCCTCTGGGTTTTAGTTCCCTTGATTTTTGTCTTTATGCTTTTAGACAGGGGCAATATGGTCCGCCGACTGATCAGCTTAGCTCCCAACCGCTACTTTGAGCTGAGCTACAGCATCGTTGATGAGGTGGATAAGGCCATTGGCCAATACTTGCGGGGAACCTTTCTTCAGTGCAGCTTGGTGGGACTGACTTTGACCATTGGTTTTGCGGCCGTGGGGATTCAACTCAAGGTGGCCCTGTTGATGGGGGTGATGGCTGGGATGGCCAATGCCATTCCTTTTTTGGGACCTTTTATTGGTCTCGTGGTGGGCCTCTCCTACGCTCTGATCGCTGAGAATATTTACCCCTGGATCCCCGGCCTCAATGAAAACCATATCTTTCTGGCTGTCCTGGCAGTGGTGGCTGTGGCTCAGTTTCTGGACAATGCCATCTTTCAGCCTGTGGTCCTTGGGGGGGCTGTGAGCCTCCATCCCATTGTGGTGATCTTAGGAGTCATTGGGGGCTCTATTTTGTTTGGCTTTGCAGGCATGCTTTTGGCCATCCCCAGCATTGTTGTGGCCAAGGTGATGCTGGTCACTTTTGTCCGCGGTCTCATTGACTACCGCCTGATTTAGGCCCTCCTGGCATCATCTTCAACTTGCCCTCAGAGGCCTAAGACTTTTACACTGGGCTTTTGACTAGGGGGAGGCCCTTTATGTTTAACTGGTCGGATTCCGCAGCCGCAGCCGATATCTACATTGATTTGGGCACCGCCAACACTTTAGTGGCCGTCCGAGGTAAGGGACTAATTGTCAACGAGCCCTCGGTCATCGCCTTTCGCGAGGACTCCTGGGGGGAGAGAGAGGTGATTGCTGTGGGCGCCGAGGCCAAGGAGAAAATTGGCAGGACCCCAGGCAGCCTCGTGGCCTCCTACCCTCTTCGGGATGGAGTGATTGCCGACTACAGCGTGACCGAGACTATGCTCAAGTACTACTTGGCCCGACCCGGGATCAAGCGGCGCTGGGGCAAGTCCCGCATGGTGATTTCACTGCCCTACGGGGTGACTGATGTAGAAAAACAGGCCGTGATCCGCGCTGGACGCACCGCCGGAGCCCAGGAAGTCTTTTTGATCGACGAGCCCATTGCTGCCGCCATTGGCGCCGGCCTGCCCATCGAAAGCCCCAGGGCCTCAATGATTATTGATATTGGCGGTGGGACCACTGAAATAGCAATTATTGCCCTATGCGGCATTGTGCACTGCCAAGCTGTTCGCATCGGAGGTCATAAATTCGATGAGGCCATTATCAACTACTTTAAAAAAGAGCGAAACCTGTCCATTGGGGAGCAAACTGCCGAGAAGCTCAAGATCCGCTTGGGCTCGGCCACACTGGAGGACCAACCACTGGTGGACTCCGTGAGCGGCCTGGAATGCAGCACAGGACTGCCAAAGTCCATTGAGGTGTCCTCCAATGAAATCTACCGAGCCCTTGACCCTTCTTTAAGGGAGATTGTCACAGCCATTCAGTCAGCCTTTGAAAGCACCCCACCTGAATCACTTTCAGACATCATCGACCAAGGTATTCTACTCTCCGGCGGCGGAGCTCTTTTGCGCCGTTTGCCCGAGCGCTTGACCCAGGAAACAGACCTCCATGTGAGCTTGAGCGAGACCCCTTTGACCACTATTGCCTTGGGGGGAGCTCGGGTCCTGGAACGCCCGGATCTGCTTCGCCGCATTCAACTCTCACCCCACAATCACTAAACCTGGGCTTGAGCAGATCCATTTTGGGCAAAAGTGACTTCCACCACAGTGCCCTGGGGGGAAGAGTGAAGCTCCAACTGCCAACCGTACTTGCGGGCAATACTGTAAACCCAGGCTAAGCCCAAGCCGGAGCTGCGCAGAGGAGAGGACGAGCCCTTCGCCCCCGAAGGATAATTAAAGGGTGAACCCAGTCTCTTCATCACCTCTGGGGGGAGTCCCGGGCCAGAGTCGGTCACGCGAAAACAGCGCGAGCATAGCCCCACTTCTACAACTCCCTGAGAGCCACTGTACTTAAGGGCATTGTCGATGAGGTTACAGATCAGCTGCTCCATGTGAAGAGGCTCAGCCAAGACTCTGGTGCGGTGGCGAACGACCACAGAGAGTCGGTGGTCTGGATAAATTTGCCGAAGACGGACGACCGCCTTCTCCAAGACCTCGGCCAAATCGATGGAGCATATAGTCCGGGACTTTAAGCCACTCTCTACCTCAGCCCAGTCCAAAAAGCTGGAAATCACCTGGTTGAGCCGATCAATTTCACCCAGCAAAAAATCCACCTGCTCAGCATCCACCCCTTCACTTTTTCCCCGCAGAGAATCCACCTCCACCCTGAGCAAGGTCAAGGGAGTCTTTAGCTCATGGGCCATCTGGGCTGTCCACTGACGAGTCAAATCAGCGTTAAGATAAACTCTCTCAGTCAGAGCCTTTACGGCCTGAGCAATGCGATAGAGCTCGTCATGAGAGGATCGTACCTTGAGAAGTCGAGAGTCCATAGCCACCCGCTCTGGGATATGACGCCGAATCTGTGCCGTCACCTCATCCACATGGTCAGCCAGTTGGCCCAGGGGACGGAGAAAATACAGGGTCAACCAAGAGGCCCCCACAAAAATAAGACCCAAGCCCAAAACTGTGTAGCTCCACCAAGTCCTAGTCAATTTTGGGCCATAAAGAAAAAAAGGCTCTTGCCGCCTCACCAGCTGCACTCCCAAAGGCTCACCGGCCACCACCAATGACTTCTCCAAGGAGGCCAGATGAGGGTGGCTTCCCGGAAAGTCCTCACAAAAACTTCCGGGACAGCCCAGAATCATCTTCTCTCCTCCTGGGCTTTGAAAGATCATAGCCAAGTCAAAAGATTCTGAGGTCAAAGCCTGCCCCACCAAATCCAGCCACTCTCCGGCCTCTGGAAATTGATTCAAATTGGTCAGAAAACCCTCCAGGGAGTCCATCTCCGCTTCCAACAAAGAGGTGACCACCCCCAAGCGCTCTTGGTGCTGGAAGTAGGCCCTCAAGGAGGCCAGAATGGAGGCCGTAAGGATCAGGGTCAGAAAAATAAGGAAGAAAAGCCTATTCCTCAATCCAGTACCCCACATTGCGCCGACTGAGAATCTTCAGCTCGCACTCAGCTTCTTCCAGCTTTCGGCGTAAATTATTAATGGTCACTTCCACCACATTAGAGCTGGAGTCTCTGTTCATTTCCCAAACCAGCTCAAAGATTTCAGCTTTAGAGAAAACTCGACCCGGCTCACGCATAAACATTTGCATCAGTAAAAACTCTTTGTTGGTTAAATTGACCTTATGGCCCTTGACCAAGAGGCTACGACTGCGCACCTCCAAAATCACATCACTAAGGGCGAGATGACTGCTCTCCTCAAGGACGGCGGGCCGCCTCATTAAAGCACGAATTCGCGCCATGAGTTCTCGCGAAGAAAATGGCTTAGACATATAATCATCAGCTCCCGCATCCAAAGCCAAAGCCTTCTCCTCGGCGGTGTGGATGGCCGAAAGAATAAGGACTCTCAGGCGAGGAAAATGAGCTCTGAGAGGTTGAAGTAACTTCAGAGAGTCCTGCCCATGGAGAAGTCGATCTAAAACCGCAATATCTGGGGCAAAGTAACCTGTGGCCAACAGGGCTTCCACCTCCTCTAAGGAGGCACAACTGCAGGTCTGAAAGCCCTCTCGGCGTAACTCCTGCTCTAGATAAGAGGAAAGACGATCTTCATCTTCAACAACCAACACACGCATGTCTTGATCAAATATATTTTATTAATTTGCGCTTTTCACCTGAAAAATGCTGTCTTCTTGGGATATTTTATAAACAGATCCAGTGAATATTAATTTTTTTTTATTTTCGCCTCAGCTTCATCTCAGCCAACTGTGTTAGAAAGCCTCTTAGAAGTAAGGAGATTTTTATGGGTTGTAAAAATTATTTGGTGGGCTTTTTTGCAGGTCAAAGTCCTCGAAGAGATCAAGAGCTCTTTGACTTTATCACCCCCGAGGGAAAACTCTTTGCCCTGAAGGTTCCCCAGACTCTCCGCCGTCCCTTAGAGGGGAGAGAAGGGGAACTTATGGAGATTTGGACCGACAGACCAAAACCACCAGCTTACCCTGAAGTCCTGGGATTTTTGTCTTTAAATTCAACCCTCTCTCCAAAAAGGAGGCGAACAGTCAGGATTTGGCAGCCTAAAAACCTCCCAAGAAAAGGTTTGAACTGGCGCCAACAGCTGGAGGAAACACTTCACCTGCGCTACTCTGAATACAACTAGGTCTCCTCACCTCTGAGCCTCCTGTCCGAGCCTCCTATTCGAGCCTCCGACCCCAGTTCCCCACCTTGACTTCCGACCTTAGTCTCGCTTTTGCCAACAAAGCCATGCAAGCTTTGTCAAGCTTGCGATTTCACTATAAATTATGAAATTCAACAAGGAAGGGCATATGACTTTTTCCAAGCCTGCCGGTCTTAGGACAGCTACATTACTATTGAGTTTGGGGCTCTATTTTTCTCAGACCTCCTGCACATCAGCAAAAAAGGAAGACTGGCTCAGGCCTGAGCCTCAGGAGCCAAAGCCACAGAGAGTTGTGGATGTCACCGAATCAAAAGATAAAACTGCCCAACAAGAAAAGGGTCACCACTACGCCGACCTGATGAATCTTTGGTCCTACCAGGGAGTCACGGGCCCCGAAAGCTGGGGGCGAATTCGCCCGGAGTTTAAGCTCTGCGGCGAAGGCCGGGAACAATCCCCCATCAACTTGGTTTGGTCTCAGCCCCAGCCAGGAGGCCCCCACTTGGCCCAGAGCTACCAGGATGGTCCCTTAAAGCTTGTGGACTTAGGGCATAATCTGCAGGTCTCTCTTGAACCGGGAAGCCAGGCTAGCCTGCATGGTCAGTCCTATGCGCTCAAGCACATTGATTTTCACCTGCCCAGCGAGCATAAGCTCTCGGGTCAACAGTGGCCCCTGGAAATTCACCTCCACCATGAGGGCCCTGAGGGCCAAAAGGCCATTGTGGCCATCCTTGGTCAACTGGGGCAGGAGCATGCAGGCCTAACTAAAATCCTGGCTCACCCCCCTCAACAGCGCTATCGGGAGGTGGTGGCTCCGGTGAACTTTTCTGCCGCAGAGCTTTTGCCCCACCGAGACACCCACTACAAATATCGTGGATCTTTGACTACCCCCCCTTGCTCAGAGGGAGTTCTTTGGATTGTGCTTAATACCCCTATTGAGTTCTCAGAAGAACAGCAGACGGCTTTCCAAGCTCTATTCCGGCCGAACAACAGACCTCTTCAACCCCTTAATCAGAGAAGAGTTAGAAATTTTTAGCTTGTAAAAAGAAGGCCTGACTGACCCTTCGAAGCTCCTGAATTCTCTCAGGAGCTTCGGGGGCTAATTAAAGAGAGGCCAGCCGCTGACGAATCTTAGTTAACTCTCCGCGCAGAGCATAGAGTTCAATGGCCAAAAGGTTTTCCAGGACGTTGCGGCTGCGGGCCATTTGTGAAGCCAGTTGATTCACTTGAGACTCAGCTCGAGCTACTAACTCCATCACCCTTACATGGAGCAGCTGAAGCCGCTGCTCCACTTGGGCGAGCTTTTCCTGAGCTCCGTGAATACGCGCTAGTAAGACTAGGTAGAGGGGATCAGATCCCACTAAGCGAGCCAAAGCCTCATCCAATTTGACAGAGGCCTGATCCGTCGTCTCTTTAAGTTGGGCGTAACTGTTAGCCAGTTTATCCAGGGGACGAGCCAGCTTGTCGGCCAGCCCCAAAATTGAGAGGGACTGAGTGCTCACCTGACCAAGAGCCTGCAAGCTCATATTTGAAATAGTGTCTAACTCTGAGCGCAAAAGCTCCTCCGCCTCTAGTAGAGCCTCTTCAGCTGACTGAGCCAACTCACTCACCTTTTGCATCTCCAGGTCGGGAAAGACTGGCCCCAAAGAATCAGAGCCATTATGGTTCCCCGAAGAGTTCTCCTGATCTTGGGCCCCAAAAGAGCTCATCTCCTTCAGCTGCATTCCCGGACCACAGGCCCCGAGAACCCACATAATGCTGGTCAATATTGTCATTTGAAAAATGCGAATGGCACTCAAAGATGATGATTTCATAAACTCCCCCACAGAGTGTATTGGCTAAGCTTTCTATTTGAAGATGCAAGATTAAGGCCTGGCTAGGGGTAATAGAATGGGTGGAAATTTGAGAAAACTGTTTAGCATCTGTATCTGACTAAAACTGCCCCACTTTCCTGTTGATTAGTTAAGCCGCTTCGACCAAGCACCTCGCGACTTATTGCGTTAATGTCCCCGCCATCACCCAGGATCTTCTAAATGGATTCTCGCTACGGGAACTTACTCACTTAAAGCTTTAGACACCTTTTTCGCGGCACGCCGCGTAAAATAACTTTGTTGTGATAGAGGACATAGATCTCCAGATGATCTATCAAGGGCTGGATCTTTTTTGTTGTACACCAGGTCTTTCTAAAAAGTCGGTTAATGTTGGCTCTTAACATTGCACATGTGTGGTTAAGGCTAAAAAGAGGGTCAAATCCAATCTTTTTTAGCTCACCCTGGCCGGTCACAGCCCCCCTTTGACCCTTGAATGCCTGGTAATTGGAGTCCGGAAAAAAGTTCCTAACCAGTGGCAAGTACAAGGGATTCTGATCTGACTCGATGTGTACTTTATCATGAACCACGGGCTTAATTCTCCTGAAGAGCCTATTTCTAGAGTCAGCTCTTTCATCCTTTCGATAACCATATTTTTTAAACGACTTCCTCGCTAGCAATCCGTTGGCCGGCATCCGTGCCACCTCGAAAGCCAAGATTTGACGCGAGCCCTTCTCCACCATCAAGGTAACAGACAGTGGCTTGAGCTTGGTGTGCTCAAAGGTCTCTAGATCATCGAACTGCACTTCGCTCACTTTAGGGCGGCTTAATCGATGGCAGTGGTTGAGCCATCGAGCCCTTTCTCCAAGGAAAGACAACTTTCGACTAACAGTAGTGAGGTGGCATTTGAGCAGTCGGGCGATTCTTCTTTGCGAGACACCCGAGACCAACAGCAAAAAAATTTTGTGGTTCAAATGTCTTTTATTTTGCCCAAAACTTTTTGAAAAAGAGGCCTGTGAAAAATGCCGACCGCAGTGAGTGCACTTAAAACGCTGAATTTTTCGTCTATCGGAAGATCTGTAAAAGTGGCCAAATCGGACAACCATCCGGACATTTTGTCGCTGGCTGCAACCAGAAGGGCAATGAGGGATCATGCTCATTGACTAAGCAATCAAAGAGCCAGAACTTTTTGAGCCGTCTCAGGGCCAATCAACAGGAAAGTGGAGCAGTTTTGGAAATCTTTCAAAAGCCTCAGCGCCACTAGACATCCCACAAACACCCTTTTTAGATGTCCTCTAAGTTTCTGATCGGGGGATCAGCCGGATTCTACTTGGCGAGAGGGGGCCTGAGTTGAATTTTTACAGGAGTCTGCTTGTTTCTTTGCTTTTGGTGCTGCAGGGAGGCGCTCTGTCGAGTCGTGCTTGGACGACTCCCCTGTCTTTAAAGAGTCTTTGCTCTCGCCTTCTCAGTCTCTCCCAAGAGTCCTTACCTTTATCTTCTCTATCTCATAAGAGGCTTCACCTATGGGACAATTGGGGCCACTATGACCGATTCACACAGAGCTTTCACCGCTTTGCCCTAGCGGCCCCCAAACACCTCTCTCCTGAAGATCGACATTTTCACTCCCATATTCATCACTTCACCTCCTCAGACGGCCAAACCTGGGAAGACCAAGGTCCCCTCATTTCCGCCGACTTTGACCCTCAAGTGACCACTCTTTGGAGCGGCAGTAGTTATTTTGACTCCCAATCCGGTGAGTGGCTCCTCTATTTTACTGGAGTCCAGGATGACACTCTCCACTCTCAAAGTCTTTGGCTGGTCAGAACCCGTGATCATAAGACTTGGTCCTCTCCTGAGCGGCTCGCCGACCCCTACCTGGACTCTGAACTCAAAAACCAACTACTGGAAGAGGGCTACCACCTTGGTCAAGAGGACAATATTATCAGCTCTTTTCGCGACCCCTTCCGCAAAAAAGATCGTCTGCTGTTTGCCGGGAAAGCCTTTGACCCCAGTGGTCAACTTCGGCCAGTGGTGGGACAGCTGCGACTCAACAGCCAGGGTCAAATAAATCGAGTTGACTCGCCAATTTTTTTACCCCTGGAAGACAAGGTTACTCAAATAGAACTCCCCAGCCTAGTTCGTTACTCAGGTCGAGAGTACTTAATGGTCACTGCCAACAACCAGGGGCAAGTTGATGGGCCGGCACCAAAACGAATGAAGTCCCAGCTTTTGCTTTTTGAGGCCTCAAACGACGGAGTCTATGCGGCCACCTCCTATAAGAAGGCCCAGCTGGTTTTCGATCAAAACAGCGGCCTCTTCTCAGGCACACCGCTGGCCTATGCTCCAAAAGGAAAGCTGCTTCTCTTCAGTTTTCGCCTCAGAGCTCTCACTCTGAGCCCTCTCATTCCCGTCTATTAGTTCCGCTGCCCTCACTATGACTTATTGTGAGATCCCCTAAAGAGTATCGGTCAAGATCTGTCAAAGGCTTAAACATCTGGCTAGGCCACAGTCGCCTAAAAAGCTGTAAAACCATTCTATCAAACTACGAAGTGACACGAACCTTGAACTCTATGATTCTAATTACTCATTGCGGGGGACAAAATGACAGCCTTTAAACAGACTATCTCTAGAGTGTTTTTAGGAACAGGAGTTCTTACCTTTATTCTTACCTTAATCTTTGCCTTTCAAAACTGCTCTTCTGAGTCCAACCTTTCCCAACTGGGGAGTTCAGAGCTTTTGCGTTCCGATGTCGAGCTCACTGAGCCTCGACTCTTCCAGGGTGCAGGGGGCACAGATCACTCATGGTTGATCACATACTCTCCGGCCCTCGACATGATCACCGTGACTGGCTCCTGGGTGCGACGAGACAACAGCTTTGCTATTAACTCTGGCTCCTACCCATCAGTAACTCTTTCTCGAGGCCAGACAGGGAGTTTTAATCGCACAGGTTTCTTTACTGCAGGGCAGAACTTCGAAAGCTAAAGCACTGATTTTTTTATTTCTTTTGAAAGGGAATCCGGCCAGGTCCTGATCCGCCACTGCGGTCAACTCTTCAGAGAGGGAGTTGCTGTTCAAGACAGTTGCTCTGAAGGTGACCTCACCCCTCACTTTGACGACCTGTTTTTTTAAAACAGGTCCAAATCAAAAAAAACTCTCTCTGATAAAATCTTAAGGGCTAGTGATCAGGGGCTTTAAAAACTGGCCCGTATAACTTCTTGGGGTTTGGATCAGTTCTTCCGGGGGCCCTTGAGCCAGAATCTCTCCTCCCCCTCGTCCCCCTTCCGGCCCTAGGTCAATCAGATGGTCACAGCTCTTTAAAACATCCAACTGATGCTCAATAACCAGAACTGTATTGCCCTGGTCCACCAGCTCCTGGAGTAAGTCCATCAGCCGACGAATGTCCTCAAAATGTAAGCCGGTGGTGGGCTCATCCAGGATGTAAAGACTCCGCCCTGTGGCTCGCTTGGAGAGCTCTCGACTGAGCTTCACTCTCTGGGCCTCCCCTCCTGATAAGGTGGTGGAACTCTGTCCCAGGGTGATGTAATCCAAGCCCACTCGATTGAGGGTCTTTAGCTTGCGATGAATTTGGCTGTGGTGGCGGAAGAACTCTTCGGCCTCGGCCACTGTCATGGCCAAAATATCGGCAATGGATTTTTCTCTGTATTTGATATTGAGCACTTCGCGACTGTAGCGCTGCCCTTGGCAGCTTTCACAGCGAACAAAGACATCGCTCAGAAAGTGCATGGCCATACGAACCATCCCAGCCCCCTGACAGCTCTCACAGCGCCCCCCCTTGACATTAAAACTAAAGTGACCGGGTTTAAAACCCCTCACCTTGGCCTCAGGCAAGAGGGCAAAGAGGTTGCGAATCTGGGGAAAGAGACCCACATAAGTGGCCGGCACTGAGCGTGGGGTGCGGCCAATAGGGCGCTGATTGATTTCAATCACTCGGTCTAAATGCTCCAAGCCCTCCAAACTCTGGTAGGGGGCTGGGCGCAGGCTGGACTTGTAAAAGTTCTGGGCTAAGACTCGATAAAGAGTGTCTAAAATCAGGGTGGACTTGCCACTGCCTGAAACTCCGCTCACTCCAACCAAAGTGCCCAGAGGAACTTCCAAGTCCAGCGACTTTAAGTTGTTGCCGCAGGCCCCCAGCAAGCGCAAAGATTTTCCCGAGCCCTGTCGTCTCTTTACTGGCACCGGAATCTTTTCGACTCCAGACAAATAGCGTCCCGTTAAGCTTTTGGCTTGCGAGATCAGCTCTGCAGGCGTGCCCTCCCCCATAACCTCTCCCCCCAAACGGCCAGCTCGAGGCCCCAAATCAATTAAATAATCGGCGGCGCGAATACTGTCCTCGTCGTGTTCCACCATTAAAATGGTGTTGCCCCGATCGCAAATACGGCGAATGACCTTGAGCAGACGATGATGGTCCCGAGGATGAAGACCAATGCTCGGCTCGTCCAAAACATAGAGAACCCCCACCAAAGAGGAGCCCACTTGAGCAGCCAACCTCAGTCTCTGCGCCTCACCTCCCGAGAGAGTCCGAGTGGGGCGAGCCAAACTCAAATAGCCGCAGCCCACCTGCACGAGGTAGTCGAGCCTCTCCATGATCTGGCCAAGAATTTTCTCTCCCACCAGGGCTGCTTTTCCCTTGAGAGGCACTTGGCGCAAAAACTCCAACAGCTCATCGGCTGGCAGTGAGGCCAGCTGATGGATGCTCTGGCCTTCAAAGAGCACATTTAAGGCTGCCGGATTCAGCCGACTGCCATGGCAGCTGGGGCACAGCCGTAAGGAGTACTCGTCCACTTCCCGATCGACCTCTTCCTCCTCAGTCGCCCCTGACGAAAGAGAGTCAAAGTGGTCTTCCTCTTCCGATAACAGGTCCAAAGTGCCTAAGCCCTTACAGGTGGAGCAGGCTCCTCTTGGGTTATTAAAACTAAATAGGCGCGGCTCAAGGGGCGGCAAACTAAATCCACAAACCGGACAGGCACTCTTCAAAGAGTAAAATTGAATGGGGCCTCCAGGCTCCTGCACTCCCACCTGCCCTTGAGCTAAACTCAGGGCCAGATGGAGACTTTCACTGAGTCGAGACTCCACACCCTCTTTGAGAACCACGCGGTCCACCAAAAGCTCAATGTCGTGACTTTTCCGCCGCGCCAACTTCATATCTGGTTGGAGCTCCAGCCATTCACCATCAATTCGCGCTCGACTAAAACCCTTGGCCAACCACTTTTGAATCTCCCGATGAAATTCTCCCTTTTCTCCCTGAGCCACTGGCGCCAATATAAAAAGCTTGGTGTTTTTTGGTCGCCGCAGCACCTCCTGCACAATCTCCTGAGGAGTTTGACCGGCCAAGGGCTGTCCATGCTCGGGACAGAGGGGTTGACCCACCCGGGCATAGAGCAACCGCAAATAATCGTAGATCTCTGTGACGGTTCCGGCCGTGGAGCGAGGGTTCGTGGAAATGGACTTTTGATCAATGGCAATGGCTGGAGACAGGCCCGTGATGGAGTCCACCTCGGGTTTTTTCAGCTGCTCCATAAAGTTGCGAGCATAGGCGGAGAGACTCTCCACATAGCGGCGCTGACCCTCAGCATAGATAGTGTCAAAGGCCAAGCTGGACTTTCCACTTCCACTTAAGCCCGTGATCACCGTCATCTGATCGCGCGGAATACGCACATCAATGGACTTCAAGTTGTGCTCTCTCGCCCCCTTCACCTCAATGCCCTCAAAAGTCTCGAGACTTCCCTGCCCCTCCACAGACTCAAAAGCCTGAGTGACTGAGAGGTCTAATGAAGAGCTAGCAGTGGCTTTAACGGACTTTTTTCTGGCAGTCGGGACAGACTCCATAGAGCTCCAAGACATGGTGGGTGAGTTCAAAGCCGTGGGCGAGGGCCACAGCTTCCTGTAGAGATTCGATCTTTTTGTTCTCAAACTCAACGATCTTCCCGCATTTGACACAGGTCAGATGGTCGTGATGCCGCTGGGGGGTCAGCTCATAGCGGGCTGGCAAGCCCCCCATGCGCACCTCAGTCACCAAGTTGTGCTCGGCCATTTTGCGCAAAAAACGGTAAACAGTGGCAAAGCCAATCTCGGGGTGCTCTTCATGAACAAAGTCATAGACTTCTTGAGCCGTCACATGAGCCCGCTCTGCGGTCATGGACTTTAAGATAGCCAGTCGCTGCTGGGTCACCTTCAACCCCATCTCGCGAATCAGTCTCTTGTAATGACCTTCACTTAAGGGTTCCCGCTCAATGAGCTCCTCAGGGGGGTTTTGCTGGCCTCGACTAAGATGAGGCGTTTTTTCCTTCGCCGTGGGGGTGGTTTTGATCTTCAGCATGGCCTGAACAAGTATCTCCTCACCGCCTAGCAGTCAACGATATTAATAATTATTATCAATTACAAAGCCTGCAGGAAGCCTCAAGAGAAAGTCCCTCGGCCCTTCTGGAAGCGATTAACTTTGTTTTTCAGCCACGGCGTTGTGGGGATGGAGACTTTCCAGGTGCTCCACTTTAATATGGTGCTCAAGCACATCAGCTTGAGCTGAGAAGGTCTGATGCAGCCTCCGGGCGGCATCCTCACAAAACATGAGGTTGGCCGCATTGAGGCGGGCAAACTCCTGTTCATCTTGACGCTTCACGGCCGCCTGAACCGGAGTCGCCAAGGCTTTTTCTGTCACATCAATCCAGTGCCTCATCACTGTGGTCCACTCGAGTTCTCTAGAAAGGGCCAATTCCACCTGAGCCCGACTGCGCTGAGCATGAGCGGTCGCCGCCAAGGAGCCCTCCTCCCCCAACCACTGGGCCACTTCACTCAAACTCACCATCTGTGAAGAGCCAAAGCGGGCCAAAAAGTGCTGCTGCATGGCCTGCTGGGACAAGGCGGCCGAACAGGGACAGGTGCTCGAGTACAGAACTTCAAATTTGAGCCTTTGCTGCCAATGATCTCCTTGCCAACGCCCCTCAAAGCTGACGGGATACTGGCGCCAGCCCTTAAGCCCACTGAGGAGAGCCTCCCTCTCTAGGGGGAGCAAAAAAGACACTTTGAGGCGGCTGGATCGAGAAAGGCCCTCCTGGGACTCTACGAGAGCCCGAGTCAATCCCTTGAAGCCTTTGGCAGTGAGAGTTTGCCTCGGCAAACTCTCCTTCAAAAGTGAGTAGAGCCGGGACATGTGAATGCCCTTGGCCTTGGCTTTATCCAAACTGACATAGACATCCACTTGAGCCGGCAGCAAATACTCTGGCTGACCGGGGCCCTGAGACCACAGTATGGGCATCTCCACACTCTCCATACCCACCCAGTCCAACTGGGCTTCGGTTCCTGGAGTGGGATGATCACAGGTCACATCCACTAAAATTTGACGTTGATCAGACATCACGATCTTTCCTTAGCACCAAAAGCCCCTAATGGCTAACTCTTTGCAGCAAGAACTCCCTTTTTAACTTCATTTTTGCTTGGATAGCCCCTCAGGGCTATGGCAGGGTTTTGACTATGAAAGCGCCTCCCGCCCATCCCCTCCATTCCCCACAAACCAGAGACCTCTCCCAAGGACTGGCCATTGTCTGCTTGACCCCCTCCCTTGGGGGACTCGAACTCAACTTGGTCAAATTGGGGGGCTGGCTCCAATCTCAGGGAGTGAGAGTCCATTTCTTTGCCCATCCCAATTCTCCTTCCGCAGCAAAAGCTCAACAGTTTGGACTGACCATCCAAACTTTGCCTAAAAACCGAAAGTACATGGACCTCAAAGCCGCGCGCCAACTCAAAGCTCGCTGTGCTGAACTAGATCTCCATAATCTGCTCTGCAGCGACAATCAGGATCTAGACCTCATTATTTGGTGTAAGATTTTGAGCGGCGGCCAGATGAAAACGTTCTATTTGCAGCAGATGCAATTGGGGGTGAGCAAGAGGGATCTGGTGCACAGCTTGAAGTTTCGCTGGCTGGATCATTGGCTGGCGCCCTTAGAGTGGCTTAAGCAGCAAGCTCTTCAGCGGACCCGCTTGGCGCCAGAAAAAATTGTTCCCTGTCCCTTAGGGGTCAACACCGAGAAGTTCGAGAGCCTGACCCTCTCGCAGGCACAAGCCCGAGAAGATTTTGCACTGCCGGAAAATCTCTTTTTATTTGGCTTTCTGGGACGAACTGACCCCGGAAAAGGGCTCCACACTTTAATTGAAGCTTTCAATCAGGTGGCTGAAAATGACCCCGATGTGGGACTCCTCGTGGTGAGTGCTTTCCCCAAAGAGGGGGGTGAGCACTGGGAGTACTGCCAAAAAATTCACCGCCAAAAAGAAACCTCTCCATACCGCGAAAGAATTTTCTTTCGACCTTTTACTGACCAAGTGGAAAAAGTCTTTAAGTGCATGGATGTCTTTGTCATGGCCTCAGTGGCTGAAACTGTGGGCATGGTGACCATCGAGGCCATGCTCAGCCGGGTGCCGGTTCTTGGCGCCAATCAAGCCGGTACTCCGGAGCTCTTGGATTTTGGCCGAGTGGGTCGGCTCTTTGAGGTGGAAAACCCCCAAGACCTGGCCTTGAAAATGCGGAGCCTGAAAGAAGGGAGGGAGGAAAGCCTGCGCCAGGCGGATCAGGCCTTTACCCGAGCTAAAAGCCTTTATAGCTCTGATCAGATGTGCCACACCATCCAGAGGCGTCTTCTTTAGCTTAAGGGGGGAAGGAGGAACTGCACTCTTCTCAGATATCGCGACGCCCCATCAACTCTTAATTCTGTCTTCACTCCTAGTAGGCGGACAGAGGCCTAACTTGAACCCTTCTGCAAACTCGGATAAAAAATCTCCGAAACAATGAAAAGAGGAGCCTCCATGCAAGACACCCAAGTCCCCTCAGATGCAAATTCTTCTGCCCTCTCACTACGGCAGGGGTGGCTGAGTCCATGGCTGGGACTGAGAGGGGCTCTGCTCATTCGCTTGAGCCTGGCTCTAATGGTCTTTTTAACTCTGATGCGAGGAGTTTTCTTTTATCTCTTTCACTCCCAGTCCACCAACTGGGATCTAGGGTCTTTTACCAAGGCCTTTTACCTGGGAGCTAAATTTGACTTCCGGGTCACCTTAGTCGCCCTACTGCCCCTCTTGCTTCTCATGTGGTGGCCCTGGGCTAATCCGGCCAAAAGGCCTCAGGCCGCCAACAGCTGGGCCCTCTTTTACTCGGCCCTTGGAGCCTTTTTATTGGCTCTCTTCTTTATTGACTTGGGCTATTACAACTATCTGCATAGCCGACTCAATGCCACAGCCTTGGACTTTCTCCATGAGCCCTTGATTTCTTTGCAAATGGTTTGGCAAACCTATCCTGTGATCCCCGCTGCCTTAGGGCTCCTGGTTTTTGCCACTTTACTTTATTTTCTTTTGCGGCAGTGGGTCTTTGTGCTTTTGGCTGAACCCCAGAGTTTTCCCTGGCCCCGCCGCAGTTTTGCCATCACCCTTCTCAGTCTGGGCTTTTTACTGGGGGCCCATGGTAAACTCTCTCAGTATCCCTTACGCTGGAGTGAGGCCTTTTTTACTACCGATGCCTTTACTTCGGCTCTGGCTCTGAATCCTGTCCACTATTTTATTGACACTCTCAGAGCGAGGGAGAGGAGCTACGATAAAAATAAAGTCAGAGAGTTCTACTACGAGGTGGCCAATTATCTGGGGGTGGAAGATTTGGACTCAGAAAAGCTCAACTTTGCCCGCCCCATTGTCCCCACTCCACTGGAATTTGAGCGCCAACCCAATGTTGTCATTATTATTATGGAGTCCTTGGCCTCTTATAAAACGGGCTTTTTCGGTCACCCACTGAACGTGACCCCGCACTTTGATGAGATTGCCTCTCAGGCTGTAAGCTTTTCCGAGTTCTATGTTCCCAGTGAGGGGACAGCCCGTTCCATTTTTGGTTTTATCTCCGGAATCCCCGATGTGACGCAAAGACGAACCTCTTCCCGCAACCCCTTAATTGTGAGCCAAAACACTGTGGCCAATGCCTTTGCCGACTATGACAGCTATTACTTTATTGGGGGGAGCGCCAATTGGGGCAATATCCGCGGCATTATCACCCACAACATTCCTGGAGTGAATTTGGTGGAGGAAGGGGCTTTTGACTCACCTCGCACCGATGTCTGGGGCATTTCTGATCTCCACCTCTTTCGCGAAGCCCATCAAGTGTTAGAGAGCCGGATCACTCAGCGCCCCTTTTTCACCGTCATTCAAACGGCCGGTTTTCATCGCCCCTACACCATCCCCCAGGACAGGGGGCAGTTTGAATTGGGAACCCTGAGCCCTGAAGAGGTGGAGCGCCATGGCTTTGTCTCCAATGAAGAGTACAACTCTCTACGCTTTTCTGACTACAGCCTTGGCGAATTCTTTAGGCTCGCTCGACAGTCCAGCTACTATGACAACACTTTGTTTGTGATTTTTGGCGACCATGGTCTCCCCGACTACCAAGCCGAACATGTGAGCCTAGGGCGCAGACACCACCTTTTAGAGCGCTTTCGCGTCCCCCTTGTTTTCTATAGTCCCCGCCTGCTACCGGAACCACGAAAAATAGATATGCTGGCCACCTCTCCTGATATCCTCCCCACGGTGGCCGCTCTCATGAACCGAAGCCATATTAACACCACTTTGGGGCGGAATCTCTTTGATCCCAGATATGACGATCGCCGCTATGCCTTCACCTTTGTCTACTATGGACCTCCCCATATTGGGCTTTTGGACGATGAGTTCTATGTGTTTGGAGACCCTCGAAATATTGAGGGGCTTTACGCTTGGCGCAGCGAAGAACCGGCCAAAAACTTAAAAGATCAATACCCCGAGCGATTTGAAGAGATGAGCCGACTGACCCTTGGACTCTATGAGACCGCAAAATTTATGCTCCACAACAACCCCAATATTCTTCCCCAGGAGCAGCTATCGAAAATCCATCCAACGCGGCCTATCGATCACATAGGTCCCCCCCGTTCGGCGCCGGACCTCGGGGTGAATCCAGGTCAAGTGCCTCAGCAGGACACGATGCAAGAGCACTACTATTAAGAAACCGAGCAGGCCACCGGCCAGCACATCTGTTGGATAATGCACTCCGACATAGACTCTCGAGTAGGCCGTCAAAAAGGCAATACTAAAGTACACCGGCCAAAGCTGAGGGTAGTACCAGGTCAACACTGTAGCTCCTGCAAATGTGTTGAGAGCATGATTGGAGGGAAAGCTGCCACTTTGGGGAGAGTGAGGCAGCCTGAGTTCTCCCTGAAGATGAGCTGTATTGTTGGGACGGGGACGATCAAAATGAGCCTTAAGTACCCGATAGCCCAAAGTGTCTGTCAAAGCCACCATCAGGGCCAAGACCACCACCACCTTATAGATCTGGCGGCCCTTAAAGTAGAACCACACCAATAAAACCAGCGGCAGCAGGCCCCATTTCACCCAGGGAATTTTATGCATATTGGTCAAAAAAAGGAAAAACTGATCAGCCCAGGGGTGAGTCCAAACCAGATTCACCCACAAAAATGCCTGCTCGTCCAAGGTCTGAATTTTTTCCGCTAACTTGAAGAACCACTCCATTGCCATCTCCCTCAGGCCCTGATTTAAAACTCCATTCAACCCTTTTGTCCAAAGCCTTTTACTTAAAGGGTCATTTTTAAAAATGCCCATACCCCGGGACCACAACTACTGATATAAGTAGGAAGTAAAAGCCTTTTAGAACCTTTGGACCTTCATCTGTCGAGGGAGTTTCACTTGCAAAAATTCAGCTATTTGAACCGCAACAACCTGGAGTATGTTGAGCAACTCTTCGAGCAGTTCAAGAGAGATCCTCACCAGGTCCAGGAAGACTGGCGCCTTTTCTTTGAGGGAATGGAGTTTGCGCTGGAAAATAGCCGCCTCTCCCCAGCGCCAAGCTCGGCCTGGAACAAGGAGTTGGACGTCTACAATTTAATTAGCGCCTACCGAGACTATGGCCACCTCAAGGCCCGACTCGACCCCTTAGAACTAAATCCCCCTGATGAAGATTTTTTTGCATTAAAAAATTTCCATTTGAGTGAGCAAGACTTAGAGAGCTCTTTTGAAGTCTGTCGACTCTTGGGCCTTACCCCTAACACCCCTTTAAAGGAGGTCATTGCTCACCTCGAGAAATCTTATTGTCAAACTCTCACTTCACAAGTGGCCCACTGCCGGCCCGAGGTTCGACAATGGTTCCAAAAACAGATGGAAGGCCGCACAAAGAACTTTGCGCTGAGCAAAGATGAAAAACAGGAGGTTTTTGCCCAACTGGCGCGCACGGAGTCTCTGGAAAAATTCATTCACACTCGCTATGTGGGCACTAAACGCTTTTCCATTGAGGGGGGCGATGCCATGATCCCCATGTTGGAGAGCCTCGTTCAAAGGGGAACAGCCCTGAATTTGGAAGAGATTGTGATTGGCATGGCTCACCGAGGACGCATCAATGTCCTGGCCAACTTTATGGGAAAAGCTCTCAACATTATCTTTGCTGAATTTGAGGGGGTCGCTAAAGGGGACTCCGACTACGATGGAGACGTGAAGTACCACTTGGGCTACTCCGCCGACAAAGAGACCCCAAATGGGCCCTGTCACATTTCTCTCGCCTTTAACCCGTCCCACTTAGAGGCCGTTAACCCCGTGGTGATGGGGATGGCCAGAGCAAAGCAGCGGCGGCGAAGAGACATGGTGGAGAGAAAAAAAGTCATCCCCGTGCTCATTCACGGGGATGCCGCTTTTAGTGGTCAAGGGGTGGTGAGCGAAACCCTGCAGATGTCGCGGTTGCCTGGCTATAAGGTGGGAGGCACAATTCACATTATTGTCAATAATCAAGTGGGTTTCACCACGGATCCCAGCCAGGGACGCTCTACGCGATACTCCTCGGATGTGGCTCGAGCTATCGAGGCCCCCATTCTTCTGGTCAATGGAGATGATGTTGAGGCCTGTGTGGCTGCTATGGACATGGCTCTGCGCTTTCGCCAGGAATTCAGTGAAGATGTGGTGATCGACCTTATATGTTATCGCCGCTTTGGTCACAACGAAGGGGATGAGCCTGGATTCACCCAGCCGCTCATGTATGACAGAATTAAAAAACATCCCACCCTCTTTGAGATCTACACCGATCAGCTCTGCCAAGAAGGGCTTATGGACAAGGAGGAAGCCGCAGCCTTTTACAAACAGCGAATTGATAACCTTCAGGCTATTTTAGACGAGACAAGGAAAAGCCCCCCTGAAGTCAAGCCCAACTCTTTTGATGGCTTGTGGAAGGGCTTGCGCCGCGGAAGATCTGAGGACTTTGAGTTGCGAGCCGCCACTGCGGCTCAGCCGGAAGTGATTCAGCAAGTGAGCCAAGTGCTCACCACCCCCCCTAAAGATTTCAATCTTCACCCCAAGCTTCAGCGCCTTTTGAATTCTCGCAAGGAAATGGTGGAAAAAGGGCAGGTGGATTGGGCTCTCGGCGAACTTTTCGCCTATGGCAGCCTCTGTGTGGAGGGTACCCCAGTGCGACTTTCCGGTCAGGATTGTAAACGAGGCACATTCACCCACCGTCAAGCGGTTTACTTTGACACCAAAACTAATGAAGAGTTCTCCCCCTTAAGTCAGCTCAACCCTGAGGAGGGAGAGTTTGTTATCTACAACTCCCTCTTGTCTGAAATGGGGGTCTTGGGCTTTGAGTATGGCAACTCCTGTTCAGATCCCACTTATCTCACTCTCTGGGAGGCGCAATTCGGGGACTTTGCCAATGGGGCACAAATTATCATCGATCAGTTTCTCTCCAGTGGCGAAGAGAAATGGGCTCGCTGCTCAGGTCTAACCCTCCTCCTTCCTCACGGCTATGAGGGGCAGGGCCCTGAGCACTCCAGTGCCCGATTGGAACGCTTTCTTCAACTCTGCGCTCAAACCAATATGCAAGTGATGAATTTGACCACGCCGGCCAACCTTTTTCACGCCTTACGCCGCCAAGTGCGCCGTGAATTTCGCAAGCCTTTGATTGTCATGTCTCCTAAGTCTCTCTTGCGTCACCCAAAAGTCCTCTCTCCCTTAAGTGACCTCAGTCAGGGACACTTCCAAGAGATTTTGGATGACCCCAAGGTGGAGGATGGCTCCCAGGTGGAGACCTTGATTCTCTGCTCCGGGAAGCTCTACTATGATTTGGACAAGGCCCGCGAAGAGGTCTATCCCAACAGCTCTCATGTGGCTGTCCTCCGAGCGGAACAGCTCTACCCCTTTCCAAAAGTTCAGATAGCCCCCTTCATCAATGGCTTCGGTCGTCTTAAGCGGCTGATCTGGGCTCAGGAAGAACCACAAAACATGGGATCTTGGCTTTATATTCGTCCCCATTTAGAGCAGTTGCTCGAGGAGCTGGGGCATAAAAAGATCAGCCCCGAGTATGTGGGACGCCCCCATAAGGCCAGCCCCGCCACCGGGTCCCCAAGGGTGCATCAGCGCGAACAAGAAGAGATTATTCAGCGGTGTTTTTCATAAACAAGGAGACTTTAGGGTGAAAGTTGATATCAAAGTGCCCGCTGTGGGCGAATCCATTACTGAGGCCACCATTTCAGAGTGGCAGAAAAAGAGCGGAGAAGCTGTCCAACGCGACGATGTTCTCTTGGTCTTAGAGACCGACAAAGCCAGTGTGGAAGTGGTGGCAGAGAATGAGGGGGTCTTGGAGATCCTGGAGACTGAGGGCAACACGGTGGCTGTGGGAGCTGTCATTGGTCGGATCGATACGGAAGCTCAGGCTTCTCCATCGGCTCCAGCCCCCCAAAAACCAGCTGTTCCTCCTCCGCCCCCCAAAGCCCCACCGAAAGCCCCTCCCGCTGCGGCTCCTGCCGCCGCGGCTCAGCCAGATCCCTCCTTGAGTCCTGCGGTCCGCAGGGTGGTCAGCGAACATCAGCTGGACCCCCAAAAGATTGAAGGCACTGGCAAAGACGGGCGAATCACTAAAGAAGATGCCCTCAATGCCGCCAGTCAAAAGGAGGCCCCAGCACCTCAGGTCACACAGACTTCGGCTCCAACAGGCACATCGGCGGCCTCTCCTAAAACAGCTGCCTCTGTGGGTGGAGAGCGCCGTGAGCCCATGACGCAAATTCGCCGGAGAATTGCCCAAAGACTGGTGGAAGCCCAGCACACAGCAGCCATTCTGACCACCTTCAATGAGGTGGATATGAGTCGCATCTTGGAGTTAAGGGCCGCTTACAAAGACCAATTCAAAGAGAAGTATGGAGCCAGCCTCGGCTTTATGGGCTTTTTCGTCAAAGCCACCATTGAGGCCTTAAAGGACTTCCCTAAAGTGAATGCCCGAATTGAGGGCACCGACATTGTCTACAACGATGACATGAATATAGGAATTGCCGTGGGCACCGAGAAGGGACTGCTCGTGCCGGTGATCCGCAAAGCTCAGGACCTTTCTTTGGCCGGAGTGGAGTTGGCGATTCGTGAATTTGCCAACAAGGCCCGCGAAGGAAAAATCTCCGTGGACGATTTAGGTGGAGGCACTTTCACTATCTCCAACGGGGGAGTTTATGGCAGTTTGATGTCCACTCCCATTCTCAACCCACCTCAAAGTGGCATTTTGGGAATGCACAAAATTGAAGAGCGACCCCGGGCTATGAATGGCCAGGTGGTTATTCGCCCCATGATGTATTTGGCTCTCTCCTATGACCACCGAATTATTGACGGATCTGAGAGTGTCCGCTTTTTGGTGAAAATCAAAGAGGGCTTGGAAGATCCCACCCGTCTACTGCTGGAAATTTAAGTTGGAGGCACCAGAAACATGAGCAACCCACAAGACGAAACTTCTTTTGATGTCATCTTTGTTGGCGGGGGCCCTGGCGGCTATGTCGGCGCCATTCGTGCCGCCCAGCTGGGCTTAAAAACAGCTGTTGTGGAAAAGGAAAAGCCCTTGGGGGGAACTTGCCTCAATGTAGGCTGCATTCCCTCCAAAGCTCTCCTCGACTCCTCTGAGCACTATGCCATGGCCCTCCATGATTTGAAAGATCATGGAGTTCAGTTGGGTCAGGTGCAACTGGACCTTAAAAAGATGATGGCTCGCAAGGATAAGATTGTCACGGACCTGACCGGGGGAATTGATTACCTCTTCAAAAAGAATAAAGTCCATCGTTTTCATGGGCTCGGCCACTTAAAGAGTCCCTCCGAGATTGAGGTTCAGCCTGAAAAGGGAACCCGTCAAACCCTCAAGGCCAAAAGCCTTGTTTTGGCCACGGGCTCAGTGCCCAATGAACTCCCCCAACTCCCCTTTGATGGACAGGTGGTGGTGTCTTCCACAGAGGCCCTAGCTTTGCCTGAAGTGCCCAAGCACCTTTTGGTGGTGGGGGGAGGCTATATTGGCCTGGAGATGGGCTCGGTGTGGTTGCGCCTTGGAGCCAAGGTCACTGTGATTGAATACGCCGAGAATATTTGTGGGGCTATGGATCGCCAAACCTCCAAAAAGCTCCAACAAATTCTCAAAAAACAGGGAATGGAGTTTATCCTGGGCGCTGAAGTGGTGGGGGTGGAGTACCTTCAAGACGGAAAAAATAAAAAGGCCAAAGTTCAGTACAAGAATCGCAAGGAGGGAAATGCGGATTTCTTGGATGCCGATGTGGTACTGGTTGCCGCCGGCAGAAAGCCCTTTTCTGAGGGCCTGGGCTTGGAAGAACTGGGGATTCAAAGAGATTCCCGAGGCTTTGTACAGGTGAATGATCACTATCAGACGAATGTGCCTGGAGTCTACGCTATTGGCGACTTAATTCCAGGCCCCATGTTGGCCCACAAGGCGGAAGAAGAGGGAGTGGCTGTCGCTGAGATTTTAGCCGGCCTTCCCGGACATGTGAACTACGACACCCTACCTGGAGTGATCTACACTTGGCCCGAGGTGGCCTCTGTGGGACTCACCGAGGAGCAACTCAAAGACCAGGGTCGAGCTTATAAGACAGGAACTTTTCCCTTTTCTCCCAATGGTCGGGCCCGCGCCATGGGCTTTACTGAGGGGCAGGCCAAAATTCTTGCCGATGCCCAAACGGATAAGGTTTTAGGAGTTCATATCGTTGGGCCGCGAGCTTCGGACATGCTGGCTGAGGCCATTATGGCCATGGAGTTTGGCGCCAGCAGCGAGGACATGGCTCGATCTTTTCACGCTCACCCCACTCTCTCTGAGGTCTTAAGAGAAGCCGCCTTGGCTGTGGATGGTCGAGCCCGCCAATTCTAAACCATTGCGCCAAGGCCAATGGCTCGGCGCAACTCATCCAGCTGAGGCCGAGCGATGGCCCGGGCCCTTTGGGCTCCCTGTTCAAGCAGACAATCCATAGTTTGGGTGTCGGCCATCAGCTCTTCATAGTGCCTTCGGGGTTCAGCCAAAACCTTGTCCATGGCTTGAAACAGAGCCTCCTTAGCCTCGCCCCAACTGATCCCTCGACGATAGTGAGCGGCCAAAGCCTCTGTCTCTTCCATGGAGGCGAATTCCTTGAATAGAGAAAAGATCAGCGAGTCATTGGGATCCTTGGGGGCCTCTGGGGGAGAGGAATCCGTTTTGATCTTCATCACCAGTTTTCTCAACTTGGGGGCCGGCAAAAAGAGGGGGATATGGTTGCCATAGCTCTTACTCATTTTGCGCCCATCCAAGCCCGGAACCAGTTTGGAGTCTTTTTGCACCAAAAATTCTGGCACTTTGAGAAGAGGGCCGTAGTTGTTATTAAACTTCTGCGCAATATCCCGGGCAATCTCCAAGTGTTGGACCTGATCCTCCCCCACTGGCACTTGGTCAGCAGAAAACATGAGGATATCTGCCGCCATCAACAGAGGATAGGTGAAGAGCCCCATATTAACGCCATAATCGGGGTCGCTGCGTCCTGCCTCTTGGTTCTCCTGGAGTTTGGCCTTATAGGCGTGGGCTCGATTGAGCAGCCCCTTGGGGCTAAAACAGGAAAGAATCCAACTCAGTTCAAAGATCTCAGGAATGTCGGACTGACGATAAAAAAGGCTCTGATCAGGATTGAGGCCGCAGGCCAGCCAACTGGCCGCCACTTCATAGGTCATTGACCTCAACTCCTCGGCCCTATGTACATGAGTCAGCGAGTGGTAGTCGGCAATAAACAATAGGGCCTGGTACTGAGGCTGATGGGACAGCTGCAGGGCCGGCCGAATGGCTCCCAGGTAGTTTCCAATATGGGGCATTCCTGTGGGCTTGACTCCGGTAAGCAAAGTTTTCTTTATCATGGCGATAAGCTTAGCTTTGCCTAAAGAGCTTTGGCAAGCCCACAGCTCCCTTAAGTAGTCTGCATATTTTTCAAGGCTGGAGCTAAGCACATGACATCTCCTGAGCTTTGCTTAAAAAAAGAAGCTTCAATCTCGCAAGGGGGGCCTATCTTGGGGTGGAAATACCTGTTTTTAACACTCTGTCTTTCTCTGTCGACTTTGGCTCTCCAGCCCCCCGCTCAGGCTGTCTCCAATGAAGAGCACCTTTTAGAAACCCTTCTCGCTCGCCTCAGCAAAGGGGAAATGGTTGAGGCTGATGGAGTCCGCTTTATCAGTCACTACCGCTTTGATGAGGTTTTTGAGGCCCTTGTCAACGGCTACCACCGGGAGCTGGATCGGGTCCAGGAGCGCAAAGGGGCCCTCAGCCATGAGGAAAATGTGGCTCTTATTGACCGACTTTCTGAGTACAACACGGCCATTTACACCTTAGGAACTCAGTTTTATCACACCCGCATCAGTGGTTTAGATATTAGGGCTCGGCGCATTCTCAACCCCCATGTCTATGAGGCTCTGAGCCCCAAGCTCTCAGAAGTCTTCAATACCCTCAAACTTCGCCGCGACCAACTCCCCTCCATGGGCGGCAGCCTTGTACATCCGGACAAAGCCCGCTCAGCCCCACCGAACAGCCAAAGCCTTGTCAAGGTGGCCGGCTCTATCAATGAGGCCTATCTGGTTCAGTTGCAGATCGAAAACCGTCTGCGTCAGCCCTATATTCATTTAGAAAACTTGCAGCAGCACTTAGAGAAAAATATCATTGGCCAGCCCGAAGTCATTCAAGCCCTGATGGACATGGAGAGGCGAGATCTCTTCCACTGGGGACAAAGGACTCGGCCTCAGACCCTGGTTTTTATGGGCATTCCTGGAACAGGAAAGGACACTAGTGTCTATGCCTATATGGATGCCCTCCATGGGGGAATGAGAGGAGTCGGGCACGACCACATCCACCAGATGAGCACGGCTCGCGACAAGTCAGACCTTTGGAAAAACTTTGGCTCAGCTCCCGGCTATGTGGGCTCCAATGAACTGCCTGAGTTACTCCGCTTTTTGGTCAAGCACTCCGGTGGACGCTATGCTTTGGAAAAAACAGAGGGCCGAGGTGGAGAAGAAAGAGTCTATGTGGTGGAAAACAAGGACTGGAGCCCAGGACAAGTCTTTCCCGGCTACTACCCCCCCGAAATGGGAGCCATTTTTATTAATGAGTTCCACAATTGGTCGAAGGAAGCCAAAGATCTCATCTTGAAGATGGCTCTGAGTGATGGATATTTTCCCATCAATAATCCAGGCACCAAGGGCGTGGGAAAGATGTATGTTCCTGTGAAGATCTTTATTGCCACTAATGAGGGTCAGGAACTGATTATCCCGGTCGGCCCCAATGGGCTCCGCACGGGCCCTCCCATGAGCTTTGACAGTATGCTGGCGCGCTACAAGGATGTGCGAAACGACAAGAATCTATTATTAGATTCTCTCAAATACCCCGCAGTCAACCATGGGGACAGTCCCACCAACTCCGGGGGCATGTCTCCTGAGACTGCCAATCGACTGCCCCTGCACGGCCTGATTATGATGAGGCCCTTGGGCCCGGAAGACCTGTCTCAGATTCTAGAAATTAAACTGGCTCAGCTGGCTCAAGACTTGGAAATGAACCGAGGGGCTTTTGGCCACTTTAAAGTTCAGTGGACCCAGGAGCTCAAAGACTTTCTTTTAAGCTATCACTACAACCCTGAGTCCATGGCTCGCCCCCTGGACTACAATATTGAAAGCTTAATTCAGGCCCCCTTTTACTCCATGGCAGCAGAGGGCCTGTTTGAAGACTTTCCGGGAAAAAGGCTGATTCAGGTGGGGGTCAAGACCAATGCGGACCGCACCACTTCACTCACAGTGGACATCGTGGACCAGAGCTCAGGGCAGGCCTTTCACCAGATTGAACGACTGATTCACTTCACCGAACAAGACCGTCCTCAAGAGCCCCTCTCCGATCAAGAACTGGAAGAACTCAATCAACTTGAAGATAAGTTGAAAGCCCGAGTTTTTGGCGTGGGTCATGTGGCCAAAAAAGTGGCTGAGTCTATTTTAGTGAGTGAAGAGAGCCGCCGGCAAAAAGTAGATCAGTACAGCGCTACTGAGTCAGCCCGCCTCTTTGCCTTTTTTGGTCTCACTTCCTCAGGAAAAACAGAAATGGCCAAAGTGATGGCCGACACTATTTACGGTGGAGAGCAACACCTTTTGACCTTGGATTTCTCCCAAGTGGAGTCCATGGAGGACTTAAAAAAGATGGTGCTCGGGGATAGAGATAAGCTAGGCAATGTGATCCCCTCAGAGTTTATGCTCCACTATGATCGACACAGCGGCCACTGCATTATCGCTCTGGACGAGATCGCCAATGCTCCAAAGTGGGTCTTGCGCGCTCTTTACGATGTCTTCAATGAGGCGGTCGTCACTACTTTTTCAGACCGCAAGCCTCGAGTCATGTCAGGGGTCACCTTGGTTCTCACAGGTAATGCGGGCCAGGAGTGGTACCAAGGAATTCCCCGCTCCCTTCCCGACCATGTGCGCATGAACGCCATGGACGAAATTTACCAGCATGCTTTAAAAAATCCTGGAGTGCGGCGGGAGACAGCGGCTCAGTATCTGCCTGAGCCCTTATTGGCGCGAATTGGCGAGAGCAATATCTTCTTTTTCCCACCCAACAGCTTTAAGACCATCCGCGAGTTGACTCTACTTAAACTCAGTCAGACCTTAAAGTCCCTGGAGCCTCAGGACAGCAGCCGCGGTTGGAGGTTCACTTTTGACAACCAGGAGAGCTTCCAAAAGCTCGTGGAGGTCATCGAACAAGAGGGCTTTGTCATTGATGATCAGGGCCGGTCTGTGACTTGGTATATTACCAAAGACTTAAAAAACGCTCTGCGAGCTGAGCTGTTGCGGGAAAAAGTGGCTTCGGGCACTGAGGTGGTGCTGGCAGTGAAAAAACCACGAAAAAATGACCGGGAGATCACCTACACCCTCACATTACCCACCAGCCGAACTCTTGAGGTCTCCTTGCCGCGCAGGGAGAAAGCTGAAGGGCCCCAAATCACTGATGCTTACCGACTGATGACCGCCTACCACGAGGCCGGCCATGAGCTGGTCCACAGCGTTTTAACCCCTGAGCACCCTTCTCGCTACTTATCTGTGGTGGATGGAGTGGCTTTTATCGGTGGCCGTCCCATCTACTATGCTGGAGTGGCTGAACATGAACTCAATGTGGCCCTGAACCGAGGTCTAAGCCAAGTGATTGACGAGATTGCTGTGTTCACCGCCGGCTATTTGGGCGAACAATTTGTGAGCAAAGGGCAGCAGGACTACGATGGCAAGTCCAACGATATGGAGAGAGCCACCGAGCTGGCCTACAATGCGATCTTGCGCTGGGGGCTTTCCGACAACTGGGGAAAGGGGGCTATTCCCTCCAGCCTTTCCACCCAAGACTACATCCAAACACTGAGTCCAGAGAAACGCCACCTTTTGGAGCAGGAAGTGGGCCACCTGATTCGTCAAGGGGAAGAGAGGGCCAAGCTGGTGATCCTGGCCAATCAGGAAGTCTTTTTAGATTTGGGGAGAACTTTGGCCGAGAAGGGCGAAATGCATAAAGGAGACCTGAAGAAATTCTATGCCTCTCAGCCCTCTCTGGTTCACCCCTTTGATGTGGCAGCCACTTTGGACCAATGGCCTAAGGACCCAGAGAGTGTGAAGCATCGCCGGGCTGAAATCCGTGAGGATATTCCAAGGCCCAAGCGCATTGCCAAAGTGGAGAGTCTGATTGCAAAAAAGCGCCAAGCTCAGGTGTCGGAAGTGCCATGGCCCGAAGCTCCTCTTCTCTCTCCCCAGGAGCCAGAGATCAGTGACTGCCAGGCTCTCCTCACTCAGTGAGTTGAGTCTCTGGTTTTTCTGCTTCCCACTGAGGAGTCAACTCAAGAAGAGAGGGGTCATAGCCCTTTTCCGGAAGGCGTTGCAAAATCTCCTCGTAGACCTGTGAGTCTAACTGAGGGCTGCGGCTTAAAATCCAGAGATAGCGCCGGCGAGGCTCTCCGACGACCACATATTGATAGTCCTCATCCAGGTCAATCACCCAATAGGCCCCCGAAAAGGGCCAAAAAAATCTCACTCTTAAGCGAGCTTGAGTCTCCTCATCCACCACCCAGGCCCGTCCTGTGGCGCGGACTAAGCGCTGATGCTCCATGTCCCGAAAACACTGGTTAAGGACATCAAGCCCTCCATCGCCTCGTAAACTGTAGGTGGCTGTGGTTCCCGAAATACAGCGCCTTTGAAAGCGATTGGGGTATTTGGCAATCTCATACCACTTTCCCACATAGCGAGTGAGATCCACCCATTCCACCACCTCGAGGGGCTCGGGAGAAGATGAGGAGGATCGCCCCTCCAAGGGCAAGAGCAAACAGAGCCAACAAGTCAAAGCCATCCAGTTTATTTTTAAGGGGCTCAAAATAAAATCACTCCATCACTGTTACGGGTTCGATAAAACTCCTCAGGCAGGACCTTTTCACATGGGATCCATATTTTAAATTCTGTACCCACGCCCTGCTGACTTGTCACTTCAATTTTCCCCCCTTGTCCCTCCACCAAAGCCTTAACGATAGAAAGTCCCAGGCCGGTGCCCTTATGGTGATGGCTAATTTTACCCACGGTTTCAAACTCATCAAAAATCTTGCCAATTTGATCTGGAGCAATTCCCAGTCCAGAGTCCTTCACCGACAGACAGACAAACTCCCCTTCCCTCTCTGCCCTGAGCTCCACCAGCCCCTGGGGACGATTGAACTTCACTGCATTGCTGATCAAGTTCCCCAGGATTTGCTCCAAGCGCAGTGGATCGAAGTGGCAGTTCACATCTGTAGAGGCGGGGTAAACCTCAATCTTGACTTGGTTTTTTTCAGCCATCTCAGCAAAAATACTGGCCTGGTGAGAGGCCACCTCTAAAGGATTGGCCCACTCCACAAAATAGTCCATTTTTCCCGACTGGACCTTGGTCAAATCCAAGATATCATTGACCAAATCCAACAAAAACTTAGATTGAGAAGACAAGTTATTCAATAGCTCTGTCAGCTCCTGCCCCTCAACATATCCTCCTTGAATCAACTCACTGGTGGAGACCACTGTGTTTAAAGGAGTGCGCAGCTCATGGGCGACTAAGGCCAGAAACTTATCCTTAGCTTTATCTAGAGCTAAGAGCTCCTCGTTCTTTTGGACAAGCTCTTTTAAGCTCTGTCTGAGACCCTCTTGTTTGGCTTCTAAATCCCGTCGCAGCTTCTTTTGCGCCGTCAGGTCCGTGATGGCCAAAATTAAAAGTTTCTGCCCCCCCTCTTCCAACTTACTTCCCTGCACCTGACAAAAGAAGGCCCCTTGCCCTTTGCGGCTAGCCTGAGCTTCAATCATCACCGAAGTGAGAACGGCCGTCTTTGCATCAAATAAAAACTCCAGCTCGCCACGGGGAAAAAAGTCCTGAACTTGATGGCCAAGGAGAGAAGCGCTATCCCCTCCCCCTAAAAGCCTCAGAGCACTCTGGTTAGTGTCCACAACTCTTTGACTCTCAACATCCACCACCAGCAGAGCTGTGGCACTGAGTTGCCTCTGCCACTGAAGAATCACTGAATTGTGACTCTCCACTCCCTCAATTTCCGGTGAGTAATTTGGAAAAGGCTTCGGCATGTGAGACTTCCTCTTTTATTTTTTCAAACCACTCGTTGCGATGCTCAATGGATAGGCCGACTCGTGCCATCACTTCTCGATCTAGATTTAATTTCACATCGTATCCACTGTTTCCAAAACCTGTAGAGTGAGCCAGCTGGTTGGCCAACAAAACTAAATCCACTACAAAGTTGATCTCAGGGTCTGGGCTCATCCGCAGAGCCTGACGAGGACTGTGATGGTCCTTCACAGCGGCCTGCAACAAAATGGGCAACTGCCATTTTTCTGTAATCACTTGGCCCCAGTGGCTGTGGGAGGGAAAGTGGCCCTCGATCTCGGCCTGAACGGAATTTAAACCCTTCTGCCTGGCCAAGGCGTAAGTCTTCTCCACACTCTCTGTGTCCACCATCAGCAAGACCAGCTTGCCAATGTCATGGATCAGCCCGCATATAAAGACCTCATCGGCCATCACTGAATCCAAATGTTTGGCCAGAGTTTGGGCAATAATGGCTGTGACCACCGAGTGACGCCAAAAATCGTTCACATCAAAATTCTCGCTCTTTAGATTTTTAAAGACATCGCAGACGGCGGCAGAGACCACCAGCTGCTTTACGGTGTTGCAGCCCAGAAAAGTGATGGCTCGCCCTAAGCTGGTACAGCCTCCCGGAATGGAGTAAAAGGCCGAGTTAGCCAACCGAAGAGCTCGCAAAGTCAAGCCCTGATCTTTTTTCATAAGATCTTCAATTTGGCTCACAGAGGCCATGGGATTGTCGACCAGAGTGATGAGTTCCATCACAATAGTGGGGAGAGAGGGCACAGCCTCAATTTTTTCCAGATAAAACTGAATATGACGATCTCTTTTGGCCGCTGCTTGCATTTAGGCAATCTCTTTGAACACCTGGTCGGGAAAAAGTCGCTTCAGGACATCCAAAACTTTTTTAACCGAAATAGGCTTAACTATATACCCAGTCACTCCGAGCTTTTTTGCCGCTAAAACGTCCTCTTTTCCAGATAGAGCTGTTGCCAGAACAATGGGCACCTGGGAGTAAAGGCCCTGCTCTTTGAGGTTTTTTACAAACTCAAAGCCGTCCATTTCTGGCATCATCACATCCGAAATAATGAGTTTCACATCTTCGTTGGGATGTTTTTCCAGATGCTCTAAAGCCAGCTTTCCATTGGCAAATTCCAGGACCTTGTATTTATTCTTCTCCAAGAGCACTCGGAGAATATTGCGCGTGGGCGCCGAGTCTTCCAAGATCACAATGCTGCCCTGTAAGGCCTCTGATTCTGATGCCATTAAAATCCTCCCGCTGAATTCAGTTCGATTATTTGTCGGAGATTTGGCGACAAAGATTAAGATGAATTCAGTGACTCAAGTTGAGATCGGTCTAATTTGAGCTCCATTTCAAAATGGAGCATAAGAATGATCTGGTTGGCAGAAGGCTATTAAAGTTCAAGTGGCTGGAGACTTAGGGATTTTGCCTACCTGAAAATAAAAAAAACTTTAGATTTTTCATCAAGTTTTGGCCAGACAGACCGAAGAGTTCTTCAGTGCAAAGCGGTACGTTTCTGACAACTGCTAAGGGAGGAGCCCTTGAATTTCGGTCGTGGAGGAGTATTCAAAACGCTAAGGGTCTGGTGGACCCTCAGCCTGGTCTTCGGCCTGGTCGCCTGCGGTGGTCAACCCACCGAAGACATTGAGTTTGTGGAGAGCCCTCCAACCACCACCCCAGATGTGCCCCCTGGACCTCCGGCCCCCTCCATTCCACGACCTGTTTTGACAAGCATTAATCCCACCGGTCCTGCTAATAATAACGAACCCACTTTATTTGGAGCAGCCACTCCTGGCTCCACAGTCCAGATCTTTCGCAACAGCTCTTGCAGTCTGCTGGTGGCCACAACTTTGGCCGATGAAGAGGGGGACTTTTCCTCGACAGTGACTGTCCCAGACAACAGCATCACCACATTCTTTGCCCGGGCCAGCTTGGACGGGGTCTCTTCCCTTTGCTCCACCAGTTCTTTGACCTATGTGGAGGACTCCCTGGCTCTGCCGCCCACTGGCCTTAACACCTCCCCTTTAAGTCCAGCCAACAACAACAGCCCACAAGTGCTCGGCACCACCGAGCCCTTGGCGACAGTGGCTCTGTATTCGGATTCCAATTGCTCTGTGGATTTGGCCTCCGGCAGCGCTGATGAATCCGGCCAGTTTGCCATCTCCATCAATGTGGCCGACGACAGCACCACCTCCATCTTCGCTCAAGTCACTGACCTGGCGGGCAATGTTTCCTCTTGCAGCACGACTCCCTTGGTCTATGTGGAGGACTCCACTCCTCCCGTGGTGCCCACTCTGACTGCCACCAACCCGGCCAGCCCCGCCAACAACAGCAACCCCCAAGTGCTGGGCTCCACCGAAGCCCTGGCCGCAGTGGCCCTCTTCTCTGACGCCACTTGCACCACCCTTCTCGCCTCGGGCAGTGCGGATGGCTCTGGGAACTTTGCCATCCCCA
>SKLV01000099.1 GCA_007121385.1 Bdellovibrionales bacterium
GCGTTTCGCCCCAGTAAATCCAGATTCATCCTTCCACCCCTTTGAGCCTTTCCCACTCCTGCCAGTATTCGACCACCAACTGGCCATAGATTTCGGCCACACTGAGAATCTCGTCCACCAATCCCACGCTCTGCCCCGCACTCCAAACCGTCTTCCAAGTGGGTTTTTGCGCCGCCTCTTCCAAAGAGCGAGTGCCCAACCAGTGGATCAAGGGCACCGCCCACCTCTTGGTGCGCGGATGATCTTTTAAAAGTCTCAGAGGCAGAGTGAGATCCGTTCCCATTTTTTTAATATAGTCGGTGTTGATCACCGAAGCCGGGGTTCCAGAAATCTTTGTACTGAGCACAATGTCTTCGGGCGAAGATTGAACTATGGCCTGCTTGTAGTCTTCACTGGCTGGAGACTCCCGACTGGCAATAAAGCGAGTGCCCACCGAGACCCCATCAGCGCCAAGAGCCAGACAAGCCAGCACCTGTGAGCCCCGACTGACTCCTCCCGCCGCCAAGATGGGGATCTTTAGCTCACTCTTAAGCCAGGGCAAAAGCACCAAGGGCGAGATGGGGCCGGCATGACCTCCGGCTCCTGCGCCTACGGCAATGACTCCATCGGCGCCTAAATCCTGAACTTTTTTGCCGTGCTCAATATTGGTCACATCACAAAAGACCTTGGCTCCATTTTTATGGGCCTCTTCAATGACCTCTTTAGGGTTGCCCAAAGAGGTGATAAACATCTCCACCCCATGATCCAGAGCCAATTTGAGATCCTCTCTCTGGCGGGTGTTGGATTTGTTCACAATGATGTTGACCCCAATGGGCTTTGAAGTGCGGGAGCGAATATTTTTGAGGACCTGAGCGTAGTTTTCAATGGGGCGATAGTTTAGGGCCGGAAAGCAGCCAATTCCCCCCGCTTCCGCTGCCGCCACCATCATATCCTCATTGCTGATTAAAAACATGGGGGCACAGACAATGGGGTAATCAATCCCGAGCATCTGAGTGAAGGGGGTTTTAATCTTTCTCATAGGCACCTCTGCTTAGATTAAAAGCTAACTTCTCTCGCCTCAGTTGCCCATCAAAAAGAAAGAGCCCTGGCGAGAACTCTTGCCCAGCCTCGGGATGCCCAGTGCCCTTACTCACTGCTCATAATGCCCGTGCTTATTCGCCATGATGCTCTGCGGCAATTCCTTTTCTCCAAACTTGCCAACTCTCCCTCCCTCAACAAACATAATCTTAACCAAGGAGGGGGGATTATGAAACAAGCTCTCAAAGGGCTCTTGTCATTGTCATTTATTGTGATTTTCTTCGCCATCTCGTTCACGGCTCAGGCCAGCACTCACCATATAAAGGCCGGTCAGATCTATATGGGAGAGGAAATCCACAATGGCCAGGCCAATGGGCTCTATTGCTTTATTGAAATTCTTCAAGTGGTGCCTCGGCCTGAGCGAGGTCTGCACTGTTTTTCAGTGGAGTACAGATTTGGCTCAGACACGGCCGATGTACCCCAGGGCCCTTTTTGGGTGGATTCCCGCATCACCAATGCCCACCGCCCCGAATACCCTCGACTGCGCAGCTGTGCCATCAATGTGAACGGCACCAGTTATGGGGACGAGATCTATGGGGACGACACCTCTGTTCTGTACAATCAGATCTTTGCCGGTGGACACGACCAGGGCCGCAACCACCTAGTGGACTATTTTATGGCTCTTCACTTTCAGAGCAAGCAGCCCCGCCGAGTCCGGACCCATATCACCACTCCTCTGCGCGAGCGCTCCATCGACTGCACCCGCCTAGAGCTCATGCGCCGACCCATTCATGGCGGGTAATCTGCCACCTCGGCCCACCCTTTTTTGACCTGGACCCCAAGCTCACGAGCGGGGGGAGCTAAGATCACGAAGGGGGCGCCTAGCCGGCACTGGAAGTCCAACGCAAAGCTTCTCCGGCGCCGGAGAAGCGACGCACTCGTAATGAGGGTAGGTCAAATCGCAGACTGAGATGAGGAATGATGAAGAGTCCGCTAAACCTAGACTCCCTGCATATCCAAACAGGGCCTGGCACCAACTAACCAACTAAGTGGCGGGGTGGACGGGACTCGAACCCGCGGCCTCCGGCGTGACAGGCCGGCGTTATAACCAACTTAACTACCACCCCGCAAAAGATGGAGTCTTTAGAACCTCTGGTTATAGGAAAGGGATCTCAAAGTTTCAACAGGATTCTCAGGAGCTAGGAAAAATAAGGCTAAAAAGTCCCCTCTCCGGCGCCGGAGAGACAGTGCATTAAGTTCAGTAATTGAACTTAGTCACAACAGAAGCCTTGCGTCGAGCAGTCAGCACAGAAAATCACCAGTACTCACCTGAAAACAGGGGCCTCAAAAACAAATCAAGATGTGTCGCTGGCCTCCAGTTCTCTCCTCAGGAACTCGGGTGAGAATGGCGGCTTGAACCTTGCTCATGTCCTCGCCTGGCTTTGGACAGTGAATGATGTCGTAGGGACCGGCCTCCTCCAAGAGGGGGATGCCTCCCATCTCCACCTCCCTACGGAAGGCCTCACCAGTAAAGAGCATGGTCCACTGACTGCCCAACTTTGAGGGGTCTTGATGGGCCACAACCACTCCCTCAGGTGTGGCCGTCTCATAGCCCGGCTGCCCCCTTTGGGGCACAAAAAAGGCCCCCTTAACCTGAAGGGGAACCCTCCAATCCTCCAGGTCAACAGCAAGCCTTACCAGTTTAACTTGCAAATCGAAACGCCCCGCAAAGGGCCAGTATTGGACCTCGGCCACCAGGCGATGATGGCCCCAGGGCTCTCCAGGCTTTGGATAGAGAAACTTCTGGGTCTCCAGGGAAAACCTCTGTACAAACTCAGATCTACCCCCCTGGGACTGAGGCCCTCCCCTCTCTAGCGCCAGTTGACAGGGGGATTTTGCCCCTGAGAGCTTGGCCTCGGCCACTGGAAAACCACCACCAAGAGCTACAAGCAAAGCCAAAGGAACCAACAGAAATAATTGCATTATCCACCCTTTTAAAACCCTTCCCAGGTGGAGATCCTTCCATCTCTGCCAGCAAGCGTCAACACCCCCCTGCAGGTCTGAAAAAAAGCAACTGATAAAGCTTTGGAACCTATGAAAAAATGACTGGAATTGACCCGCATCTTCTGGCTTTTCCCCCTCATTTATGGCTAAAATTTCACATGATGAAGCTACAGCCCTCCAATCAAAATCAGTTAGCTCAAGACTTCCTGGCGGGCTTTTACTCTAAGGTGAGCCGTGAAGAGGCCTTAGTCCAAATGGACCCCAAATTGAGTGCAGCTCTTGGGGAGGTCAGTGATAACCACAGCGAAGACCTCCTCACCAACTTGAGAGTGAATTTTTCTTGGCCCACCTACCAAGAGATCTCCCATCACGCCGGAGAAAGACTAGCCCAGGCCTGGCTGGAGAGAAAGGCGCAGATCCACAGCGCCTCTCAACTGAGAGACCTCTGGCACGATTTGGCCGCGGACTTCCATCGCAACAATTTTTGGGGCTTCCCTCAGCAACAGGAGGAAGCGGAACTTCCTGCAGATCCTGAGGTCCAAAGACAGAAGGAGGGTTTGAGCTATATCTGGATGGCCCTTCAATCCCTCATTCTTATGAAGATCATCATTCTTGTCTTTGGGATTCGGTTTTCCAATGAGCCCAACCTCACCAATGCTTTGATCTTTTTTACTGTCCTGATTTTGGCTTTTGGGGGACTTTTCTTTTTTGCCTACCGCTGGCGAAACCGCTCTAGCTAAACGAGTGTCTTTATTTTTTCGACGATCTGAGTAATGGCCGTGCCGGGACCAAAAACCGCAGCCACTCCGGACTTAAGCAAATCCTGGGCATCATCTTCAGGGATAATTCCTCCCACAAAAATGGGCTTATTCATTCCTTTTTCCTGCATCAACTTCTGAATGGCCTTCACCAGAGGGGCATGGGCCCCAGACAAAATGGACAGCCCCACGATATCCACATCTTCCTGCAGAGCAGCAGTCACCACCATCTCAGGAGTTTGATGCAAGCCTGTATAGATGACTTCAAAGCCGGCATCACGCAAGCCCCGAGCCACCACTTTGGCACCCCGATCATGGCCATCTAATCCCGGTTTTGCAATCAACACTCTCACTGGATTTTGCATTGACCAAGAGCCTACACTGACAATACCTATGGAGTAAACAGCAAGGAGCCAACTCATGACAGATTTTTTTCCTGCACTCACCCAACTCAGTGACGACGAAAAGGCCTTTCGCGAGGCGATTCGGGACTTTGCCCAGAGTGAACTCAAACCTCTAGTCAGCAAAATGGACGAGGCGGCCCAAATGGACTCAGGGCTGGTGAAACAGTTTTTTGAAATGGGCCTAATGGGCATTGAGTCCCCCGAGGAGTATGGGGGAGCCGGCTCCTCTTTCACCATGGCCTGCCTGGCTGTGGAGGAGATTGGTCGAGTGGACGGCTCAGCCAGCGTGCTAATTGATGTACAGAACACCCTAGTGACCAACGCCTTTTTGCGCTGGGCCAATGAGGAGCAAAAAAAGAAGTACCTTCCCCTTTTGGCCAGGGAGTGGGTGGGAGCCTACGCCCTGTCCGAAAGCAGCAGTGGCTCCGATGCCTTTGCCCTCAAGCTGCGGGCTGAGGACAAGGGAGACAAATATGTCCTCAACGGCCACAAGCTGTGGATCACCAATGCCAATGAGGCCAACTTATTTTTGGTCTTTGCCAACCTCAATGCAGAGATGGGCTACAAGGGCATCACCGGCTTTATTGTGGAAAAGGGATCTCCCGGCTTTAAAGTCGGAAAAAAAGAGGACAAGCTGGGTATTCGCGCCAGCTCCACCTGTGAGCTGATTTTTGAAAACTGCGAAGTGCCTAAAGAAAATGTGATTGGCGAGGTCGGCAAGGGCTATAAGATCGCCATCGAGACCCTGAATGAAGGCCGCATTGGAATTGGCGCCCAGATGTTGGGCATTTCTCAGGGGGCCTATGAGGCCACTTTGGAGTACATCAAGGGACGAGAGCAGTTTGGCAAGAGCCTTAGTCAGTTCCAGGGAGTGCAGTTTCAGCTCGCTGAAATGCGCACCCTCTTAGAGACAGTGCGGCTGATGGTCTACAACGCCGCTCGCCTTAAAGATGCTGGCCAACCCTTTGTCAAAGAGGCCGCCATGGCCAAGCTTCACGCCTCAAGGGCAGCAGAAAAAATCTGCTCAGTGGCCGTGGACCTTTTTGGCGGCAATGGATTTACTCGGGAATACCCCATCGAAAAATTCTATCGCGACGCCAAAATCGGTCAAATCTATGAGGGCACCAGCAATATGCAACTGCAGACGATAGCAAAACTGGAATTGGGATAAGGTGCCCGTCATATTTTTGCGTATCAGCGCGTCATGAATGAGCGGGAAGCAGGAACAGAGAAATGGGCCCCTCTCAGGGGCTTGGTTAACTGTCTCCCTCTAGGTCTATTTGCAATGCTGCTCATTCCTTCAAAAGCTCAGGCCTTTGAAGCCCTTCCTCAGTTCCGGGGCCTCAACCCAAATCAGGCCCGGAGTTTTGATGACCCCAGTCGCCTGGATTCGGAGTACTCCTCTGATCACTTGACCTATCAAAAGCCCATTGAGTGGGAGATACTGTGGTTGTCGCAGGATATTGTCTTTGACCTCTCCACAGGCTCTTTGAGTGGACGCCACTTTCAAACCGAAGACCGACTCAAACTTCAACAAAGCCTCTACCGCGAATTGGTGGAGTTTCGTTTTACCTACCTCTCCCAGTCAGACTTTGAAGAAGAAGTTGAGCATCATGTGATGGAGCTGGTTTTCACTCCATGGCGAAAAAGCACTTACATCGGCTCTTCCCCCGCTTCTTGGCTCTCCCCCTGGGGCCTTGCCCTCTATGGAGAAACCGCTCTTTACAAAGCGGAAAACAATATGGGGGTGGCCTTGCTCTATCTTGGACCCCAGAGTGAGAATCGCCTTTTTGCCAACTTTCCCCAATTTGCTCACAATCGGCGCAACATCAATGGAGATTTTTTCTCTGAGGGCGAAGGGGCAAAGACCTATGGTGTGGCCGGCCACTGGTGGGACCAAGAAAACTTTTTTCGCTACACTCTGCGCCTGGAGCCTCAGGCTCGGTGGATTTTTCCCCAGGACCAAAGGGAGTACCGCTATCGTCGAAGTCATGCCTCCCTATGGTGGCAGAGGGAGATGGGAAGGTCCCAATACTGGCTAGGGCGCCTTCAGTGGGACCATAAGAGAGAGGGTGAGGCCCCCACAGAGATCACCTCTTCTATTGAGGAGGGAGAATGGCAAAGAACAAGACTCTTCGCCCAAAGCCAGTGGCGTCACTGGTGGAAGGGATTGGAGTGGACTTGGGGGCTCGCCTACTTTGAAAGAGAATGGCATTCTCCCGAAGGCAAAGTCTTGCAGAGGGATCTTCTTCCCCATTTTTGGGTTGCTCTACCGGAAAGAGCTCACTCTCTGCTCTCTCAAGGCTGGCATATAGGGTTTGAAATGACCCACCACCGGCGCAGTCCCTCATTGACCTCTGCGGAGGGCTCCGAACTCCCCTTTTTTAAACGCAATGAGCATCGACTCAATATTAAGTACGCCCTGGACTTCCATCAGGGGCAAAGCAAGATGAACTTCTTGTTCACTTTTGACTTGGATGAGTTTGGCACTCACCGCACCTGGGAGGGGGGCGCTATCCAGTTTCGCTCTCACTTCTGATGAGCTCGCTATACGTTTTCACTTCTCTGCTTAATCGTTTTTTTAAAGCTCTCATTCTAAAACTCATGGGTTTGGAGATTGGCGGAGATCTCAGTCTTTTCGCGGGCCCATGTAGCCCTGTGTAATTTTCAATAGGGACAAGTCAATTTGACAGGTGTTGGGCCAACCTTGGTACACATGTTCCCTTGTGCGGTGGGGAGGGTGTATGAAAAAAAATTTTCTATTTGTATTTCTGTTTGGCTTTTTTGTAGAAATCAACTGGGCTTTTTCCGAGCCAGAGTTTGGCCCCAACATCCCTCCTGTAGGAAGCTCTCTTTTTGATAAAATCTATTCCAAGTCGACTGGGCCTATGGAGGTCATCTATGATGTCCCTTACCCCCTAGGAGATTTACTGTCTCGACTTCAGCAGGAGGGGACAAACTTTGTTTACACTTTCCTCCCCTTTAGTCGGTCTCTGCAAAGACCCAGAGATATGTCTTTTGACCCTCTTCTGAACCCTCGAATCGTTTTTACCCCCTTTGGCTATAAGTCTTCTATGGCCCACGGCAGGCTTTTTATTGGCCATTTGAAGGCAAAGGACCAACTAGAGATCATCAGCTACAATGATGAAGCGGGCCGATTCGAGTTTCAAATTGTGATGGACTACGGAGAGGGTATGATTCCTCAGGTGTTTTATGCAGACAGAGGAAAGTGCATGTCTTGCCACCAGTCACAGGCACCGATTTTCTCTGCAGCCCCCTGGGATGATACAGGGCTGGGTGTGATGGGGGATTTGGTCCTGAACAAGTTAGGTCTAGAGGAGAATACGGCATCCCAAAGAGAGTTGGCCATGGAAATTCTTTTTGGAGATCTTGGAGGAGCTCGAGACAGTGTGGGAATTTTTGATTCTATGGTTCGGGATGGAGACAATATTGCCTTTCAGCAGAGAGTTTGGAAGGATGGTTGCGGAGAGGACAACAGGTGCCGTTTAGGCCTTCTGTTGGGAACCCTCAGCCCATTGAGTGAGGTGGCTCGTGACGCATTAAGATATTCCATGGATGTTCTGTCCGAGTCCTACTTGGCTGAGGAAAGGCGCTCCAACTCCTTCCTTTCCTCTTCATCTCTGGGTATTCAGACCTTGGTTCAAAGATACGGGGGCCTGAACGCCTTCAGCCAAAACCAGAAGGCTTTGGCTGAAGCGGTGAATAGGCTCAACAATCATCTTCCTCCAGCCGACAATCCATCCTCTCCCAGGTGGCAGAGCATCTCTTCTTCAACTTTCCGGGCTCCCTTGGCGAAATTCACGATGGACGATAAGGCAACTCTCTTGGAGGAGTTTGGGGGGCATGAAAAAACAGCCGAGTACCTAATCAGTCTTTTCAACCAAGGGGATAAGATCTTTGAGTCGGGCCCTTTGAACAAGTTTTTGATTTTGGGTCGGCTGTATGAGGAGATTGGTTCACCCATGGCCCATGAGTACCTCTATTGGATTCAAAAACCGACCCCTGAAAAAAGACTGATGTCCTTTGTGGACTTAGACGAGGAAAACTTTCGATCCTTTGCCCTCAACACAATGTGGAAAAACTGCGCCCAATGTCATGCCACTCAACTGACTTTCCCTCCCCAGTTTCTAAAGGGATCCGAAGAAGAGGTTGTTATGCAAATTCAAAGCCTCCAAAGTCGTCTCCTATTCAGGCTGGAGAACTACCAGATGCCACCAGACCCTGTCGCCCGACAAGAAATGATCGATAGAGGGGATTACGACATCATTGTCAATTACCTCAGGGGCTTGTGAGCCTCTCAGCTCTTAGTGGCTCTATTAGAGATAAGACCCCTAGGCCCGGCCATCCGGCTATCTAGAGGTTGCGCCGGTACTGGCCGCCCACTTCGTAAAGGGCCTGGGACATCTGGTAAAGAGAGCAGTGGCGAGCCGCTGACATCAGAGCGGCAAAAATATTTTCTCCTCTAAGCGCCGCCTCTTTCAGTTTTTGAATCTCTTCCGCCGCTGGATCCGCATGGCTCTTTTGATAATTCAGGATGGATTGAAGCTGTTGGTTTTTTTCCTCCTGGCTGGCCCGGGCCAACTCAATCTTGGGCGGCTCATAACCCTCCATTTGAGTCTTTGGATCAACAAAAGTGTTTACTCCAATCAGAGGCAACTGACCATTGTGCTTAAGAGTCTCATAGTACAGAGACTCCTCTTGGATTTTGCCCCTCTGATACTGGGTCTCCATAGCCCCCAGGACTCCTCCCCTTTCGCTCAGGCGCAAGAACTCTTCCAAAACGGCCTCTTCCACAGCCTCTGTGAGCCACTCCACAAAGTGACTGCCCTGAAGGGGATTCTCATTTTTACTCAGGCCAAACTCCCTGTTGATGATCAGCTGAATGGCCTGGGCTCGTCGCACCGACTCCTCGGTAGGAGTAGTGATGGCCTCATCATAGGCGTTGGTGTGAAGGGAGTTGCAGTGATCGGAAATGGCAATCAAAGCCTGCAAGGTGGTGCGAATGTCGTTAAAGTCGATCTCCTGGGCGTGCAGAGAGCGGCCGCTGGTCTGAATGTGGTATTTGAGTTTTTGTGAACGCTCGTTGGCTCCATATTTGTCTCTTAAAGCCACGGCCCAAATTCGCCTGGCCACCCGACCAATGACCGTGTACTCAGGGTCTAGTCCATTGGAAAAGAAAAAGGACAAATTGGGAGCGAAGTCATCAATGTTGAGGCCTCGACCTAAATAGTATTCCACATAGGTGAAAGCGTTGCTCAAGGTCAGCGCCAACTGGGTAATGGGGTTGGCTCCGGCTTCGGCAATATGATAGCCCGAAATACTGACGGAATAGAAGTTTTTGACCTTGTGCTGAACAAAGTACTCCTGAATATCTCCCATCATTTTCAAAGCAAAGTCGATGGAGAAGATACAAGTGTTTTGCCCCTGGTCCTCTTTGAGAATATCGGCCTGAACTGTGCCTCTGACTGTGCTCAGAGTGTGGGCTTTCACCTGTTCATACTCCTCAGCAGTCAACGCGCGCCCCAACTCCTGCTGTCGCTTTTCCACCTGCTGATCAATGGCCGTGTTCATAAAAAAAGCCAAGATCATGGGCGCAGGTCCATTGATGGTCATGCTCACACTGGTGCTGGGGTCGCAAAGATCAAAGCCTGAGTAAAGCTTTTTCATGTCCTCAAGGCTGGCAATGCTGACTCCACTTTCCCCCACCTTGCCGAAGATATCGGGACGAGGGTCCGGGTCTTGACCATATAAGGTCACACTGTCAAAGGCGGTGGACAGGCGCTTAGCAGGCTGGCCCTGGCAGAGGTAGTGAAAGCGCCGATTGGTGCGCTCGGGCGGTCCCTCTCCGGCAAATTGGCGAGTGGGCTCCTCATCCAAGCGTTTGAGAGGGAAAACTCCTGCCGTATAGGGGAAGTTTCCAGGCACATTCTCTAGCCGCAAATACTTTATCTGATCCCCCCAAGAAGTCAGCTGAGGCATCATCACGCGGGGAATTTTTAAACCACACAGAGACTCCCTCACCAAGCGCTGGCGAACCTCTCGGCCGCGGACCTCATAGACCAGTTCCTCCCCTGAGTACTGCTCCCTCAAAGAGGAATAAGTCGCCAATGCCGCCATGTCATCAGGCGAAAACCGGGCTCGTGCCTGTTCTAAGGCCAAAGCCAAACCCTCTTTGAGATGGGGGTCTTGAACTTGATTTTGAGTCTCTTCCAAGGCCTGAAGGCCAAACAGGTCCTTTGCGAGCTGGCGGGTCTTGGCCTTATAGTCCCGCACCGAGGTCACAATCTCAGCTAGGTAGTTTTGCCTCTCGGGGGGCACTAAGCTATTTTTTTCGCTCCCACCCAACTCTTGAGCCCTCTTTAAACCCAGAGCAAAGAGAGAGTCAGAACCAGAGGCCTGAGTCAGCCACTGGACGAGGGCTGCAAAGAGGAGATTCACTCCCCTGTCGTTAAAGTTAGAGGCCTGAGTCAGGAAAACTGGCAACTGCTCAGAGCTGGCCTCAAAGAGCTTGTGCGATCTCTTGTACTGCTTTTGCACATCGCGGAAGGCATCCTGAGATCCGCGGCGATCTGCCTTGTTGATGGCGATAAAATCGGCGTAGTCGATCATATCGATTTTTTCCAACTGGCTTTGAGCCCCAAACTCAGAGGTCATCACATAGAGACTAAAGTCACTGACCTCCACAATCTTTGAGCTGGCCTGACCAATGCCCGAAGACTCCGCAATCAGCAGATCAAAGTTCTCGGACTTGAGCGCCTCTAAGAGATCCGGTAAAGCCTGAGAGATTTCTGAGCCTGATCCCCTTGAAGCCACCGAACGCATAAAGGTCCCCTCACGGGCAAGGGAGTTCATGCGAATGCGATCCCCTAAAAGGGCTCCCCCGGTCTTTTTCTTGGTGGGATCCACACAGACTACAGCCACTCGCATTTCTGGAAACACATTCTTAAAGCGGTGCACAAGTTCATCAATCAGAGAGGATTTTCCGGCCCCACCTGTGCCTGTCATCCCCAACACCAAAGGCTTTTTTCCATTTCCTGGGGCTGATTCAAGACTTTGTCCATTTTCAACAGTCGTCAGCTGCAAGCCGAGACGGCGATTTTCTTTCATGGTCTGAATATCAAAACCCGGAGGCAGTGTCTTTTTAGAAGCCATGCCACTGGACTTGTTCTTCTCTTGACTATCGGCCCGAGAAGCTGCCTCTGTAAGATCAAAATCACAGCCCTCCATAATCATTTGAATCATGCCCTCAAGCCCCAAGCGCCGACCATCTTCGGGATGAAATATCTGGGCAATGCCATAGGCTTCAAGTTCCCGCTTTTCATCGAAGACAATAACTCCGCCCCCACCCCCGTAGATTTTGACATAAGAGGCCCCCGCCGCATCCAGGAGGTCCCTCATATATTTGAAGTACTCCATATGCCCGCCCTGATAGGAACTGATACAGATTCCCTGGGCCCCTTCTTGTAGAGCCGCAGTCACCACATCCTGGACTGAGCGATTGTGCCCTAAGTGAATGACCTCAGCACCAAAGTCCTGCAACATACGGCGAATAATATTAATTGAAGCATCGTGACCATCAAAGAGGGCGGCCGCAGTCACCACCCGAACAGGATGGTGAGGACTATAGTGGGAAGGGCTTTGCGCTGGCATTTTTTATTGACCTTTAAACTGGGGCTTACGTTTTTCAATAAAGGCGGCCAATCCTTCATGATGATCCTGGGTGGAAAAGGTCTGGCCAAAGAGTTGGGCCTCCCACTCCAAACCCTCCGCCAAAGACAAGTCCAGGCCGCGAGCCACTGCCCGCTTGACTCGGCGAGTGGCCTCAGGCCCTCGGCTGGCCACTATTTGAGCCCAATGCAGGCTGCGAGCCTCCAGTTCTTCTGGGGCCACCACTTCAGACACCAAGCCCATCTCTCTCATCTGCAGAGCTGAGAACATCTCCCCACTTAAGGCCAAAAAGCGAGCCTGATGAGCCCCCAGAGAGCGGCTCAATCTCTGAGTTCCTCCATAGCCGGGAATCAACCCTAAGCTGACTTCGGGAAGCCCAAATCGGGCCTTCTCACTGGCCAGAATAAAATCACAACTTAAAGCCAATTCACAGCCTCCACCTAAAGCAAAGCCGTTGACCGCAGCAATCACTACCAAGGGCAATTCACTGAGCCGTCCCATGATTTTTTGTCCGCGTCGAGCTAAGGCCTCAGCTTGATCTGAACTCAGGCCCCTCATCTCCTTGATATCAGCTCCGGCCACAAAGGCCTTCTCCCCAGCTCCAGTGACAATGAGAACTCTGAGATCTTCTTTCTCGGCCTGACTCTCCAATCTCTCCAATTCCGCAGAGAGCTCCTCCAGCAACTGGCTGTTCAGGGCGTTGAGAGCCTGAGGACGGTTTAAAGTGAGCCGTCCCATATGCTCACCCATCTTCTCAAAGATCAATGTGGCTTCGATCCCACCTAGTGAATGATCACTCATCGACGGACTCCTTTTGAGATGTTTTACTTAACTTGAGCTTCGTAATTGTAAAAGCCACGGCCGCTCTTTCTCCCCAACCAGCCGGCCTCCACATACTTCACCAGCAGAGGACAGGGGCGATACTTGCTCTCCCCCAAACCCTCATGAAGCACATTCATAATGGCTAAGCAGGTGTCCAGCCCCACAAAGTCGGCTAAAGTCAAAGGCCCCATGGGCTGGTTGGTGCCAAGCTTCATCGCCGAATCAATATCCTCCACTGAGGCAATGCCTTCATGGAGAACATAAATGGCCTCGTTGATCATGGGCATAAGGATACGATTGACGGCAAAGGCCGGCATATCCTTAACCTCAATAAAGGTTTTTCCTAAGCTTTGGGCAAACTCAGCCACCCTCTTAAAGGACTCGTCCGAAGTCTGCAGTCCGCGAATTCCCTCCACCAATTTCATCAGCGGCACTGGGTTCATAAAGTGCATACCCACCACTTTCTCGGGTCTTTTGGTCACGGCCGCCATCTTGGTGATAGAAATAGAGGAAGTGTTTGAGGCCAAAATGGTTTTGCTCGAGCAAATTTCATCCAGTTGGCGAAAGATCTTAAGTTTGAGTTCCACATTCTCTGTGGCCGCTTCAATAACTAAGTCACAGTCTTTAAAATCAGCCATATTTGTGGTGGTGGTGACTCGACCAAGAGCTTCGGCCTTTTCTCCCGCTGTCATCAGCTCTTTTTTAATCAATCGGTCACAGGAGGACTCAATGGTCTTCATTCCTTTACTTAAGGCCTCCTCCTTTACATCCATCATGACCACTGGAACCTTGTGCATGGCCACCACCTGAGCAATGCCATTGCCCATTTGACCAGCCCCGACCACTCCCACGCGCTGAAAAGTCATCATTCCACTCCTTTGCTTAAAAGATCGATATACCCCCCAACTCTAGCGAGGGTCAAAGACTGCTCCCCAGAGTCTTACTGGCCTCCAGCGCGCCGCTTCCTTAAAGGGCCTGAGCTAAGGGCGACAGCCTCCACTGCAGCTCTAGCTTCCTCTCTGGCTCCTGACGTGTGGATCCCCTTAAAGACTTTTCTGAGTAGAGCCAAATCAGACTGGATGTTTTGCTGTGACTGTGCCAAGCCAGCCCTCCCATCCAGGACCTCCAATTCTCCAGGCGGTCGTAGCGCAGCAAGCTCCATAGCTGCTCATTCCAAATATAAGTGAGGTCAGCCTGAAACCCACTTAGGGCTCGTTTTCGCTCGGAATCAGGAAAATCTTCTTGAGTCCGGCGCAGGTAAGTCCATTGGGAATGAAGATGCCAGGAGCGAGGGCGCCTCTGCCCCCAGGCCAAAAAGACTGTTCCCTGGCTCCATGTGGCGGGAAGTTCTGGATCAAAGCCCGCCATCCTGCCTGCCTCCAGATCTTCAAACCCCAAGCCATCGGGGTCCGTGGAGGAGGCTGTGGTCCTCCCCGATTGAGCCGAAGCCCCGAGGATTAAATTCCTCTGATCACTCCACCCCCAGGTCCCTGTAAACCAATAGCGCCCATCCAAATTGGCCGAAGTTTCCCCATGGTGGATATTCAACCGGGTAAAGAAGCCATTGTGACTGCTGTCCCAGCTCAGCCCATAATCTCTTAAGCCCACCCATCTCTCTGAAAACAGGAGACCTCTGGGCCACACCAAGTCTCCCTCTGTGAGAGCGCCCTCTAAGGAGTACTTTAAAGGAATTAAGCCTAGGGAGATCTGGGAATTGAGCCATCGTCTCTGCACATAGGCCTCAACAAAATGCAGACTCAGAGCCTCTCTCTGCTCGACTTCAAGGCCATACCAACGTGGAGAATTGCGCAAACTCCTTGGACCAAGACGAAAGTGAACCGACAGATCCGGTTCCTGCCACCAAGACACAGCCAGAGAGCTATGGCTTAAACTCAATTCGACTGGCTCTTGATCGACCACGGCCAGAGTGGGGCGAAGCACAAAGTCTTTTAGGCGAAACTGACCCAAAAGCTCAGCCGGCTCCCTATCGCCACCAGAAAAGGCGCTGACCGACAGAGCCCCTTGCTGAGCCCAAGCCAAGGAAGCCTGACCTACGACCATAAGGAGAGCCAGTGTAACCAGGGTCTTTAAAGCCACTCTCTTCCATGAGGGGCCGCAATCTTTTCTGTGTCTCATCTCACGATAGTCCTCCCCCAAAAACCCGGACTCGGGCCCGAGCTCTCTGGCGAGCTTTGTACTCCTCATGGGAGGAAGGACCAGAGAGATTCTTTAGGTTACTCTGATAATCGACAATCTGCACTTCAAAGGGGTAGAAAAAACTTAAGGATTCGACGCGAATCAACTTTCGCGATATAAATTTTATGAATTTATAATCTTTACTGGAAAACAAGTTGAGCTTTTCATTAAAAGAAGCTCGATCAGAAGCCCCCTCGAGCCGGGCCTGCAGAATTTCGTCAATCTCCTGAGGGCTGAGCTCGCGCCCCTGAGTGAGGCTCTCCATGGTCTCCAAAAAAATATTCAGAGGATAAACTGTGTTGTTGGACTGATCCGACACCACATGGGGGTAGCTGATCAAGTGCTGATCTATCAAGAAGCGCAAAACCCGATAGACATCAAAAAGATGTTTGGTGACAAAGCGCACGCCCACCTTGTCTAAAATGGAGAACGCTAGAGCATCAGGCTTAGCCAAAAGTTTGAGCACCGAAGAGTTAGATGTCTTAAAGGTTTTAACATCAAACTTGTGCAGGGGAATTCGCTCGCGATCCCCCGGAAGCCCCAGTTGAATCCCCGTGGCCGGATCTTTGCGCACTCGAGCCTGAAAGGGTTTAAGAATTTGGGACTGAATTTCTGTCGAGTACTTGGTGAATAAGTCATTGTCCAAGTGGGCCAATACATGCATCACCCTCAAAATGGCGCAGGACCAATGTTGTAAGGAGTTCGGCCGATCACCCCGGGTACTGGCATAAATCAGGAGATAGCTGAGATCCTTAAGCTGATTGGGGTCAGAGAGGGTTTCGGGCAAGGCCAGTCGGGTCTCCTCCTTGGCCGCAATATCCTCAGAGGAAACTCTATCTGTCGCCCCCAAAAGCTCGCTGCGTAAAAAGGTGACCGCCCGCCGGTGATAACCCCAGAGCTTGCGTTGATCCTCTTCACTATTTAGGTCATAGCCGTAGGCGAGAACAAAGTTTCTGGCTTGCTCCAGATTCTGAATACTGAGCCTTGGGGTGTCAATAGCTGATCTTCCCCCAATAAGGGTCTCCAGAATACTGGCGTCAAAATCAAAGTTGAAAAGCATATTGAGACAAAGGCTAGCCCCCTTGTCTTTAAAAGGCAAGACCCCTCACAGGAGAGGGGTTAAAGGCCAATAAAGCTATGTGGCGTCAGACTCAGTTGCAGTTAAAAAGATCGGCAGCGTAGATAAAGAACTCGCCCAGCACCCAAGCTGCAGGAGTCTCGTTCAGCACATGGGTGTTGTTGAAAAAACTCACTTCACCCTCAAATACACTGTCACAGATTTCAGTCCCGCCGATAAACTGACCATCAAACTGAATGCTGCCGTACTGATCGGCAAAAACCAGTTGGGCCCTACGTCCATTCACCCAGCCTGACTGAGCACTGCTAAAGTTGATAGGGTATTCCGGAACATATTGAGTCTGTCCCCGCTCGTCCTGGTAGGTTTGACCGGCGAAGCTATCCCAAATGGAAATATGCATATGCGAAGATTGGGGGAGAACAGCTCTTTGACCAGCGGCAGATGCGGAAAGAGGACCACCCTGAAGTTCAATCTTTCCCTTAAAAACAATTCCTGTCCCCTGATTGGCTTCGCCACTGACAAAACCCAGCTCATTGGGGTCTAAGGTCGCTGAAACCAGGCCTTTGACCGCCTCGTCAAAGAGGGCCTGAGGCCAGCCGGTGATAATTCCATAGAGGCCTGTGCCCCCGCCCTGCCCCGGTTGGGCGACTTGACCGGGTTGTGTGGGCTGAGTGGGAGAGGCCTGCACCGCTTGATCTCCAGCTCGGGCTGTTCGGCCATGGCGAATCTCTTGGCGCTTATCTTTGGATCCGCAGCCAAAAGCAGTTAGACTCAATAGTAAAACAGTTAATAATTTATAAACTGGTTTTTTCATAGTTCACCTCTTCAGCCTTCAACTAACGCAAAGAGGATGCCGACCAAAAGGGGGCAGAATGGGGCCAAAACCCCTTTAAAATGGATCTGAGGGTCAGACCGAAAGGCCATGCCACCGCGAGCCCAACTTGGGCCCTCGGCTGTCTAAAGTTCTGACAGCTTGAGAGAGTCCAGAAACTCCACTTTGGGCACCAGGTAAAAGAGCCGTCCTGGGTGGCGCATCACTCCTGCCGCTTGACGGGCCGATTCACCCCGTCCCCAGAATAAATCCACCCGGTGAGGACCGCGAATAGCCCCTCCTGTGTCCTGATCCAATACAAAACGGGAGGATGGCTGCCAGGCCTTTGGGTCAATATCATCGGGACTGGCAAACAGCGGCTTGGGAAACTCCAAAAAAGCCAAGGCCCCCTTGGGAAAATACTGGGTGTCAGTGGCAATGGTTCTCCCCTCAATGACTTCAGTGCCCATAAAGGTCAGGGGTTTACCCTTCAGCTCTTGAAAGAAAATATAGCTGGGGTTTTTAAACATCAGCTGACGTCTTTCTCCCTCCGCCAAATGGCGCAAATGGGCTTCAATGCGCTGAAGACTCATCTTATCCCGCTCAATCACATCCAGCAGATAGCGGCCAATGGGCACATAGGGATGACCATTTTGCCCTGCATAACCCACCCGCAACTGCCGCCCGTTTTCAAACTCCAGTGTGCCTGAGCCCTGGATGTGCAGAAAAAAGGCATCCACAGGATCCACCCAGGCCAACTCCAAGCCTCGCCCTCTTAAGACTGAACCACCATCAATGTCCTCCCTATCAAAGTAGGGCACTAAATTGGATAGCCCCCCTGTTCCCACATGAGCACTCACCAAGCGGCCACGCAAAATGGAGTCCCGAGGGCTGGTCTTGGCAAAAAAATCCGCAAAAAGACTCCAGTGAGGAAAACGCTCAGCAAACTGATTAAGCTGAACGGCCACCAAGTCCTGAGGGGGGCGGTAAAGAGGCTGAGTCAGGCCGCCCTGCGAGCGGGAAGATGCCTTTAAAATGGGCTCAAAGTAGGCGGTCAGAAAAATCTCCCCCCAGCGCTTATCCCCATAAACTTCAAAAAAATGAAAGTCCCTCTCCACAGCTTCCACAAAGGCCTTTCCCGAGTCGTCTGCCTTAAGCTGCTCCAACAAATGCTGAAGAGCCACCACATAATCGAGCCGGGGAATCGAGCGAGGACCAAACTGCAGCACCTCTGGTAAACGCTGATTGTCCCGCTTTAAAAAATCCACATTCTGCTCAAGAGTCTCGGCGAGACCTAAAAAATCCAAGTCGTCCACCAGGGACAAAGGCCCCCTTCTGGCCTCTCGCATGGACTCCTCTTGGGTTTTTATGGGCCCCCGCGCACAACCTCCACTTAAAAGCAGGCTGACCAATAAGCAAAGCCACAAGGCCCCCTTCCAAGCCCTGGAGTTTTTTATCCCCCCCCGATCAAACAAACTCTGATTTACTGATCTTTCCTGGGTGCCCAAAAGCGTCTCCTCTTTGAACTTATTTCCCTAAATAATTCTCTAAAATATTTCGCTAAATCTCCTGAAAGCTCCCAACATCTCCCTTTGGCCCACTTCCAGTGGCACAGGAGCACACTTTAGACAAGCCAAAGCCTATGGCCTGGATATTGCTCAAAGTGAGCCTGAGCCAAGACCAAAAGGAGGTCACTGGATGGATAAAAACCTAGCCTGCCCTCGCTGCTTGACAGACATCCCGGAAGACCGCCTATACCAAAAACCTATCATCTGCCCTCGCTGCGGCCACAGTGATCAGCGCATGACTCGCCAGGCGCAGAAAAAATTAACACAGCATCTAATGACTTTCTACTTTGTTTTCACCCTTCTGTTGGGCGCCTCAGCCCTACACTTCCTCCACGAAAATCAACCCCTACAATCAGACTCCAGACTGCAACGCATTGAGCAGCTGGCCCATTCCCAAAAAAATCGGGGCCAAGACTCTCTCGCCATGGAGAACTACTCCAAGTACTTTAGCTCTGGAGGCCAAAGCCTAGAGGCCGCTCTTCACTATGCCGAATTGATGGGGCGCAATGGACAGATCGAAGGGGCCATCATCTATTATGAGGCCCTACTAAAATCTGGCTCTGAGGCCATACAGATTCCCGCAACCCGGCCCTATGTCCGTCTGCTCATCAAAAATGGTGACCTCCTCAAAGCTCAAAGTTTGATCCAAGAGATCCGCCAACAAGGCAGCTCCGCTCACCTTTTTATGCAGGCCGAATGGGAGCAAATTCAACGCAGCCTGCCGGTCATGGCCCGCCGATAAAGTCTCTGGAGTTAGAGCCCAGTGAAGCTCTGCTTCAATTTGAGATGGCACAGAAAAGACCTTCCCCCCCTCTCTCTTTCAGGCTAATTTTAAAGAAGACCTCGGGGAGGAGTTTTTATGTCTCATTCTATTTCTAGCAAACCCACATCAAGTCAAACCAACCGCAAGTCAGCTGTAAAGACTTATTGGTCCCAGATTGACTGGACCCCCTTTCTCTTTCTCACCCTCACCCCCGTGGCCGCAGTTGTTCTCACCACTTGGTACCTTCTCACTGAGCCTCTCACCTGGCCCATTGTGGCTCTATTTTTTGTCATGTATTTTCTCACCAGCCTTTCCATTACAGCTGGTTACCATCGACTCTTTGCCCATAAAGCCTACTCAGCTCATCCTGCGGTCCAGTGGTTTTTTGCCCTATTTGGAGCCGCCACTTTTCAAAACTCCATTTTACTCTGGGCTGGAGATCACCGAGTTCACCATCGCCATGTGGACACCGATGGAGACCCCTACAATATTAAGCGAAGTTTCTTTTTTGCACACATGGGTTGGATGCTTCTAAAGAGCGACTATCGAAAAAGTACCGAACCCTACTCGCGAGACCTGCGCAAAGATCCAATTGTGATTTTTCAGCACAATCACTATGTGCCTATTGCCCTCTTGATGGGATTTGGCTTGCCCACCCTGATTGGGGCCCTCTTTGGCTCCGCCTTAGGAGGCCTAGCTATTGGTGGATTTCTGCGCCTGGTCCTAGTCCACCATATGACCTTTTTCATTAACTCTCTTTGCCATACTTTGGGCCGCCAACCCTACACGGACAGCAATACAGCTAAAGACAGCTGGCTGATGGCTCTGTTTACTAATGGGGAGGGCTACCACAACTACCATCACTACTTTGCCAATGACTACCGCAACGGCATTCGCTGGTTTCACTGGGA
>SKLV01000123.1 GCA_007121385.1 Bdellovibrionales bacterium
ACTGACTGGCCCCCTAAAAGGAAAAAAAATTAATATTAACAGTAGTTTAGCTATTGGGCGCGGGGCCGGACACCTGTCCCTTGAAGACCCTCAGATTTCCACACTCCATGCCAAGGTGGGGGAGGGACCCCATGGAGACTTGTTTTTACTAGACCAGGGCTCAAAGAATGGTCTGAAAGTCAGTGGAGAGAGGGTCTCCTCGGTGAGGCTTAAGCCCGGTATTCAGATTCTGGTGGGTGGCACGCTCTTAGAAGTTCAGGAGCCCCAGGCCGACAAGCCCTCCCCACTGAACTGGACCCAGGTTCTTATTCGCGAGCTCGAGGCCTTTGAAAAAGAACTTCGAGATCAACCTGTCCAGGTGATGGCCTTCGATCCCTTGGTCAGCTTGCGCTTTATTCAAGGCCCTCAGGCCCCTCAGCTCTGGGCCCTGGGCTACGGGCCACGAAAGGTGGGGGGACAAAGCTTGGACCTTCCTCTCGAGGAGCCCGGTGCTCCAGCTTTGTGTTTTGAACTTCACCCCCAGCCAAAGGGTTTGAGCTTTGTGTGTCCTGAGTCTAGTGTAGTAAAACTCAATGGGGAGAGCGTGTCCTCTCAGGCTCTTCAGGATGGAGATGTGATCTCTATCTTTCAAACTCAGATTCGCGTGGAGCTAAAACCATGAAGGGTATTCCCAAAGAAACGGGCTACTGCACCAGCTATGATGGAACTCAAATCTACTACGAGGTTCGGGGTCAGGGCTTTCCCATAGTTCTCTGTTACGGAATTGGCTGCCTCATCAATCACTGGACCCATCAGATTCGCCACTTCTCTCGCTCTTATAAGGTCATTGCTTTTGACTATAGGGCTCATCATAAATCGGAAATGCCTCAAGACCGAGCCAACCTCTCCATCGACAGCCTCGCCCAAGATGTAAAAACTCTCCTCGACCATCTTAAAATCGAAAAGGCCAGTTTGTGGGGCCACAGTTTTGGAGCCCAAGTGACTATCAGGGCCTACGACATGCACCCGGACAGAGTCCACAGCTTGGTATTTATCAATGGCTTTGCGACCAACCCCATTCATGGGATGTTTGGAACAGACCTACCCAACTCGCTTTTTCATCTGCTCAAAACGGGCTATGGAACTCTTCCTGAGACTCTGTCTTATCTATGGCGGGTTTCTCTCAACAATCCCTTGGCCATACAACTGAGTGCCATGGCTGGAGGCTTTAATCTGCATCTCACCAGTCTCAAAGACATTGAAATTTATGCGCGGGGAATTTCGTCCATGGACCTCGATGCCTTTCTACGAATGTTCGAATATATGATGAAATATGATGGACAGTCGGTCTTGGAGCGCATTCAAGTCCCCACACTGGTGATTGGAGGTAGCCAAGACTCCGTCACTCCAAAGAAGTTTCAAGACGAACTACACAGACGGATAAAGGGCAGTCAATTCCTCATGGTTCCCTATGGGAGTCACTGTACTCAGTTGGATATGCCTGAGCTGGTCAACCTGAGAATTGAAAAGTTCATGTCCGCACATATAAAAAAACCCACCAGCCAATAAGCGGGTGGGCCTTTTAAGTCTGTTGACTCTCAGTTCAGATAGACTCAGTCAAATGCAACGGCATCAATATGAAAACCCCAAGCGTTGATAGAGGCGTCTGATGTGAATTCAATAGTCATCTGACTCCCTTGGACGACGGGAGAAAATCCAGGACCTCTTTGTCCTGACCAGACATCAATAATATTTCCCTCAGCATCTGTAAAAGTCACCCTATCATACCCGAACTCCGTCTCGAATCGGGTAAAGTGGACCGCCAGACGGCTGGCCCCTGGAACTTCAACAGTCCAAGACTCAGAGAAATTGTTGGGGTAAGGATGGGGAGTTGAAATATTCAGAGGTTGCCTTTCCCAAGTAACCGGGTCGTTGGGATCGGGCTCAGGCTCAGAGTTAAGGAGAGCGTGATAGGCATCGACCATTCCCCCCGTAGAAACACGACCAGCTAAATGGGACACTGGACGAGCTGTATTGAGCAGCCTCTCCCTCAGCTCCAACATCCCCAAATCGGGCTCATTGGATAAAACCAAAGCGGCCACCCCAGACACATGGGGTGTGGCCATGGAGGTTCCGGAAAACATTCTCAATCCATTAGGAGTGGTGCTGAGCACATCCACACCAGGAGCTCCCAAATGAACCTTAGTGGCTCCAAAACTTGAGAATCGAGCAAGCTCACCTTTATTGTTAATAGCCGCCACGGAAATCACATTGGGAACATTGTAGTTGGCTGGGAAGGAGTCTGTTCGGTCATTGTTGGCGGAACTGTTACCAGCCGCTGCAACAAACAAGATCCCCGCTTCGTTGGCTCTCTCAATAGACTCCTTAAGAGCGCGTGAAAAGCCACCGCCACCCCAGGAGTTACTCATGATGTGGGCACCCATCTGGGTGGCATAGTCAATGGACTTGATCGCATCAGCCAAAGATCCGCCCCCTCGGCCACTCAAAAACTTAATGCCCATAAGGCGAACATTCCAAGCTACACCGGTGATTCCAATACCATTGTTGCCTTCGGCTCCAATCGTCCCTGCACAGTGTGATCCATGGCCATTGTCATCAATAAGCCGACCACTGTTAGACACAAAGTCATAGCCATAAATATCATCTACAAAGCCATTTCCATCATCATCCACCTCGGGAAGACCATGGTACTCGGCCTCATTCACCCATAAGTTGTTGCGAAGGTCTGGAATATCCGTATCAATGCCAGTATCGATCACTGCCACAATGATGTCTCGGCTCCCGGTCTGAATTTCCCAGGCCCGAGCGGCATTCACATCCACTCCGGGAACGCCCACAGAGCGATTAATGGTCTGCCCTTCATTAATAAGGCCCCAGAGTTGGGACATTTCTGGGTCATTGGGGATAACAGGTCCACCTGTTCCTCCAATTGTATAAATAAAGTTGGGCTCAATGTACTCAACAAGAGGATGAGACTGGAGAGAAAAGAGAACATTCTCTCTGTCCTCAGAGGGGTCCCTCTGAATGAGAACAGCTTGAGAGGCCGGAGAAATTTCCTCCATGGAAGACGCACCAAAAGACTGCATCAGATAGTTATTGTCCATGATCAGATGACCTGATCGCAATTTGACTACGTACTCGCCAGGAACCGCATCAAACTCCTCAGCTTGAGCAGTCCAGGTTGCGGCGGCCAAAGCCCCGACCAGAACACAAGAGCTGAGAGCCCTTAAAGTGCCTTTTTGAAACATCATTTTTTATCCCTCCAGTCCGTTGCAGGGCAAAGTCCTTCCATGGAATCCTGCTGAATCCTTCAGCAAATACCCTCCGTGATTAGTTCCAAAATGGTACCAAGAGGAGTTTAAATAGCTAAACAAATTTTTAGATTTCTCTTATTTTAATTAAAAGAAGGGCTAAAATACTCTCTTTAAGGCCAATTAATTAGGCGGATTTCTTAGACTTTTTAGATTTTTCCGGAGCGCACAGACCTTGGTCTTGAAACTCAAAACTCAACTGCTCGGGCTCTCTTGAGTCATCAAGATAAGGAGCCCCCTTCTGAGCTTGGTGAACTAGATTTTTCACAAAGGCCTTCTGAGTGGCCACAGAAGAGTTCTTGTTGAATCCCAGCTCAGCCATTAACTCTCCAAGTTTCTTCATCAGCCTCAGTCCTCCCAAAAGTCTCAAATGAGTTCTGATATCGGAATGGATGCTGATTCTCTGAAGAAGTCCCTCAAAGATTAGACCCCTTAGAGTCCAAAAAGGTTCATTTTGGGCCTAACTAGACCGAAGTCTTACGATCCTTGAGCGTGGCTTTGGCATAGTCCCTATTCATCCGGGCAATATTTTCCAGACTAATCTCCTTAGGACAGGCGGCCGAGCAGGCTCCCGTGTTGGTGCAGGCGCCAAAACCCTCTTCGTCCATTTGGGCCACCATCTTCAGAGTTCTTTGATCTCTTTCGGCTTGGCCCTGTGGCAAAAGAGCGAGATGAGCTAACTTAGCAGAAACAAAGAGACTGGCCGAGGCATTTTTGCAGGCTGCCACACAGGCGCCACAACCAATACAAGTGGCCGCTGCAAAGGCCATATCGGCATTTTCCTTTGGCACAGGAAGAGAGTTGGCATCTGGAGCATTCCCTGTGTTCACTGAAATATAGCCACCTGACTGGATGATTCTATCAAAAGAGGACCGATCAACAGCCAAATCTTTCACCAAGGGAAATGCCTTGGCGCGAAAAGGCTCCACCACCACTGTTTGACCGTCTTGAAAACGCCGCATATGCAGCTGACAGGTGGCCGTACCCCGATCTGGGCCATGGGGGCTTCCATTGATGACCATGGAGCAAGACCCACAGATCCCCTCTCGGCAGTCATGATCAAATTCTATGGGATCTTCTCCCTTCTTCACTAGCTCCACATTAATGACATCCAACATTTCTAAAAAGGAGGCGTCAGTAGAAATGTTCTTGGCTTCATAATCAACGAAGGACCCCTCTTTATCAGGCCCTGATTGACGCCAAATTCTCAGCTTAAGATTCAATGTTTTTCCTGTCGTTCCGGCCATAAAATTGCCCTTCAGTTACTTGTAGCTTCTGGTTGATAATTTCACATACTCAAAACTGAGTTCTTCATGGTGCCTTTGCCAAGTGATCTTGTTATTCTCCTGACCCAGATACTCGTAGGCCCCCACATGACAAAAATTTTGATCATCTCTCAGAGCTTCATTTTCCGGGGTTTGATAATCTTCCCTAAAATGGCCCCCACATGACTCTTTGCGATCAAAACCATCCTTAGCCATCAGCTCACCCAGCTCAAGAAAGTCAGCCACCCGCCCAGCCTTCTCCAGTTCATCATTGCGATAGTCCTTCTGGCCGGTCATTTTTAAATTCTGCCAAAACTCCTCTCTCACCTTTGCGATCTTTTCCTGAGCCTGAGTTAAGCCTTCGGCTGTTCGCGACATACCCACATACTCCCACATGAGCTGCCCCAGCTCCCGATGAAACTCATCTGCCGTCTTCGACCCATTGATAGAGAAAAACTGATCTAACCGAGCTCTCACCTGATTTTGGCTCTCTTGAAAAGCCGAATGATCAGTGTCGATCTTAGGCAAGTCCTGAGAGGCTAGGTAGTTGCCCAAAGTGTAGGGAATCACAAAGTAACCATCGGCCAAGCCTTGCATCAGAGCAGAGGCACCCAAACGATTAGCTCCATGATCAGAAAAGTTGGCTTCCCCAAGAACGTGTAAGCCAGGAATTGTGCTCTGAAGGTTGTAGTCTACCCAAAGCCCACCCATGGTGTAGTGAACGGCGGGAAAAATTCTCATGGGAACTTCATAGGGATTTTCCCCGGTGATCTTTTCGTACATCTGGAAAAGATTCCCATATTTGGCTTCAATCGCTTTCTGACCTAAACGACGAATGGAATCGGCAAAATCTAAATAGACGGCCTCTCCAGTCGGCCCCACTCCCCTTCCCTCATCCACTCTGAACTTAGCCTGACGAGAAGCCACATCTCGAGGAACAAGATTGCCAAAGCTAGGGTAAATTCTCTCCAAGTAATAATCTCTATCCTCTTCAGGTATCTGCTGCGGAGGTCTTGAATCTCCTTTGTTTTTAGGAACCCAAACCCGACCATCATTTCTCAACGACTCTGACATTAAGGTGAGCTTACTCTGGTAGTCTCCCGATCGAGGAATACAGGTGGGATGAATTTGAGTGAAACAGGGATTGGCAAAAGCGGCTCCTTTTTTATGACAGCGCCAAGCCGCAGTCACATTGGACTTCATGGCATTGGTCGACAGGAAATAAACATTGCCATAGCCTCCCGTAGCCAACAACACAGCGTCAGCAGCATGAGACTCAATCTCGCCGGTGGTTAGATTGCGCACTGTAATCCCGCGGGCCTGACCATTCACCACAACGAGGTCCAGCATTTCCCGACGGGGGAACAGCTTCACTTTGCCCAAGCCCACCTGTCGCATCATAGCCGAATAAGCTCCCAACAAAAGCTGTTGCCCGGTTTGCCCTCGAGCATAAAAGGTCCGGGAAACCTGAGCTCCACCAAAAGATCGATTATCTAAAAGGCCTCCATACTCTCGAGCAAAAGGCACTCCCTGAGCCACGCACTGATCAATAATCAAGTTGGAGATTTGGGCCAGACGATAAACATTGGCCTCACGAGCCCGAAAGTCTCCTCCTTTGACTGTGTCGTAAAAGAGCCTAAAAATGGAGTCCCCATCATTGGGGTAATTTTTGGCTGCGTTAATTCCTCCCTGAGCGGCAATCGAGTGGGCCCGGCGAGGAGTGTCATGAATACAGAAAGTTTTTACATTATATCCCAGCTCTGCCAAAGAGGCTGATGCAGAGGCCCCGGCCAAGCCAGTTCCCACAACAATGACCTGGTATTTTCTCTTATTGGCCGGATTGACCAGTTTCATGGAAAAGCGATGACTGTCCCACTTTTGTTCAATAGGTCCTTCGGGGGTATTGGATTCCAGCTTAATGCTCATTTGTTCTCATCCTAGTAAATAAAATAAACGTAAATCGGTAGCGAAATAAAGCCCAGGCTGACTATCAATGCATAGCCCAGACCAATTTTTTTAAGTAGTGGTGTCAACTGTGGGTGGGCAGCCCCAAAAGTTTGCAGAGCCGAGCTGACTCCATGGCTCAAGTGTAAACCCAGTACAACGAGCGCCACCAAGTACCATGTCAAATATCCCGGCTGACTAAAGACCTCGATGATAAGTCGATGTAAATCCCGCACAGTGACCCCATCATAGGTGACCCAATAAACTTTTCCGTACTTAAACGTGATCAAATGAAGAATCACAAAAACCAAAATAACCAGACCCTGAGCCAAAAGGGTCTTCTGAACAAAGTGGGTCGCCTTCTCTCCCTTCGCCGAGACCGCATAGGCCTGAGGGCGAGCACCACGGTTGAGCCAAGTGAGGCGAATTGCCAAAAAGACATGAAGGGCAAAAAATAGAACCAGGCCGGCTTCGGCCACATAAATCAGAGGAGTGGAGACCAAAGCATGTCCATACATATTGTAGGCTTGAGGGCTTACAAATATGAGAAGATTGCCCATCATATGAGCTAAGACAAATAAGCTCAAACTCAGGCCACTGAGAGCCACCACCTGCTTCTGACCTATGGTTGAAGTCAGATAAGAAGTCTTCGCCGTCATGAACTAAGATCCTTTCAATTTTCGCTGATGAGGGAGTCAAAATACACTAGGTGGTTGAAACAGGCTAGAAGCCCCTGAGATATTTTTATCTTCCCCTGTGAAGTTAACGCACAACAGTATCAAGCCTATGCTTTTGCTTTTGCCCCCTCCCTTAAATATATAAATAGAGCTCTGTCCGCCAGGGCTTTCAAAGTGAGGAGTCTGCCATGCGTCTTTTTGTCTGTATTAAACAGGTTCCCGATACGGAAACTAAAATCAAACTCACTAGCGACAACTCGGGAATCGAAGAGTCCGGGATTAAATGGGTGATGAACCCCTATGATGAATTTGCCGTTGAGGAGGCTCTCAAACTTAAAGAGAGTCAGGGTCAAGGGCAAGTCATTGTGGTCTCTGTAGGGCCCAAAGCAAGGGTGGTGGACTCTTTGAGAACGGCCTTAGCCATGGGAGCTGATGAGGCCATAGTGATTGATGCCCCAGGGCCTCTTGACAGTCACTTGGCCGCTCAAGCCATGGCTGCAGCCATTCGCAAAGAGGGGCCCTTTGATATGATTTTCACTGGCCGACAGGCCATTGATGGCAACGCCTCGGCCACCGGGCAAATCTTGGCAGAGCTTCTAGAGATCCCTCATGCTACGGTGGTTTCAAAGTTCAACTATATGGGAGAGTCCTGTGTGGTGGAGCGCGAAGTGGAAGGTGGTTCCAAGGAGGTGATTGAACTGAAAGGGCCTGCGGTGATCACCGCCAACAAAGGCCTGAACTCTCCTCGCTATGCCAGCTTGCCCGGAATTATGAAGGCTAAGAAGAAACCACTTAAGGAGTTGGACTTGGAGTCCTTGGGACTCAACTCAGAGCAGATCAAAACTTTTTTTAAAGAGTTTAAAATGCCACCTGAAAAGCCACCAGTTCTTATGATTTCCGGAGAGGCTGCCCAACAAGCTCAGGAATTGGCTCAACGACTTAGCGAAGAAGCCAAAGTTTTTTAAAAAGGGGAAATTAAGATGGCAAAGGTTTTCGTTTTTTGCGAGTTCTCTGGGGACAATCTAAAAAAAGGCAGCTTAGAGCTACTCACTGCAGTCAAAAAAGCTGGGCAGGACTTGGTGACTGGAGCCCTCGGCCCTGGCTCTGATCAGCTGCAAAAAGTTTTAGGTTTTTATGGCTCCTCAACCCATTACTGCAACACCTCTGAGGACCTGGGGAACTACAACTCAGAGACTTACTGCCATCTGGTGACACAAATGATCAAGGAGTCCGGAGCCTCTGTTGTCTTAAGTTCCTCTTCTCTTTTGGGGCGGGATCTTTTCCCCAGAGTTGCAGCTCGCTTGGACACAGGTGTAATCAGTGACTGCACCGAACTCAACTTGGATGGGGAAAATATTCAAGTGCGGAGACCTCTCTACTCCGGTAAATGCAGTGCTGCTGTGGAGTTTAAAAACAGTCCGTTTCCAATTGTTCTCATGCGGCCCAACCAGCTGCCCGTAGAGACTCCTACAGAGTCGAGCGACCGGGCTCCAGAGCTCAGACCCTTGGAAAAATCAGAGACTCCTCTTCGAACTTTGATTAAAGAGGTGGTTCAGGGAACCAGTGAAAAACTGGACCTCACTGAAGCCAACATTATTGTCTCCGGAGGTCGGGGAATGGGAGGGCCAGAAAATTTCAAAGTTCTGGAAGAGCTCGCTGCAGCCCTTGGAGCGACAGTGGGGGCCTCACGAGCCGTAGTAGATGCCGGCTGGGTTCCACACAATATGCAAGTGGGGCAAACTGGAAAAACCGTAGCCCCCACCCTCTACATTGCCTGTGGGATTTCTGGAGCTATTCAACACTTGGCCGGCATGAGTGGAAGCAAGGTCATTGTAGCCATCAACAAAGACCCTGAGGCCCCCATTTTTCAGAAAGCCACCTACGGAGTCGTTGGTGATGTTTTTGAAGTGGTTCCTAAGCTCACAGAAGAATTTAAAAAGATTCTGGCTTAGACCCTAAAGAGACCGAGTTTTTCCCATGTGGCGCCAATATATTTTGCCTTTTTTGGTTTGGGCTTTTTACCGGACCTGGACTTTCACCTGGCGCCTTACCCTCATAGAATCAGAGGATTTAAAAAAAGCGCGATCAGAGGGAATGCCTGTGATCTTTGCCCATTGGCATGGTGACGAACTGGCTATTATTCCCCTGGTCAAAACCTACTCCATTGCCACCATGACATCCACAAGCAAGGATGGTCAGTTGGTGGACTCCGTGATTCGCCGACTGGGCGGCAAGACCTCTCGAGGCTCTTCAACCCGAGGAGCCGTAAGTGCTCTTAAGGGGCTTATCCGCTTGATGAAAAAGGAAGGTTGTAATGCCTCTATGGCTGTCGACGGCCCTAAAGGTCCTATTCACCAAGTTAAAACTGGTGTTTTTGAGCTGTCTAAATTGACGGAGGCCCCCATTGTCCCAACCGGAGTGGCCTGTTCCCATTCCTTTATTTTTGAGAAGTCCTGGAACAAAGCTGTCCTGCCCAAACCCTTTTCTCGAGTGGTGGTTTACTTCGGCCCGACCTTAGCCCCCCCAAAGAAAGGTGAAGATGTGAGAGACCCAAAGCGGCCCACAACTTTAGCCGAGCAACTTTTTGCTGCAAGAAGACATGCCGTTGAAAAAATTGCGGCCCCTGGGACCCGGTGCTAGGCTTTAAAGGTAGATACTTTTTTCATGAAAAAGGGATAACATTATGCGCATCTCAAGTTTGATTGTCTTAATTGCCTTTTTTTTAAGCTCATATTTCCTGGCTGAAGGGGTGTGGGCCCAAAATGCTCAAACTGTTGTCGCCACTATTGGAGACCGAAATATCACGTTGGAAGAGTTTCGCCGTCGACTGACGGAACTTCGTGAACAGGCCTCAAACCCTCCCACTCCCGAGCAGTTTCTAGAAGAACTGATTCGCTATGAGGTTGGTGTTCAAGAGGCTCGCAAACAGAACCTACAAAATGACCCCATTGTCCAAGAGCGCATCCGCCAGGAGCTCTATAAGGCCCTTATCGAGAAAGCTCTTGGGGATCAGGTCAATAAGATCCAAGTCACTGAGGCGGAAATGCGCCGCTTTTATCAGCGCAACCCTGAAATTCAGCTCAGCCATATTTTGATTGAATTTCGTGTGGATGCAACTCCAGAGCAGAAAGCCCAAGCCAGGCAAAGAGCCGAGATGGTGCTTGGCCTTGTTAAAAGAGGAGAGCGTCCCTTTGAGGAGCTAGCTCGCAACTACTCAGATGACTCAGCTTCCAAAGTGAATGGGGGAGACATTGGCTATCAGAACCGCCTGACTGTAGTCCCCCAAATTTATGAGGCTGCTCTCGCCTTAAGAGTGAATCAGAATAGTGAAATTATTGAGACTCCCTATGGTTTTCACATTATACGGGTGACAGGGCGACGCAGCTTTCAACAAGCCAATCGAAGGGCCATCCGGGCCGCTGTTTTTGACGATAAGCGTAAACAGCTTTTTGACCAATATTTTGATCGCCTCAAAAAAAATTATAAAATTCAAAGCAATCCCAACGCCATCCGCAATTTATGATAAACTTCTGAGCCATGAAAGTAATCTCTTCATGGCTTTGGACAATCCAAAGATGGGTCCCCGCTTCTCTTGCACTTCTTTTTTTGCCCCTTTTGTTCTCTGGTTGTACCTGTAGCTCTCGACAAAGTCCTTTAGCTCAAAAAACCGTGGTAAAAGTGGACAGCCGAGAGTTGAGCGTCAAAGACTTTGCCGATCGCTTGGTCCACCAACTGAAGGAGTTAGACGCTCTCACAGTGAAGGACGAGCAAAACCTAGCTCGAGCCAAAGAGCAGGTTGTCCGGGACTTTATTGTCCAATCCATAGCTGAGCTCTGGGCTGCTGAGGAGGGGCTCATTGTCCGCCGCGAAGACCTTGACGCCGAGGTGGATCGGGTAAGGGCGAGCTACCCAGATGACTTGAGTTTTCGTCGAGCCTTGGCGGAAGAAAGTCTGACCTTCGAGGATTGGCGGCAGCTTTTACGCAGTAAAATCATCCACCGCCTCATTTCAGAGCATTTACAGCGGGAGCTTGAGCCTCCTTCAGATGCGGAAAAGAGAGCTTATTATCAAAACCATCCAGAGCGGTTTCAACAGCCAGATCAAGTGAGAATCCGCCAAATTGTGCTGGCCTCAGAAAGTGATGCTCGGGCCGTATTGGATGAGCTTCAGAGGGGAGCCTCTTTTACAGACTTGGCAGAGAGATTCTCTGTAGCTCCCGAAGCTGGAGCAGGTGGTGAAGTCGGATGGGTTGAAAGGGGAACTTTAGAGGTTTTTGACCGCTCATTCAGCCTGAACCCTCGCCAGCGGTCTGACATACTGCAGAGTCCATATGGTTATCATATTATTGAAGTTCAGGAGAGAAGACGATCTGGAACCCGCAGTTATGACGAAGTCCAACAGGAGATTTTTTTGGCCCTTATGGAGAATAGAGAACAGGCCGCTTACTCCTCATGGCTAGAGGATCAGGCCCGTCGGCGAAAAGTTTTTAGAGATGATGAGTTGATCCACTCTCTCATTGTTGAAACAAGGAGTTATTAAATGATGAAAAACTTAATCATTGGTTTTTTAGTCCTGAGCTTCTGGACATTGAGCCAGTCTACACGTGGAGAGGTGATCGACCGCATTCTCGTTGTCGTCAATAGCGAGATTGTCACCCTACAGGATATGAACTCCTACCGCCAACAGCTTAAAACGGGTGGTTTGGTTGATGAGGCTCTTTTAACCTTGGTGGATCCCGAAAAAATCATGAAGGATGACTCCGCTCTTATGGAACACCTGATTAATGAAAGACTTCTGGAGTCAGAAATAAAGCGCTTGGGAATTCAGGTCACTATTGAGCGAGTGGAACAGGAGATTAGAAGTATTTTGGCACGAAGAAACCTCAGCCGTAGTCAACTTCAGGCCGCCTTGCAGCAGCAGGGGGTGGCTTTTTCAGATTACCAGGATTTTATTCGAAACTCACTCGCTCGACAGATTCTTATTGAGAGAGAAGTCAGCAGCAAAATTCGAATCTCCGATGAAGACATTATGACCAGGTATTTGGCTATGACTGGGCCGGCCCAAAGAAATGTATTTGAATATCAAGTCGCTCATATCTTGTTCAGCCCTGCACGAGGCGGAGAAGCGGCGGCGAGAGAGAGAGCTCAGCAAGTCCTTCAGAGGCTTCAACAGGGAAATCAGCCCTTTTCGGCCTTAGCTGGTCAGTTTAGTGAAGATCCCAACTTCGCCCAAGGGGGCCTCTTGGGGACTTTCCAGCTGCGAGAGATGCACTCCAATATGGCCGAGGCCTTGGAGAACATGGATGTTGGCGATCATTCACCCATTGTGAGAACTCCCGCCGGCTTTCATATTTTTAAAGTTCTTCAAAAAAGACTTATCCCCGACCCGCAATTTGAAAGAAACCGAGAGCGCATTCGTGAAGCTCTTTTTGGCGAAGCCTTTCAGGCTCAGTTCAACTCATGGGTCAATCAGCTAAGGCAAGAAGCTTTTATTCGTAGAAATTAGGGAGCTCCCAAAATGGCAACTCATGTTCGTTTGGCGATCACCACAGGTGATCCAGATGGAATTGGAACTGAAGTGGCCAGTAAAGCCCTCTTTCGACTGGGGCCAAAGAGGGGGGTACAGTTTATTTTATGGAGAGACTCCAGTTGTCCTTCTCGGTTTTTAAACCGCTTGGACAAAAGATTCACCCGAATCACATTCGCTCATTTTGAGGATTTTTGGCTCAGCCGAGAAAAATGGAACTCCTCCCATCTTATTGATATCTGCTCCCCTCATTCGGCGGCCCATTGGGTGGTGGAGAGCGCTAAACTCTGTCTGAAAAAGCAGATTCAGGGATTGGTTACGGGGCCTATTTCAAAGAGTTTAATCCTTGAAAATGGCTTTTCGGAGGTGGGCCACACTGGTCTGTTAAAATCAGTGACTGGCCGAAAAAACCTCTCTATGGCTTTTTTGGGCCAGCACTTTAATGTCATGCTGCTCACAGATCACATTCCCCTCCAAGAAGTTAGCTCTCGGATTTGTAGCCAAGGTGTTAAAGAGGCCTTAAAAATGGCCAAGAAAGATTTTATCTGTCGACTTCCAAAAAGTCGACAGAGACTCCCAATAGGTCTCCTCGGTCTCAATCCCCACTCGGGGGAGGGGGGAATTTTGGGAAGAGAAGAGGTCGATATTTTAAAGCCCCTTATAAAGTGGGCTTCTCAGAAGGGTCTAAATGTTCAGGGACCTCTAGTTCCTGATGCGGCTTTTCTTCCCTCTCAGTGGGGAAGGTACTCTTTGTATCTCAGCCTCTATCATGACCAGGGATTAATTCCCTTTAAGTTGGCCCATGAATCAACGGGCTCTGTTCACCTCACATTGGGCTTGCCATTTATTCGGGTGAGTGTAGATCATGGAACAGCTAAAGATATTTTTTTGAAAGACAAGGCCAAGGATGCATCTATGTATGAATCCATTTCTATGGCATTGAAGATGTCAAAGGGCTAGAAGGAGGATCAAATGATAATGAACCCCGTCATATTTAGAGAATATGATATCCGAGGCGTGGTTAACAAAGACTTTGACGCTGAGTTTGCCTATCATTTAGGAGGAGCCTACATTTCCCTCACCAAAGCCAAGCTGGGTCTAAAGTCTAACCCCACCATTTGTATCGGCCAAGACGCCAGACACAGCTCCCCAGCTCTGGTGGAGAGATTGGCGCAGGGAATGGCTGATTCAGGAGCTCAAGTTCGACTCTTGGGCCTGGTGACCACACCCGTGACCTATTTTTCCACTTTTGCCCTGAAGGATGTTCATGGCGCCATTATGGTGACGGGAAGCCATAATCCTCCCGAATACAATGGTTTTAAGATATCTGTGGGAACATCAACCATCTTCGGTGAAGACATTAAGGAGCTTGGAAGAATTATCGAGGGCCAAGACGCTGGTGCCATTACTCAAGGTGGCAGTGTTGAGAGTTTTGATATTCTCCCTCTATACGTTGATCGCTATGTCCAAGAGTTTGGAAGTCTTAAGCAAATCCCTGTAGTCCTTGACTGTGGCAATGGAGCTGCCGGCTCAGTAGCCCGCCGGATGTATGAAGCGGTGGGACTGACACCCAAAATTCTATTTGAAGAACCTGACGGTCGCTTTCCCAACCACCATCCAGACCCCACTGTAGAAGAGAATTTAGTGGACCTAAAAAGAGCCGTTAAAGAAACCAACTCTATTATAGGAATAGGATTTGATGGGGATGCTGATCGTATTGGAGTGGTGGATGAGCGGGGAAAAATGATTCTGGGAGATGAAATCATCGCCCTCTGCAGTCGATTCATTTTGCAAGAGAGACCTGGGGATAAAATTATTGGCGATGTAAAATGTTCAGACAGGATGTACAACTATATTGCCAAATATGGGGGCCAACCCATTATGTGGAAGACGGGCCACAGCTTAGTGAAACAAAAAATTAAAGATGAAAAGGCACCTTTTGGAGGTGAGCTCAGTGGACATATCTTTTTTGCCGACCGAAATTATGGCTATGACGATGCTCTCTACGCTGGCTTGCGGGTCATTGAAATTTTAGCAAAAACAGGAAAGAGTCTTGGTCAACTTCTTGCCGACCTGCCCACAGCCTACAATACTCCCGAAATCCGAATCGACACCACAGAGGAAAAGAAACACTCCATTGTTAAAGCCATCAAAGAGCACTTTGCCGAAAAAGAGGATGGGATTGAGGTGAACCTGATTGATGGAATCCGAGTCAGCTTTCCCTACGGATGGGCTCTGGCTCGAGCTTCCAATACCCAGCCCGTCTTAGTCCTGCGTTTTGAGGCTGACTCAGAGGAAAACCTTAAAACAATTCGCTCCCGATTTGAGAGAGTTGTAAATCCACTACTGTAATCTAGAAATCTAATGGGCCAAGAAAGACCTTGGCCCACAAATGGTCGGTTGGAATCCTAGAACTTTCCAACGATTTGAATGGCAATCACGAAAGACAGAATCACCAGTGACTCAATCAGTGCCAAGCCGAGAATCATAGAAACAAACATATTGGGCTGAGCTTGAGGATTGCGAGCAATACCCTCCATAGCGGCAGCACCAATCCGACTTTGAGCCGTGGTCCCACCCCATGCAGCAATTCCCATCACAAAAGCAGCTGCCAAAGCATATAGACCGGCATTGCCAACTGCGGCCCCATATCCAGTATCAGCAAAAGCGGGCACTGCTGAAAACAAGGTGGCCAAACTAAGTAGAAGCATCTTTTTCATCGAATCTCTCCCTTTTTTTAAAGATTAGTGGTCATGAGCCGTGGCCATTGCCACATAAATCATACTTAACAAGGTAAAAACAAAGGCCTGCATAAAACAGACAAAAACACCTATCACGTAGACAAATACAGGCACTAAAAATGGAACTAGGTCATAAAATGTACCCAGCACCATATGGTCACCCATCATATTGGCTTGAAGCCTGAGACCAAGAGTAAAAGGCCTTAAAAAGAGCGAGATCATCTCAATAACAATCATTAGAGGAATCAATAGATAAAAGGCCGGCTTAATGGGCAAAATAGCAAGGTGCTTAAAATAGTCCATGCCGTTTTCTTTGACTCCATAGTAGTTGAATACAGCAAAAGAAAATAGCCCTATGGCTAAAGTGGCACTCATCTTCTCGGTGGCGGGCCACATCCCCGGAAGGAGGGCTACAAAGTTGTTAATGAGAATAAAAAAGAATACAGCTCCAAAAAGAGGAACATATTTATGTCCCTTTTCTCCGATAACCGTCTCAGTAAGCCCTATTATAAACTCGGTGAGTCCCTCGAAAAAACCTTTTAAGGAGAAGCGAGAGGCGGGAGTGATGGCCGCTTCACCCTTTCCCAAAGCCATGCGCCCGGCCACAGCCAGACCACAGAGGAAGGTTCCAGCAGCCGCGGCAGTGGCAACATGGGTGGCCACTTCCCCTGGATTTTTTCCGTAGTAGGTGACCGCTGGGATAAGTTCTAGCCAGTTAAAATCAGCCATAGGTTTTTAGTCTTTCATGCTCCCTAAAGGCCAGCCATCCTAGGGTTGGGAGTAAGCTGAGCAAGCCGAAGAAAAAGCTTATGGGATGCACGAGCTCTTTACCCACCAATTGAATGATTAGTAAAATTAAAATCGCGTACTTGAATACAATGACCCCCACAGCTAGGGCAACCGATTTTTTCTGAATTATCTGCCCCCAGGTCCACACCAGGAGGACCAGGTTAGCCCCCATTAAGATGGCCCCAGCAAGGGCCCCCAGCGCATGATGCATAGAGTAAAACACCAGGGCGGCCAAAAAAAAGACAAGGCTCACCATACTGTGGGCCAAAAGAAGGGATATTATCAAAGTTTTCTCCTTATGCGGTTCTCATCCAAGGAGCCTATTCATCCTGCTGGCCCCTGCCCTCTTGCCTGTCCAGGGCCTGAGCGAGGACCACAATATGAACCAACCAGCCCACTAGGCCAATCAAAATCAAACTGGTCATTGCGGTTCCCGACCACCCCTGGGCTTCATCAATCATAGCCCCTAGGTAGGCGGCCCCAACCACTAGGACCACCAGCTCAAAGCCCATACCCGCAAAAACCATCATTTTTTGGCGCTGACGCTGCTCAGGAGTCAACGTACAGGCCCTCGAGCTCCCGGCTGATTCGCTTGACGCTCCTCGAGCCGTTTGATTTTTAACTCAATAAACTCTGGCGTGGGGTAATCATTTTTCAAAACCTCTAAAATAGAGATAGCTTGAGCAAAGTCTCCTAATTCTTCATAGGTCACGGCTATATTTATCCCTATATGCTCGGCCCTTGATCTTTCGGGAAACTGATCTTTGAGCTCAGTGAAAATTTTCACCGCCTGATCCAACTCTTTCTTGGTCAACTTGATATTGCCCTTCATAAGACTCACCTCAAATAACTGATCATCATTTAAGTTGAATTCCAATAATTCCTCCACCTCCACCAGAGCCTGAAAAAAATTACTTAATTGAAAGTAGCTTCGGGCTACATTCAACCGATACTGATAGGCTTCAGTCGGACTGTGCGGCAGCTTTAAAAGTTTGTTGTATTCAACAATCGCCTGCTCGTAGTTATTTAAGTTCTGAAAAAATATCGTAGCGATTCTCTGCTGAGCCTCTTTTCTCTCTGCAGGCTCTGGCGAATAGATGACTATGTGACGATAAAATTCTACAGCTCTTAAAAAATCCCCTTGCTGGAGGGTGGCTATCCGAGCAGCAGTTCGGGCCGACTCAAGAGCCAAGTCTGAATCTGGAGACTTTTTTAAAATCCTGGAAAAATGAAAGAGAGCCCGATCTAAAGAGTTTCCTTTAATATTTCTCTGCGCCTTACGATACTCTACAGACTCAAAAGAGAAAGTACAGCCATGAATTCCCAAAAAAACAATGAGAAGAGAGCTGATCCTCCTAATCTTTTGCATTGTCCTCTTCAAACTCAGATCCATCATCGTCAATCAAAGCCACTCCCGTAACATGCTCTCCTTCATGGAGATGCATGAGCCTGACTCCTTCCGTATTCCTGCCAATTACAGAAATATCTGAACAACGCATACGAATGGCCTGACCTTTGTTCGTAGTAACAAGTAGCTGATCTTCATCTCTCACCATGCGTGTAGAGACCACGACTCCCACTTTGTCTGTCGTCTTTTGAGTGATAATTCCAACTCCGCCACGACTCTGTATTCGATACTCATCGATGGGGGTTCTCTTCCCATAGCCTTTTGAAGTGACGATTAAAAGGGTGTCCTTACAGCCTTTGGGAATGACTTCAAGACCGATCACTTTGTCATTTTTTCCTAAAGTGACCGCCTTAACGCCACGAGCTACTCGACTCATGACTCTCACATCATTTTCATCAAAACGGATGGACATTCCCTCTTGGGTCACAACAAAAATATCACAGTCACCGTAGCTGACCTTGGCGTCAATAACCCCATCATTAAGATCTGTTTTTAAGGCAATCATACCAATATGGCGAGGCCGCGAATAATCCCCGAGTGAGCTTCTTTTGATTACTCCTTTTTCTGTCAAGAAAACAATAAAGTGGTCTTTTTTAAACTCCTCCACAGGCAAGACCGCCCTAACAAGCTCTCCCGACGAAAGCTGGACCACATTATTGATGGATCTGCCTTTGGTGGTTCTCTGGCCTTTGGGAATTCGATAAACCTTGGTCCAATAAATGCGTCCTCGATCTGTGAAAGTCAGCATGGTTGTCTTGGTGTTCGCTGAGAAGACTCTCCAAACAAAATCTTCTTCTTGAGCTCCTCCACCCTTAAGGCCCTTTCCACCTCTTTTCTGAACCCGATACTCATTGACTGGAATTCGCTTAATCATTCCAGAAAAAGTCAGCGTGACTACAACGTCTTCACTGGTGATAAGATCTTCATCTTCAATTTCTTCACCATTAAACTCAATTTTAGTTCTACGAGGATTATTGTATCGGCCCTTAATATCTTCCAGCTCCGAGACAATGATTTTGTAAATCTCCTGCACATCTCCGAGTACCTTCTTAAGCCAAGCAATATGCTCCATAATCTGAGAGAGCTCATCGAGAATTTTCTGTCTCTCTAAACCAGTCAATCTCTGCAAGCGCATCTCTAAAATGGCTTGGGCCTGCTTCTCGGAAAAACTAAACTCCTCTATCAATTTTACCTTTGCAATCGCGGTCTCTTTGGACGACCGAATTGCTGTAATGACCGCATCGATCTGATCTAAAGCTTTCTTAAGACCTTCCAAGATATGAGCTCGGGCCTCGGCTTTTTTAAGGTCAAAAATACACCTTTTGGTAACGACATCTTTACGATGCTCAATAAAGGATTCTAAAACCTCTTTTAAATTGAATGTGTAAGGTTGGTTTCTAGAGTCTAATGCCAACATGATAATGCCGTAGCTGACTTGTAGCTGGGTAAATTTATAGAGGCGGTTTAATATCACCTGCCCACTCTCACCCACTTTTAGAGTGATAACTATTCTCATGCCTTCACGAGAGGATTCATCTCGAATATCAGAAATTCCTTCGACCTTCTTTTCTCTTACCAGGTCGGCGATGCTCTCAATCAGTCTGGCCTTGTTAACCTGATAGGGAATTTCGGTAATCACTATCTCTTCGCGATTTTTGACAGGAATGATCTCTGACACAGCCTTTAAACTGATGATTCCCCGGCCGGTCTTGTAGGCTGAAACAATTCCCTGTCGCCCAGCAATGGTTCCAGCAGTCGGAAAATCAGGTCCTGGAATCAGTTCAATGAGTTGATCCAATCCAAGACTGGGATCCTTAATGAGAGCAATACAGCCATCAATAACTTCTCCCAAGTTGTGGGGAGGAATATTCGTAGCCATCCCCACAGCAATTCCGGAGCTTCCGTTGACTAAAAGATTAGGGAATTTGGCCGGTAAAACAAGTGGGATCAACAATGAATCATCGTAGTTAGGACCAAAAGGGACGGTCTCTTTGTCAATGTCCTCAAGCAGCTCCTGCGCCAGCTGGGTCATCCTCACTTCTGTGTATCGGGGTGCTGCAGGAGAGTCCCCATCAATAGAGCCAAAGTTTCCCTGTCCATCGATCAAAGGGAACCGCAAGGAGAAGTCCTGGGCCATGCGAACCATGGTGTCATAAACCGCCATATCACCATGAGGGTGATATTTACCTATGACATCCCCCACAACCCGAGCAGACTTTTTGTAAGGCTTGTCAAAAGTATTATTTAAATCGTTCAT
>SKLV01000057.1 GCA_007121385.1 Bdellovibrionales bacterium
GGGCCTTGCTCAGTGAAATTCTTCAGCACTTAAAAGAAGTGGAAAGGCGCAAGCTCTACTCGGATTTGGGCTATGGCAGTCTATTTGAATACTGCCTGCGCGAACTCAAATATTCAGAGGGCCAGGCGGGGCGCCGGATTCAGGCCATGAAGCTGCTGCGTGATCTGCCCCAGAGTGAACAGCAAGAGGTGGAGAAAAAAATTGAAAGTGGAGCTCTGAACCTTTCTAACATCTGTCAGGCTCAGAGCTTCTTCAATCAAGTGGAGAAATCGACTCCCAACAGAGGCCTCAACATTGAGCAAAAGCTGGATGTGCTCAAGGAGCTGGAGCACAGGTCGGCGCGCCAAGGCCAAGCCGCTCTTTTGCAGAAAATGCAGAGTGCTGGGCTGGGGGCATCGATCCCCAAAGAGCGCGCACGAGTGCTCTCGCCGGACCACTCAGAGCTGCGCCTGGTGCTAAGCGCCGAGCTTCTTGCCCAGCTTCAAGAGGTCCGTGGCCTTTTGGGGCCTAAGGCCATAGGGATGAGTTGGGGCGAGCTGATCGAAGAAATGGCGAAACTAAGCCTCACTGCCCTCAAAGACAAAAAGTTCGGCAAGAGAAGAGGCGCACAGAGCGGTGCTAGCATCGCGGGGACCCAATCCACTCCGACGTTGATTAAAACGAAGCCGCGGTCCATTTCAAAAGGCAAGAGGTACAGAGTGTGGGAGCGAGATGGTGGAGCTTGTGTTCAGTGTGGGGGCAAAGAGAACCTTCAGGTAGATCATATTGTTCCCGTAGCATTTGGCGGGGGCTGCGAGGAGGAAAATCTGCGACTGCTCTGTTTCAATTGCAATGTGCGCCAGGGAATTAAAGATTTCGGTGCAAATAAAATGAAAAGGGCGGGGGCAATATAGGGGCCACAAGAATAAGCGGGCTGCGGTCCTAGAGAACTTATTTGAGTGGGAGGTCTTAAGAAGTGCATTCCCTTTAAGACTGCTTTAAGACTGAGTGATGGGTACTACTTTGCACCCAAATTTGGGCCAATTCGCCACTTGACCCTCCCGAGCGAACCCGGCATGAGCATAGAAAAAGGATTGAGTTTGAGTTTAGACTTCCGATCAGAAACACAGGCAGAATATTTTTGGGCGAACCCCCAATCCTCCGCGAGGCCCCAATCCTCCGCGAACCCATGGGCCTCCGCAGGCCCTGCGATTTTTTTAGGCCTGTTAACCCTAATGACATTGATCCTCTCCCTGGCCTTTGGACAAAGTTGGGCCAAAACCAACGGCTTCTCGTCGAATTCCCTAACTGGGAAGTGGGTGGGCTCAGGCCATGCGGTCACTCATCGTCAAGCCCGCCACTGCGACCTCATAGTCTTTGAACTGGAGGAGAGTGAAGACAGCTTTCACATTCACTTTGGGGGCTACCGCTGTGAAGATCTAGTGGCCGAATACCCCAGCTCCAGTTTTGTGAAGTCCTCGGGTCAACTCCTCTACGCCGGCCAAGAGGTGGGCCACTATGGGCCCGGCTTTATAAAACTCCAGGTCCCTGAAGAGTTTTACCAGATGCAGCTTCATCTGCAAGATGGCCAATTGACCTTCACCGAAACCTGGGACGATGGCCGCAGCTTCTTAAAAGTGGAAGGGCAACTCAAAAGGTGAAAAGGTGCCCCGCCCTCTTTTTGCGTATCAGCGAGTCATAGTCCTTAAGCCCCTCGTTGTCGGGCTGTCTAAGTGCAGATAATTTTGGGGCAATTCGCAATTCTATTTTTTTAACAGGCGTTCCCCCAGACTAAAGTTTGTTTAAAGATCGCCGATAAGGGCCTGGGAACAAAGGATAAGGAAAAAGGGAGCCCCCATTGGTTCATTTTAAAACAGTGAAGACCAAACTGTCTCAAATCCGCACTAAGGGCTTCTCCCTCGTGGAGATCTTGATTGTCCTAGGCCTTATGGGCATCTCTGCCATGGTGATGGCCAGTATGTTTAGCTATCAGTTTCGCTCGCAAAGATTGATGATGAAGAAAATGGACTTGAGTGACCTCAGAAGAGTCGCGACTGAGGTCATGACTGGCAATGTGAGTTGCCGCTGCAACCTCAACGCGCAAAACATTCCCTTTGCCAGCATGGGGTCTGATGCCACTCGAAATGTGAGCGAAATACGCTACAACTTTGCCGATGACAGCTGTGCAGGCTCCAGCCTGCTCGCCTCTCCGCAGAATCCACCCACTAACAATTTGATTGAACGTATCCAGATCGAAAATGTCAGTCCTTTGGCAGTAGACACCTATAGCTACGAACTGGCCTTTTACCCGCGCATTGATCCAGGTGAGACCAGCCTGGCCCCTGTCCGAATCACCAACCTGATGGCTCAATTGGATGCTGGAAGTGTGGCTCGCTGTGGCTCGAGCGGTGCTTTGGATCAGGGCTTAGCAGGCCTTTCCTGCCCGGAAGACGAATTTTTGGTGGGCTTCAACATCGATGGGAGCTTGGACTGTCAACCGGCAAGTAGCTCTTCCTCGGGAGAAATATTCTGCCAAACAGCCGGTGGATACGAAGGGAGGCTGTTTTGCCCAGCTGACTCTACTTTTGTCTCTTGCACTGGGTCCGGCATTTTTTACCATTTAATCCCAGCGCAATGTTACTGTCAGGATGTCACGTCAGGAGCCTGCACCGCAACGCTTTGTTGCATGCGCAAATGAAAAGGTGCCCCGCCCTCTTTTTGCGTATCAGCGAGTCATTGAGCCGATCAGGGCAAGTACTCCTTCTCATTGGCTCGTCATCGACTCCATCTTCGCAAACTCTTAGCCCCGCAAGTTCTTAGACCTACAGGTTCTCGAACCCACAAACTCAATATTCTGAAACTCGCAAGCCCAAAACCTCCAGAGCCTTGAGCTCGGCCTCTTCCAGAGTGAATTCAAAAATGGCTAAGTCCTCGCGCATATGCTGTTCGGATGTGGTGCCGGTCAGAGGCTGAATGCCGAGCTGAGTGAGGTAGCGAAAGAAGATCTGTGCGGGGGTTTTGTTGCGGGCCTGAGCCAAGTCCTGGATCACTGGATGCTGGAGCAGATGGGGATTGGCGGTGAGAGTCCAAAAGCTCTGATAGATCACCGGCTCCTTGGCTCCTTCCAGACAGTAGCGCCGCAGCTCTTGATCATAGCCGGTGTCTCGGTAAAAGCGATTTTGCAGCACCCGCGGCTGCACCCGAACTTTCTCACACAGCTGGGCAAAAAGCTCTAGGTCATAGCAGTTGCTCAAACCCAGCTGCCCCACCAAGCCCTGATCCACCAGGCTCTCCATGGCCTGCCACACTTCCATCATCTTCTCCCAATCACCAAGAGGAGAGTGCAAGACCAGGGAGTCGACAAACTCCGAGTGCAAATTCTTTTGCGAGCCCGCAAAGGACTGCAGCACCTGCTCTCGCAACGGCCGAGAGGGGTCGTAAGGCAGGCGCTCAGGATCCTGGCCCGCCAAAGGGGTGAACTTGGTCTGGATAAAAAGCTCTTCGCGCTGTAGCCCCCCAGCCAAAGCCCTTTTTAGACCCTCTCCCACTCCGGCCTCATTGTAATGCTTGGGCTGGCCGGCCGTATCGATGGCGCGAAAGCCCAAGCTCAGGGCCTGAGCCACCAGCTCGGCAGTGCGCTCTTTTTTCCAGGCGGTGCCGTAGATCAGTGATCGAATCGCTTTCATTTAGTAAACTCCTTCGCAACGAGCTGGGCCCTGGCAGTCCCTCTGCCCCCCGTTGGCTAGCCCACATTTTCTGCGGGCCTCAAACTCGGCCGCCACAGCGGTCAACCCCTCGCCGCGGTGACGATCCTGAAAGGCCGAAGACTCCACCACAAGACAGACAAAAGAGCGGGCCAGAGAGTCGGCCAGGGTGGAGTCACACTTTAAACCCACACCGGAGCCTCGGCAATTGAGCTCGGAGCCCACTTCGCGCAGGCAGCTTTGCTCCGCCTCGTACTCGGCGTCCATGCGGGTCAATCCCGAGCCCAAAAAGAGATCGGCAAAAGGGCCTGACTCTGTCAGCATACAGAAATGCCTCACCTCGGGAATGGGCTCCTGCGGAGGACTTCCCGGGGGCCTTGTTCCTCCTCCCCGACGCAGATGATCCTCCACGCTGCGCATCCGCCTCTCCAGATCGCGCACCGTTCTCTCCAGTTCGATCACCCTCCGTTCCAAGCGAAAGGAGTCCCCAGCCTCCGCGGCCTCAGCCCTCCCCACCTGAGGCCACAAGCCCATTGCCCCTAAGACATGACTTCCCAGAATTCCCATTACAAGAGCTGCCCCTGCTATTTTAACTTTCATTTTTCCTCTCCTCTTCATTCTGACTCTAATCCTATGGCAATTCCGAAAAGAATCTCTCAAAGCTCACCACATAGGCGGCTTTAGGGCAAACTCAGTCAACACTATATTTTTGGATCGTGGAAAACTGCTGAAAGCCCAGGCAGTGGCCGTGCCGGCTGCAGCGCGATGAAATCCCACGGCGCCGGCGAGGCTCTGCATCATCGGTGTCGCAATTTGAGACACTTTGTGAGGCCATTTGCACCATATTACATCGTACGTATTACCTCATAATAAATGCATTGAGCCTAAAGTCCAGGGGAGCTTCGTCCGATGAGGCTAAGAGAATAAGGGGAATGTATGAAGTCCAGTCGGGGGACCAACAAAGCTAAAGATGCCAAGCCTATGGCCTTAGCCAGGGGGTTTTCATTGATTGAAATCCTTATTGTTTTAGGGCTGATGGGGCTGTCGGCCACAGTGATGGCCACTATGTTTTCCTTCCAGTTTCGCTCGCAAAAAGTCATGATGAAAAAAATGGACTTGGCTGACCTAAGACGGGTGGCCACTGAGGTGATGACGGGCAGGATCGGTTGCCGATGCAACCTCAATGCCTGGAATATCCCCTTTGCCGGTATGGGCACCGATGCCACGCGAAATGTCGCCACTGTTCGCTACAATTTTGCCGATGACACTTGTGCTGGCTCCAGCCTTCTGGCCACCTCGCAAAACATTCCCACCAACAACCTGATTGACCGCATCCAAATCGAGAATGTCACCCCTTCAGCAATACCGGACACTTTCAACTATGAACTTGCATTCTATCCCCGAATTGACCCCGGCGAAACCAGTCTGGCCCCTGTTCGCATAACCAACTTAGCCGCTCAGGTGAGCGGTGGAGATGTCACGGCTTGTGGCTCTGCGGGCGGCTTCGTTGGGGCTTCGGGAATCAATATTAACGCCATTGAATTTGAGATTGTCCACACGACTTTATGCCAATGGAATAACGATGTCCATACCATGCAAGCAATTTGCCCCGATGGTTACAGAATGATCGGCTGTACCGGCGGACCTGGAGATTTACATGAGGCTGGGGAAGGCAGTTTCATTCGACCTCGTCCAGATTTAAATGGTTGTGAGCAGATTGTTCGCGGTCATCGATGCACCCCCAGCGCAGATTGGACCCACGCTCACCTCTACACAACCTGCATCAGATAGTTCGCAAAAAGGTACCAAGTACCTTTTCTGGGCATTAGTTAGACTTGATGCGGTGATGCACGAATAGACAATATAGGAGGGCCTTTGGGCTCTTCAGCTCTCCCCAATCCGCTTCATGATGTAACACAGGCAGTCCTCTTGGACGGCCGGCACACTGGTGGTGATCAGCGAGGGGATAAAGGACTGGGTGACGCGAATCTGCCCTTCGGCGATTGCAAAGTAATCGGCAGTGATATCCTTTCCGCTAAGATCCCGAACCGAGAACTCAAATTCGGCTAGGGACTGGTAGGTGCCCCACAGCTGCCCTATTGGCAGCAATTTAAAATTGTTTAAATCCAAATCGCCGTCAAGGTTCAGGCCCCTCTCCCCACCTGAGCCAAAGGAAAACTCGCCACTCACAAAAACCCTGGCATGACTCTCAAAGAGATTGTGCCCTGGATCCACCAACTGGGTTTGGCCCACCGCCGGCCAACTCAAAACGGACTTAAGGTAGTTGACCAGATGCTCTCTGCGACTCTCATCCCCCTGAGAGGGACCACATTCTAGCACCACCGCGGGCATATGCCCTCCCAAGGCATTGATTAAGGTGGTGTGGGGTTCACGAAAGTGCACCACATTGGGTGAAAACTCTTTGGCTAAAAACATATGCTCGGCGGTCAGATGATCGATCGCGCTGTAGGGATCGCCTCGGCCGGTGGTGTTGTGAATGTCAATGGCAGTCATAGGCTGATGGGCCAGGACCTCTTTGAGCAGAGCCTGAGCCCAAGGTGTGGATTGAAGGGCCTCATCCGCCCAAATGCGGTTTTGGTCTACTTGCCCAGGCAAGCTGCGCAGGCCCTGAGCTGCCGCCGCCGGATTGCCCAGCAAAAGGAGCA
>SKLV01000046.1 GCA_007121385.1 Bdellovibrionales bacterium
GGTCTGAGATCAGCCAAGGAAATAGGAGACACCGCTTTGGGTTGGGGCTCTGGGGAGGCTTGTGTGGGAACCTGGTCTGCCTCGGCGGTCTCAGCCAACTCGGTGGGCTGAGAGTCAGAAGGCTCTTGAGTTTCTGCAGGCTTTGGTGCTGAGCTCAACTCCCCAGTGTTACGAAAGGCTCCGCTCTCTGCGGCGCGTGTCTGTTGCTTCACTCTTTGACTGTGCCGGCTTAAAAAGCGGCTGTCCTCAGGAATTTCATCGTTCAAGGCCTCTTCGCTCTGCTCAACAATTTGTTGAGGCTGGCTGTCCTGGGGTCGAGTTTCTGGCTTTTGAGTGTCCTGGACTTCGTTCTCTTCCAAGCTACTGATGAATTGAATCTCCACGACCTCCGGGACCGGTGTCGGGAGGCTCAGCTGCTGCAGCCACTGGACTAAGGTCAGGCTGGACCAGACAAAGAAGTGGAGGAGGAGACTTCCCACCAAATATTTGCCAATGGAGCGGTTAAAGTTTGGGCGGATCTGCATCGTAAAACTCTTATCGGCAGGGGGCTTCAGACTTTGAGTCTGAATTTTATAATTTTCCGTTGGTGGTCTTGAGGCCTCTCACTTAGACTGTAAGCTATGCGATTTGAAGTTTGGGCACAGACGGACGTGGGTTTAAAGCGGGGAATTAACCAGGACACCATTTTGGTGGATCATGACCTCAAACTCTATATTGTGGCTGATGGAATGGGAGGCCACAAAGGGGGGGAAGTCGCCTCGGCTTTGGCTGTGAACATCGTCCAAAACCGGCTGCGGGAGGCCCTCACCCACAGTAAGCTGGCCCCCAAACAGGTTTTAATTAAAGCCTATAAAGAGGCCTCAGAGCGCATTCATTTTAAGAGCACCTTTGAAAGCCCGGAGTTGATGGGCATGGGCACGACCATGGTCGGAGCCTTTCATTATGGCAGTAAACTCTTTGTGGCCAATGTGGGAGATTCTCGGGCCTATTTGATGCGGGATCAGCACATTTGGCAGCTCACCGAAGACCACTCCCTGGTCAATGAGCAGCTGCGAGCGGGGGTGATCAATGAGGAGGAGGCAGCTCTGGGAGCCAAAAATGTGATCACTCGCAGTGTGGGCTTTGAGCGAGATGTGGCTGTGGATGTGATTGAGAGAAAGGTGGAGGTGGGAGACACTTATTTGCTTTGCTCGGACGGACTTTCCGGCTTGGTTCCCGACGAAAGGCTCTTGGAGATCTGCCGGGACAACCCCGCCAAAGAATCTGTATTGCAGTGCATTAAAGAGGCCAAGGCGGCCGGTGGAGATGATAATATTTCAGTGATCATAATACGGGCACTTGATGCTTGACGCATTATATTAGGTTCTTTACTGTCCTGGTGCTATCAAGCCGACGAATAGGGAAAGACAATGGAGAAAAAGACTTATACTTTTTTGGTCACCACCAACCGGCGGGGTCAAACTCAGAGTTTCACCATCAGTGCGGCCTGGATCAAAGCCGGCTTATTTTTAGGTCTTGTCTTTAGCCTGATTATGGTTGCCGCAGCTGTGGACTATGTAGGGCTCTTACTTCAATCCAGTGAAAACAAGCGCTTAAAGGCCGAGAATGTCTATCTCAAAAGGCAGTTTCAAGTGGTGGAGACAAAGCTCAACTCCTTAGAGGGCGCTTTAGAGAGGGTGCAGAACTTTTCCAAAAAACTCAAATTGATTACCAATGTGGGTGAGGAGGATCGCTCCCTGAGCTTGGCTATAGGTCCTATGCCCAAGGCCGGACAAAATCTTCCTGCGGGTCAACAGGGCCTGGAGGAAAGGGGGCCGGCCTCTGAATTTTTGATTCGCGACTCAGTTTTTATGCAAAGGCCGCCACTAGATGAGATGAGGGGTGAGCTGAGTTTGCAAGGGGCTCGGGATTACGCATCTCTCTCTATTCGCATCGACCGAGCCGTTCAGGATACTCAGCTCAAGGAACAGGGAATTCTCCAGCTTTGGGAAACTCTGTCTGAGCGCCAGAGTCTTCTCAATGTGACCCCCTCAATCAAGCCAACTCGAGGCTGGTTCACCTCTCGATTTGGCTATCGCCTGGATCCCTTCACTCGTCGTCCGGTCATGCATCACGGAATCGATATTGCGGCCCCTCCGGGAACACCGATTATTGCTCCGGCTGATGGGGTGGTCTCCTATGTGGGTTTTGAGGCCGGCTATGGAAAGTTGGTCTCCATTGATCATGGTTATGGTGTGGTGACTCGATATGCTCACAATTCACGAATTTTTGTAGAGAGGGGTCAAAGAGTGAGCCGTCGCGATGTGATTGCTGCGGTTGGCTCCACAGGACGGTCTTCTGGGCCCCATCTGCACTATGAGGTCCGAATTCACGGCGTGCCCGTGGATCCCATGAACTACATTTTAGACGAGTAAAAAAAAGCTCCCCTGAAGGGAGCTTTTTTCTTCTGCAGCCAACTTTCTTCCTGGTTAGGGCAATTAGCGCTTAGAGAATTGAGTACTGCGACGGGCTTTGTGCAAGCCGTATTTTTTCCTCTCCACCATACGGGAATCGCGAGTGAGGAATCCAGCTTTTTTCAAAGTCCCTCGGTGTTCCAGATCAGCCGCCACCAGAGCTCGAGCCACTCCATGGCGGATGGCCTCAGCTTGACCGGTTATCCCTCCTCCGCGCACAGAGATCTGGGCATCAAATTGCTTTTGCGTGTCGGTGATTTGGAGGGGCATCAGAGCACTGGCTCGGGCCGCAGGAGTTTCCAAATAGGCTTCAGCGGCTTTGCCGTTGATCATGACCTTTCCTGTTCCAGGACGGAGGAAAACGCGAGCCGCACTGGTCTTTCTTCTTCCCGTGGCGTAAAAAACTTTTTTATCAGTAGCCATGAATTCAAATCCCTTTCTTAAAAAACTAAATCAGTTGCATGGCCTCAGGCTTTTGCGCAGAATGAGGATGTTCCCCACCCTTATAGGCCTTCAGCTTAGTGATCATCTGTCGGCCCAGTTTGGTCTTGGGCAACATCCCAGAGACGGCATTACGCACCATCTCGGCCGGATCTTTAGCATTGAGCTGTTGGGCGTTGATGGACTTCAGTGAGCCGAAAAAGCGTGAGCGGCTGTAGTAGTTTTTCTCAACCCACTTATTGCCACTGAGTTTCACCTTCTCGGAATTGATCACGACCACAAAGTCGCCCGTGTCCACATGGGGAGTGAAGTTGGGCTTGTGCTTGCCTCGTAGAACTCGAGCCACTTGGGTGGCCAATCGGCCCAAAGTTTGATCGGTGGCATCCACCAGGTACCAGGTCTTTTCCACTTCTCCCGGTTTGGCATTCCAGGTTTTCATCGCTGTGTTCTCCTTAAAATAAGGCAAAAGGATTAAGGTTATAGGCACTCATTGTCAAGGTCTTAAAGTGGCTGGCAGAGGGCTTCCAGCTCTTGGGGGTAGTGGACCCGGCTCAGAAAGAGCCCCTGGGGAGGAGCCGTGCCCAGAGCGGCCTGCCGGTTGCGAGCGGCTAAAATAGCCTCCATGGCTTCCGGGGGCTGGCCGCGAAAGTGAAGGTCCAGCAAAGTCCCCACAATGTTTCTCACCATCTGCTTGAGAAAGCCCGAGCCCTCGATGCGAAACTCCAGCAGATCGGGGGAGAGCTTGTGCCACTCAGCCCTACGGATATGGCGAATCGTGCTGGGCACCGGGCTTCCCGCGGTTTGGAAGCTCTTAAAGTCTTGTTCTCCCAAGAGAAAATCAGAAGCTCTTTGCAGCAAGTCCAAATCTAAGGGCCGGGGTTCCCACAGGCTAAAGTGGCGCAAAAGGGGGTTGGGCAGAGGAGAATTGTAGATCCTGTACTGATAAAATTTTCCTGAAGAGGAGAGCATGGCATGAAAGTCTTGGGGGGCGAGCCATACTTGACGCGCCGCAATTGAGTCCGGAAGAAGGCTGTTGATGCTGCGAAGTAGCTGGTATCTGGCTGGGTCCTTAGTGGTTTCAAAGTGAACATTTTGCCCAAAGGCGTGAACCCCAGCATCAGTGCGACTGGCTCCCACCACCTGAAGGGGCTCATTGAAGATTTGGCTTAGGGATTCTTCTAGCCGTCCTTGGACAGTCTGCCTTTGATTTTTTTGCCTTTGCCAGCCTAAAAAGTCCGTGCCTTCATAGCTGAGCAAAAGACGTAGTCGTGTTTTCATGGGCGCTTAAGATAGACCTTCTAGAAGTCGGCGGCAATGCCACCGCTAAAAAGTTCCCCAGTAAAGTCAAAGTCCTCGTTGAGGCCTAGGATTTGGCGGAACTCAAAAGTCAGTTTAATGTCATTGATCCCATAGTCCCTATCCATATTTTGCATGGAGCGGCGATCTATCCAGGCCAGACTCAAACTGGCCCCCAGGGCAATATGGGCCGCCAGGGCTCCACCCACCTTGGGCAGGGTCTCATCCTCGCGGAACTCAGCAAAAGTGATTAAGTTCATCCCCGCCGAGGCATAGGGCACCAGCAGTTGGCGGTCCAAAAACTGCAGGCGGTAAAAGATAGAGGCGTTGTGAGGCATGGCCAAAAAGGTGAACTCCTCGAGAGCTTGGCTCTGTGGGGGAGTGACAAACCTTCCCTTTCCTTTGGAAAAAAACAGGCCTGAGCCCAAACTCAAGCTCACTCTTCCCAAGGGGCTCTTCCACTGCCGCCAGTCATAGTCAAAGATCAGGGTGGGAGCTTGTGTATCCTCATAAATCTCTTCGTAAAAGGTGCCGGTGGCCGGGTTGGACAGCTGAGTGGGTTCAAAAAAGCCAAAGCGAAAGGCCGCAGACCTAGTTTGCTCTGAGGGTTCCACTCGGTACTCATAGACTCCCTCGCGAGTGATTCTCATCAAGCCCTTCTCGGCATCGGGGTGACGAATCCACTGGGACTCCCGAGGGTCTGTTTGGGCGGGAGAGTCGGCCAGAGCCAGGGGGCTCCATAAACTGCTTGAACCCAGGACACTGAAGCTGAGCAGAGTCCATCCCAGTGCTGTGGTGAGGAGGCTGGCCCCGGCCCTTGGAGAAAGCCTTGTCCTCAACCTCCAAAGCCCTCCAATTAAAAGGCCCATTAACCCAAGAGGGAGCGCCACTATCAAAAGCCAAGTCACCACCAAAGGGGAAATCCACTTGGCCATCAACTGATGGGAGGTCAATAGAGCTTGGGAGCCCAGCCACAGGGGCCAGAGTCCCATTCGCACGGGGGCTTTAAATGAAGAATGATCATGCAGCCACTGGGCAGCCCACGGCCCCCACTGGTAGTAGCTGCGAATGAACTTATCCCCGAGGGGGTGACCTTTGAGAAAGAGGTCGCGAAACTGGCGAAAACTCTCCACCTTAGGATGAAAGGAGGAGCCAAAGGCCGCTGTTGTAATAAAACAGTTGATGTCGTCAGTCAGTAGGCCAAAGACTTCGTCGGGGGTGGCGGCATAGGGGCAGGCGGGGTTCGAGGGGTCAGGACAAAGACTTCCCGGACCAAAAAGGCTGTCGGGAGTGAAGTTAAAGATATTGCCAGCCACATCTTGAGTGGCCATGCGGAAGTAATAGCGGGTTCCATTGGTCAAGCCCCCCAAGGTTCTATCGGCTAAAAAGTTTTGTCCCTCCTGATCTCCCGTCTCCACCTTGATCGGCACAGACTGGTCCAGGGGAATATTGAAGTTCTCCGTTGAGTAAAGAATTCGCACAAACTCAACTCTGGCCGTGGGTGCATTGGGGAAAAGGCTGCCTCTATCCACTGCAGTGATAAAGATCTTTTCGTCTCCAGGAAAAACAGCAAAGTCACAGATGGAGGAGGAGTTCTCTGCCGCATCACAAAGGGGGGCAAAGTTGTCGCTCGGAGCGTGGACGATAAAGGTGATCTCCACCGAGTCGTGAAAAGCGGAGACTTCTCCCTCGCGCAAAAAACCCAAGCGGGCTCTCTGAGTGAAGGAAGTGGCACAGGTGGGGCTCCTCAGTCCCTCAGTGGGAAGTTGATTGCAGATGGTGCTCCAGGGAACAGTCAGAACCCCCAGGTCCCCGGAGCTCACAGTGGTGTTCTCAATTTTTATTTCCGTATTGTCAGTTCCTGAGCGCAACAGGGCCGGAGTTCCCCTCTGCCCTGAGGGAATACTGTCCGAAGTGAACTCAATTCTCAACTCCACTCCCGGCTGAATGCGTTTTTGGTTACAAACTTGATAGGCTGGAGGAGTGATGGAGGCGCAGGAGTCGCAGAGTTCATTGGGAGAGGGGCAGCCCGCTGTGCTGCCCCCTGTGCCTCCGTAAATGGTGGGAACCACAACGGTGGTGGGATCATCTTGAGTGGTGCGAAAGCGAGAGTTAGAA
>SKLV01000122.1 GCA_007121385.1 Bdellovibrionales bacterium
CGGAACCACATAGTCTGTCCACTCCCACCACTGCAGAGAACAAGACTCGCCCTGCAGATCCTCCCGATACTCCAGCTCAACATCTATATCAAAGGCATGGCCCCAGCCGGCGGAGTCGTCAATATGGGCTTGTCCAAAAGCCTCCGCATATTGGCGCACTGTCAGATTTTGGCTTTTGATGCAGCAGGCGGCCTGAGCCACTGGCCCTGTCAGCCCCAATAGAGCCACGGATAAAGCTCCGCAGCACATTGGCTTTATAAATATGGAAAATCCCCTCAAAGAAAAAACTGAGAACATCAGGCCCCCCCTCTTCTCAATTATTTTTCTGACAAAAAACTAACTTAAAGGAAGGGGAACAAGAAATGGTCCCTCGATACTTTGTAATAATTATCGACTTTAATCACAGCAATATTCATTTTCTGGGAAATTTGCCAGAGCCCCTCTTATGCAGCTTCAAAGGGATGCTTATGATGAATGCAAATTCTAGGACTCTAGGAGGGCCTGGTCCAACTCTTCGTCCACAGATCCTGAGCGCAAGCTGAGGTCCAAGACCTCCAGGCGCTTGATCTCATCGCGGATCTTGGCGGCCTCCTCAAACTGCAATTGGTCTGAGGCCTTTTTCATCTTCTTGCGCAGAGAGGTGATTTCCTTGAGCAACCGGCTGGGCTGTTTTTGGTATTTCTCCACCTTTTCCTGCAGGACAAAGTGAGGAGAGGTGTCACTGACAAAACCGTAGATTTCCGCTAAGCCCCGTCCCACTTTCTTTTCAATACTTTTAGGAGTGAGATTGTGCTTGATGTTGTACTCCTCTTGGACCTGACGGCGGCGGCGGGTCTCTTCCATGGCCTTGCGCATGGACTCGGTCATTTGATCCGCATACAGAATCACCATGCCGTTTTGATTGCGGGCGGCGCGGCCTATGGTCTGAATCAGGGACCGCTCCGAGCGCAAAAAGCCCTCCTTGTCCGCATCGGTGATGGCCACAAGACTGACCTCGGGAATGTCCAGCCCCTCTCTGAGCAAGTTGATTCCCACCAGCACATCAAAAACCCCCAGTCGCAAGTCCCTGATGATCTCGGTGCGCTCCACCGTCTTGATGTCCGCATGGAGGTACTTGACCTTGACCCCAAGACCAGAAAGATAGTCGGTCAGATCTTCTGCACTGCGCTTGGTGAGAGTGGTCACCAACACTCGCTCTTTTTTTGCCGATCTCTTTCTGATCTCCCCCAGAAGATCGTCCACTTGGTGGCGGGCCGGCCTCACCTCCACCAGGGGGTCCAAGAGGCCTGTGGGCCGAATGATCTGTTCGATCACCAGCCCCTCACTCTTACTCAGCTCATAGGAGCCGGGGGTGGCTGACACATAGACCACCTTATCCACATAGCCCTCAAATTCTTGAAAGTTCAAAGGGCGATTGTCCAGGGCCGAGGGCAAACGAAAGCCATGCTCCACCAGGGTCATTTTTCGCGCCCGATCTCCCCGGTACATTCCACCAATTTGGGGAACTGTAACATGGCTCTCATCAATAAAAGTGAGAAACTCCTTGGGAAAGTACTCCAGCAAAGTGGGGGGAGCACTGCCCGGAGCTCGCCCGGTGAAGTGGCGGGAGTAGTTTTCAATACCGGGACAGGTGCCCATCTCCTCCATGATCTCTAGATCGTAGAGAGTGCGCTGCTCAATGCGCTCGGCCTCGGTGAATCTCACCTCCCGGCGCAAATCTTTAATCCTCTCCTGCAACTCTTGGCGAATGCTGGCAATGGCTATCTTCTTTTTATCCTCAGTGTTCACATAGTGGCTTCCAGGGTAAATGGCCACCTGATCCAGGTCCTCCATCACCACCCCTCTTAAAGGGTCCACCCAGGCCACTCTCTCCACATAGTCGCCAAAGAACTCCACCCGGATCGCTCGGTCTTCCTCGTAGGGGGGCATGATCTCCACCACATCTCCCCTCACCCGAAAGGTGCCGCGGTGAAAGTCCACATCATTGCGCTGGTACTGCACTCTCACCAATTCGCGCAAAAAGTGATCTCGTTTGAGGTCGCTGGAGGCCATCACTTGAATCACCATGCCCTCATAGGCCTCGGGACTGCCCAAACCATAAATGCAGGACACGGAGCTCACAATAATCACATCCGGGCGTTCAAAGAGACTGCGGGTGGCCGAGTGGCGCATCCGATCGATCTGCTCGTTGATGGCCGAATCCTTTTCAATAAAAGTTTGGGTGGCAGGGATATAGGCCTCGGGTTGATAGTAGTCATAGTAGCTGACAAAGTACTCCACGGCGTTGTGAGGGAAAAACTCCTTAAACTCGACAAAGAGCTGAGCCGCCAAGGTTTTGTTAGGAGCCAAGACCAAGGCCGGCAAATTCAGCTCGGCGATGGTGTTGGCCATGGTGAAGGTCTTGCCCGAGCCCGTCACCCCCAAAAGCACTTGGTGGTTGAGGCCATGGCGAACATTCTCCGTCAAGCTCTTGATGGCCTCGGGCTGGTCTCCCGCCGGACGAAAATCAGTGACCAGTTGAAATTTAGATTTTTTTTGGCTCACTTTTGAAAAACCTCATTCCCCGGAGCGGCCCCCCACAGCCGGAGGGATCCAGCCCGGCGATTCCTTTGGCCTACTTGGCCACTTCCCACAAACTGCCCTCGGGAGTGTCCTGCACACTGATACCCATCTGCTCCAGTTGGCTGCGCAGCTCGTCCGAGCGAGAGTAGTCCTTGCTCGCTCGAGCTTGGGTTCTTTCCTGCACCAGAAGATCCACTTGCTGGCGCTCCAAACCCTTCTGCTGCAATAGCATATCATCCAGAAGGTTCAAAAACTCGACCGGGGGCTCCCCAAACAGAGCCATCACTTGGCCCTTGTCGGTGAGCCAGTGAAAGAACACCTCGGCCACCGCTTTTTGCTCCGGCTTAACCTTGCCGGGCGTGCGACACATTTGGTTGAATTGCCGAACCACCTCAAAGAGGCGGGCTAAGGCCTCAGGAGTGTTAAAGTCATCGTCCAAGGCCTGAGCAAAGCCCTCCTCGGCCTCGTCGATGGCTTTTTGGAAGGCTGGAGGAACAGGAACCAGAGCCCCTTCGCCCTGGATCAATTTTTGTGCCCAAGCCAAGGCCGAATAAATCCGCGCCAGGGCCGCTACACTTCGGTGCACTTGGGCCTCTGACAAGTCGGTGGGCGAACGATAGTGGGCCGAGAGCATCAGGTACTTTAGGATCTCTCCATTGTACTTTTCCAAGAAGGCTCGCCCGGTCACCACATTGCCCAGGGATTTTGACATCTTCTGATCCCCAAACTGAATCATATTGTTGTGCATCCAGTATTTGACAAAAAGTTGACCCGTACAGCCCTCGCTCTGAGCAATTTCATTTTCGTGGTGAGGAAAAATCAAATCCATTCCTCCCCCATGAATGTCGATGCTGTCTCCCAACAGGCTGCGGCTCATGGCCGAGCACTCAATATGCCAACCCGGCCGGCCTCGACCCCACGGGGAATCCCAGCCCAGCTCTGTCTCCGTCTTGGCCTTCTTCCATAGGGCAAAATCCGCCGAGTGCTTTTTTCTCTCGTCCACTTCGATGCGAAAGCCGGCCTCCAAATCCTCTAACTTCTTGTGACTGAGCTTGCCGTAGTCTTTAAAGCTCGGCACATGATAGTACACATCTCCATCCACTGCGTAGGCGTGGCCCTTGGCAACCAACTCTTTCACAAAGTCGATGATCTGGGTCATATGTTCAGTGACCCGGGGGTTGTGGGAGTGAGGTCTGAGCTTGAGACTCTGATAGTCTTTTTGAAATTCAGCAATATAGGTCTCCGAAATCTCCTGAGGAGAGACACCCTCTTTCTCCGCCCGATTCAGGATTTTGTCGTCCACATCGGTGTAGTTATAGACATAGGTGACTTCAAAGCCCCTCTTCTCCAGCCAGTTGCGGACCAGGTTAAAGAAGACAGCCCCTCTAAAATTTCCCACATGGAGAAAGTCGTAGACGGTGGGGCCACAGACATACATTTTGACTTTGCCGGGCTCTAAGGGTTCAAAAACTTCCTTTTGCTGACTCTGGGAATTGTAAATTTTTACTGCCATCTGCCATCCTATTCGCGGAAAAGGTAGCTAGTACCTTAGCCTTCTTGACCAACTCCAGCATCATATGATACGCCGCATAACAAGGGAGGATCCGTTGATTCCAAAACCCCAAACCCAAAAAAATTGGACCCTGATTCTCGGCCCTCTCGGCCCGACGAGGGGCTCAGTCCGGAGCCTTTCCCCAGCTCGGAGCCTTTCCACAGCCCTGAGCCTTTCCATTGCCCTTGTATTGGCCTTGATCCTCAGTTTCTCTGTGGCTCTGGCCTTATCCGCCACTCCCCTTCAAGCCACAGAGCCCGAGCATTCAGGGCCCATTTGCCAGCACTTTTTTATCCAGCCCTCCTCCCGAGTGATTATCCCCTTCACTGGTGAAGAGGTGCAGTCCCACGGAGAAGTCCCCCCCTATTACTGGTTTCGCTACTACAACCAGGCCCGCCAAAACCTCACTGAACAGTATGGGGTTCTCTACTCTTTTCGCATCTCCCAAGCCCGAAACTCCCCCATCTATGTGGCCCTGGTGGATGAGAGCAGCCGCCACCACGACCATCGACTCCAGGGACGAGGCCCCTTCTGCATGGTCACCTGGGGCCCTGAGCCCGCGGAGTGGGACTAAACACCCCCTAGCACTCACAGCTCACAGCTCACAGCTCACAGCTCACAGCGATTCTCCTTTTCTTTCTGCTGTCCAGCCTTAATTTTCTCCATTTTTTGCAGACCAAAGACCCTGATAGCCTCTCTATGGTTGCAAGATGCGCAAAGAATTCTAAGGTTCTCGGCCTCAGACTCTCCACCTAAGGCCACCGGCCTAATATGATCCCACTGTAGCCCTCGCCGAGTCCCACACTTCCTGCAACGCCCCTCATCTCGAGTCCAAACCTGTCTCTGCACCCCTCGCGATATGGTTCTCTTTCTCTTTCCCTTGAGACCATCAACACCCCTGCCAGCTCCATCATGACCCTCAACCTGGTTCAACTCCGACGTTGGAGTGGCTGCTCGAAGACCCCCAGTTTTCCCCCCAACTCCCTCGCCCTTATCTTTCCCCTTCACCCCCCTTGTCTTCTGCATCTCTTGCGCCCCCTTTTTCCCAAACTTTTTCACTCTCAAAGAGGCCAAGCTCAGACGGGCCATCTCCGCTACCAACTCAGCCCAACTGAGGCCCACAGCCTTAGCTCCCAAAAGCGAGCGCACCTCTTCTAATTGCTGCTTCAGCTCCTCCGTCACTACAAAGCTGACTTCAGTCAAATCTTGAGAAATGACTCTTTCCCTCTCTCTGGGTTTTGCCAAGCCGGGTTCCAATTTAAGCAACTTTTTTTGCCCCTCGCGGGCCGAACAGTTCTCAAGAATCTTTAAGACCTCAAGCTTTTCCTGAGCTGAAACTTTTGGGGTAGACCTGTAATTTGCAGAAACTGACCCTGAATCTAAAGTCACCCTTTCCTGAGCCCTTCCCTTCTCCTTCTCCTTCTCGCGAAAAAAACTCTGAGCCTGGGAAATATTGCTCAGACTTAGGGCCCCAGAAGTCACTTTCTCCTCGATCTGCGGCAACTCCTTGAGTAGTCGCATGGCCTGAATGCGGCGACCGGCCTGCCCCTCACTGTATTTCAATTCCTGAACTGCATATTCAAACAGCGAAGGGTAACCCAGATCGGAAAAAAGCCTGCGCCTCTCCACCTCGCGTAGGTGATGCAGAACATGGGTCAACAGTTGGCGCTCTTTTCCCACCAACTCTCTGGTTTGTTTGAGAAGCTCTTGATCCTTCAGGGACTTAAAATCAATGGAGTTCATCAGATGGTCTTCCTTTTTTAAGCTTGGGTTGAGTTTGAAGGGCAGCATAACATGGGTTTTTAAAACCCACTTTTGCGCCCGTTTAATCCCACCTATTAGGGCCACTTCAAAGCCCATAAAGGCCTCTCTGGAAGGCCGAAGAGAAGGAAGACTCTTTTTTAATTGAAATCGCCTAAGAGAATAGAACCTGAAGGATTTTAAAGCGTCGAAAATCTCGTCAAGGAAAATCGGAAAAAAACCAATCACCGCAACCAATCACCGCAACCAATCACCGCAACCAATCACCGCAACCAATCACCGCAACCAATCACCGCAACCAATCACCGCAACCAATCAC
>SKLV01000166.1 GCA_007121385.1 Bdellovibrionales bacterium
GGGGAGATTTGCAGCAATTCCAAAAAGAGACGGCTCAACTCAAAGCCTTTGCTGAGGTGAAGGCCCCCCGGTCGGGCTATTTAGTGGGCATGAACTGTGAAAAATTGGGCCTGGCTTCTCTTCTTCTCGGTGCCGGTCGGCTTAAAGCCGAAGACCCCATTGATCCCTCGGCAGGAATCGAAGTCCACTGCCGCCTAGGAGAGGCCTATAGTAAGGGCGAGCCTCTGTTTTATCTCTATGGGAATAAACAATCCGCCCAGGCCGAAGTGACACAAATGCTGCTGGACGCCTTGGAGTGGAGTGAAGGGCCTGGGGTCAGCAAAAGGGCCCAACCCCTGATTGCAGAAATCTTAGGGAGTGAGAGTTAAAGCCAGCTGGGGAATGGCTTGAACTAAAGCTTTGGCAAAATTCTCCTCCACTCGCTGGGCCACTTCTTTGACCTCATCGTGACTTAAATGACTTTGCCCCAAACCGGCGGCCAAGTTGGTGATGCAAGCCACCCCACAGACCCTTAAGCCCCGATGGCGACCGGCAATGGTCTCAGCCACCGTACTCATTCCCACTGCATGCCCACCGATTTGCCGCAAGTAGCGGACCTCTGCGGGAGTTTCATAGTTGGGACCTGCCACTCCACAGTAAACTCCCCGGCTCACCCTTAGGGACTGCTGTTGAAAGCACTCCTCAAGGATTCCACTGAGTTCTTTGTCATAGGCCTCAGTCATATCGGGAAAGCGAGGACCAAACTCAGCCACATTGGGCCCGCGTAGGGGATTGTCTCCGGTAAGATTAATATGGTCCTCAATCACCATAAAGTCCCCAGGCCTCATCTGGGGATCAATGCCGCCTGAGGCGTTGGTCAAAAGCAGAATCTGCGCCCCTAACTCCGCCATCAATCGAGTGGGATAGACCACCTGAGCCATACTGTGGCCTTCGTAATAATGAATCCGCCCCTGCAATAGAGCCACTGGGACTGAACCCACATGGCCTAAGATCAGTTGGCCGGGATGCCCCTCAACAGTGGGAGGGGAAAAGTGGGGCAGCTCACTATAAGAAAAGTCGGCCACTCTCTGAACCTGATCGGCAAAGGAGGCCAGCCCTGAGCCCAAGGTGATGGCCACCTTAGGCTGAAGAGAGCAGCGCTGGCGAATATAGTCTGTGGTTTCTTTAAGCTCTTTCAGCATAGATCCTTGACTGTAGTGGATCACCACCTAAACTGCAACTGACTATGCTGGAACAAAAGCCCATCCTCATTCGCTCAGGAACTTTGGTGACGATGAACCCCCGTCGTGAAGTCCTTGAGGCCGATCTCCTCATAGCGGGCGGACGAATCACACAAATTGCGAAGAGCATTAGCCCAAGGGGAGATGAGGAGATCATTGAGGCCAAGGGACGATGGGTGATTCCAGGACTTATTCAAGCCCACACCCATCTTTGCCAAGCTCTATTTCGCGGTCAGGCCGACGACATGCTTCTCCTCGACTGGCTGAAAAAAAGGATTTGGCCTCTGGAAGCCGCTCACAGTCCGGAGTCCCTAAGACGCTCGGCCCAAGTGGGTTTACTGGAGATGCAACTCAGTGGGACCACCTCAATTCTGGATATGGGCACCATTCACCACAGTCATATACTCTTTGAAGAGGCCGAGCGTTCTGGTATGCGCTATTGGGGTGGAAAGTGCCTTATGGATTTAAAAGGCTCTTCCGGCCTCCTCTACCAGGAAAGGGGAGAGAGCTTAAAAGAGAGTGAGGATCTAATTAAGACCTGGCATGGAAAATCCGAGCGGCTCTCCTATGCCATTGCCCCTCGCTTTGCCGTCTCCTGCTCAGAAAAGCTGTTGAAAGAAGTGGTGGCTCTTCAGCATAAGCACTCTGTCCTGGTTCACACCCATGCCTCTGAAAGTTTGGAAGAAATTGCCCTGATCAGAAAGCGCACGGGAAAGACCAATGTGGACTACCTGCAGAGTTTAGGCCTTTTAGGCCCCCAAACGGTGATTGTTCATGGGGTGCACCTGACGGCTAAAGAACTGCGAGCTATGGTCAAAACTCAGACCCCTCTGGTCCATTGCCCCAGCTCCAATCTCAAGTTGGCCAGTGGTATTGCTCCCATTGAACACTATCGACAACAGGGCCTGGTTTTAGGCCTGGGCTCTGATGGAGCTCCCTGCAACAACAGCATGGATCCCTTTATCGAAATGCGCTTGGCCGCCTTGATCCAAAAGCCCAAATTTGGTCCCCAGGCTCTTCCCGCCCGCTATGCCTTAGAAATGGCCACCCTGGGTGGAGCTCAACTTCTGGGAAGAAGCCATGACCTGGGCTCTCTGGAAGAGGGCAAGATGGCCGATGTGGTGGTGGTGGATCGCTCCCATCCTTCGGTGGCCACAGTGGAGTGTCCTTACTCAGCTCTAGTTTACTCTTGTCTCGGTCGAGATGTGGAGCATGTTTTTATTGGCGGGCAAGCTGTTGTCTTAGACAAAACTCATCAGGTCTACAATCAACAGCAGGTGATCGCTGAAGCTCAAGAATCTCTGACCCAGCTGCGCCGCAGAGCTTTCACACAATAAGTCTTCATCAACCTGAAAAGCTGAGTGGCTCTATTTTTTAATGCCTCAGACAATCGATCAAATCTTGAGCTTTAAGAAACTCCCAAGAGGAGACCTCTTCGGATTTTGAATTTCCCTCCCAAGCCAGCTCTGCTAGCCCTTGAGCTTCCATACAGGCTGAGAGACTGGCAATCTCCTCCAAGCGTTCAGTCACTCGGTGAGGGGTCAGGTTGGCGTTGTAGGGGTTAAAGGGAAAGAGATCGATCTCGCGCCGAGGAAGCTCACTCTGTTGAACTTTTGCTCTCAAAGCTGGAGCCACATCAAAATCAGGCTGTACACCATAGCCCTGATGACTCAAACCCCGAGGCCCCAAGTACTGCACGCGAGTCTGCTTGTAGCCCAAAGCCGGGACAGGGGCCGAGTTGTAGTAATGAACCGGCTGGGCCCAGGCCTGTTGGTTATTAGCCCACTGACTCGCGTCCAAAAGGACCTGACCCAGGGCCTTGCCAAAACTGTTTTCCCCCAAAACCCATGCTCTCTGGTGGTCCTGCAGAGCCATGGCCAACAACTCAGAGACGGAGGCCGTCTGGGGCCCAATGAGAACCACAAGAGGCAGTTCTGTGAGAAGCTTTGAGGACTCTGGTGTCCACTGGGACTCTTGAGATCCGTCCAAGACAGACTGAGCCGTGGCCACCAGCTGGTCGGGCCCCAGAAAGTGGCCGGCCACCTCCAACATGGACTTGACCCTGCCCCCTTGGTTTTCTCTAAGATCTAGAACAAGAGCCTCAACCTGCCAGCTCTCAAATTGGTTAACCGCAGCCTTTACCTGGTCGGCCACCTGAGGATCGTTGAAATCCGCAATGCGAATCACTCCCAAAGGCAAACCCTTAGGACTTTGCTCTTGGGTCATTGAGACTGACGGAGGCAGGGAAATATTGCGGTTGGCCCCCATCGCCTCCGGGAAGAACGCCCGATGGGGACCCACAAAGCCCGCAGCCAGAGGCACAAACTGAGAGTAAGGATCGTTCACCACCTCGGAAAAGGCGTTATAGGCCGACACGGCCACTTGAGTCTCGGACAAACCGGTGGCCCTTTGAGCTAAGTGGAAAAACTGAAGCCCTAGTGCTTGAAATGAAAGGCTCTGCGAGCCTTTTGCTCCCCCCTTCCATGCGGCCTCATAGGCCCTTCTCTCCCCAACAATGCGTAGCAAGTCCACTTCCTTAGGCCCTAGACCCTCTCTGATCTCTGACTCTATAGGGGCATAGCGCACCACTGACCACTGACCATAAGATCTAAAAATTTGCGAAAAGCGCTGGGGATGCTTCTGATAATAGGAGTGGGGAACTAAAAGAACATCGGGATCGTGAAAGGCCATGGCCACCAACTGGTTGAGGGCCTGAACACAGCCCACAAAGTGAAGCCCCTGCCCTTGTTTTTTATCCCAACAGCTTTGATCCGATAGTAGGGCCAGGGTCTGTTGAAAATCAGGAATGGCCTGGGGGAGAGACTTCGTATGAGACCAAGAGCCAGGGGAAAAAAGAACCAAGCTAGAAACTGAGACTAAAGCTAAAATCCCAAAGGGTCTTACCAACTTGGTCCACATTTTTAGTCTCATCCAGGATCCCCCCTCTCAGAAGCACAAGATCAACTTCCCAAGTCTAGATTCATGAGAAAAACATGGGCAGGACAATATTGGTTTTTGAAAAATTTTAAGCCCCAAATGGCACTATCCATGAAAATAATACTTTTTTTTATAAGTATCCCTTATGGCTACTGGAACCACATCATAAGAAAGCGGGAGTTATGTATGACTAAATAATAGATCACAATTCTGGGAAAGCGGGCCAAATTAACTAAGAGAAACTTCTTAAAATCGAGACCAAGAAAGCCTGCCGTCCAGCAGGTGGCCGAGTAGGGCAGAGGGGTGATGGCCCCCAAGAAGACGGCCCAGGCCCCAAACTTCTGCACGCGCTCTCTTTCCTGCAGGGCAATGTTAACCAGGACTTGGGGGGCCACCTTGGTTCTGGCTAAAAAGTGCCCAATGGTCCAGCCCACAATCCCGGCAAGGGTGGAGATAGCCCCCAAAATGGGCACATAGATGTACCAGTGCTCCCGCCAATCACTCTTGGCAATGACAATCAGAATAAGGTCTGGGGGCAAGGGGCTAATGACGCTGTCGCTGACCAAGAGGAGAAGGGCCAGGCCAGTAAAACCAAAGAGATTGGCGATTTGTTGGGTCAAAAAGGCTATTTCTCCCTCAAAGATAAAGCCAAAAAGTCCCACAGCCAAAAACAGAGCCGACAATAGAACTAGGGTCAAAACTAAATGCCGTCTCTCCAATGGTCCGACCATTGTCCTCCTCCAAGGGCCCCCCACCTTGGGCCTGTTCTCCAAACTGGACTAACCCTCGCTCTGCTCCAATCCGACATATCTAAGAGCCAGTTTAGCACCCCAGGGAAGGAGGTGGCTTTAGATGTCTGTTTGGATTCACCGAGCCATTGTCGTTTTTATAGCCGTTTTTTTAACCGCTTGTGGAGAAGAAAAGACCGCGGAGAGCGTTTTCCCCAGAACTTCCCCCTCCTGTGAACCCCTCAGCCTCCCCGGCCGCTATGTGGTCTACTGGGAGGATGGGCGAGTCAGTCTGGAAAAGGCCCAAAGCCGACAGAACCTCATTGATCGCCTGGTCAAGCCCCGCCTTCATGAAATCCGACGGGTCGAACCCGATCAGTGGATCCAAGTCACACAGAGAGAGAAGCTCCGCAACAGCTCTGGACAAAGTGACGAGCTTTCCCTGCAATGGGGAGCTGGAGCTGCGGAAGCCCAGTGGGCCTGGAGGATGGGTCTCAGAGGCCAAGGTTCTGTGGTGGCAGTGATCGACTCACAGGTGGATATTGATCACCCTCAGCTCTCCGGGCGCATCAAAACCAATCCGGGTGAGGAAGGCCTGGACGATCAGGGGCGAGATAAGAGAAGCAACCAAATTGATGACGATGGCAACGGCTATGTGGACGACTGGGCCGGCTATGGCTTTTTTTCCTACGCCCCCAACCGCAGCCTTCAACCGGACATCCACGGCACCCATGTGGCCGGCATTATTGTCGCTCAACACAAAGATGAAGAGATCCAAGACTTGGACTATGTTCAAGGGATAGCCCCTGAAGCCCAAATTCTTCCTCTGGCTTTTATCGGAGCTCTGGGAGGGGGAACCCTTTACGATGCCATTCGCGCCATCGACTACGCCGTCGCTCATGGAGCCCATGTGATCAATGCCAGCTGGGGAGGTGCGGCCTGCTCACCTGAATTAGGGCAAAAAATAAAGGGACTCAAAGACCACAATGTTCTCTTTGTGGCTGCAGCTGGCAACCGGGGACTCAACATAGATCGCTTTTTAGAGTATCCGGCCTCCTTTAACCTTGGCTCGCAAATCACCGTGGGCTCCATAGGTCGCAGCGGACTGATGGCCGACCACTCCAACTTTGGCGATCAAAATGTGCATATCTTTGCTCCGGGAGTAGATATTCTCAGCACTGTGCCCTTTGGGGGAGTTGAGTCTCTCACCGGAACCAGTATGGCCACTCCCTTTGTGAGCGGAGCTTTGGCTTTGCTCA
>SKLV01000130.1 GCA_007121385.1 Bdellovibrionales bacterium
TGATCCACTAAAATGGAAATCTCCTCTTCGCTCAAATAAGGGCCATGATGTCGATCAGGTTTGGCAAAGCCGGGAGCCAGGAAGAGCATGTCTCCTCGAGCAAGGAGGCGCTCAGCTCCTGACTCATCCAAGATGATTCGAGAGTCCATTTTGCTGGCCACTTTAAAGCTGATTCGACCGGGAATATTGGTTTTTATAAGACCTGTCACCACGTCCTTGCGGGGACTCTGCATAGCCAAAACCAAGTGAATTCCGCAGGCCCTGGCCATTTGTGCCAAGCGGACCACCGCCTGCTCCACATTGGCCTTGTCAACGGCCATAAGATCTCCAAACTCTTCGACCACGATCACAATATAGGGCTGCTCCGAAAAATAGTAGGACTCCGGGTGCCCGGGGCTCTCCAAACCCGAATTGAAACTTTGGTGCTCTTCAATCTGCTCTGGGGTGAGCTCCACCATCATTTGATTAAAGGCTTCCAGCCCCCGAGCTCCAAAGCGTGACATCGAGCGATAACGTTTTTCCATCTCGCGAATGGCCCAGCGCAAAGCGCCCACGGCCTTTTTGGGCTCCCGAATAGGAGGCATGACCAAATGCGGAAGATCGTTGAAAACAGCTAAATCCACTTGTTTAGGATCAATCAATACCAGTTTGAGTGTCTTAGGTGAGTGACGAAATAGGAGGCCTGTCAGCATAGAGACCACAAACACCGATTTTCCTGAGCCGGTTGTTCCAGCCACCAACAGATGAGGCATCTTTCTTAGGTCCACCACTCGAGGTTCACCGTTAGCCTTCCGACCCAAAGCCAAAGGCAACCTGCAATCCTCCTCCCAAAAAGCATCTTGTACTAAAACATCTTTCAGAAAAACCCCTTCCCGTTGGGTGTTTGAGGTCTCAATGCCAACCACATCGCGGCCCGGAATAGGGGCAATAATTCTCACCGATTCACTGGAGAGGGCTAAGGAGAGATCGTCCGCAAGCTCAGTGATTTTACTGATTTTCACATCGGCCGCAGGCTTAAACTCAAAAAGAGTCACCGCTGGACCCGGCTTGATATCCACAACAGAGCCCCGAACAGAAAATTGTGCCAGCTTCTCTGTCAGCAGTTTGGCTTTTTGCTTAATTTCTTTTTCGTCCAGCTTTTCCCTCGAGAGGGGTGGATCTTCAAGCAAACTGAGCTTGGGAAGCTCCCAATTGGCCACCCGACGTTGGATCTTCTTACTCAAGTTTAAACGACGCCGCTGAGGAGTTACCTTCACTTCTGGTTCACCTAATGGGAAAAAACCCTCTGGAAGATCTTTTTTCAAACGAAATTTTTTTGGCTCTTCGAGAACTTCAATAGCCTCTGACATTTCTTTTTTCTTTTGCAAGCGAGACTCATGTCTCACTTTTCTTATTTGCCGCCATGAGTGCAAAGGGGCCATCAGTTTCTCAAACAAAAAGACCAGGCTCTTGCTTCCCTTTTGCAAGGGATAACTGAGCATTTCTCCTAGGCTTCGCTCTGTGTAAAATACCAACAAGACAGCCATAAGAGTCCAAAGTAAAATTCCCACCCCAACACTGTTAAGGACTGTGGTGAGACTTTGAGAGACTAGAATACCAACTAGGCCTCCCAAGTGGATCTGATCAGAGAAAAGGCGGAAATCTGGCCAGTACAGGTTCATTAAGCTTGCGCTCACCAAAACCAACAGACCCAGCAAAGACAGACGCCAGCGGCTCAAGCCTATGGGCCGGCCTGTAAAACTCCGAAACGCCATACGCAAACTAGCGGCCACCAGAACCCAAGCCGCCAAGCCCAGGGCCTGATAGAGCAGATCCGCCACAAAAGATCCAACATATCCACAATAATTCTCAACACTTAAAGACTTGCCAACAGAGTTAAAAGAGGGGTCGGTGGGCTGATAACTGTAGAGAGCCAATCCCACAAAAAGGGCCAGAGAGAGCCAAAGGAGTCCCCAAATGTCCTGCTTAAACTTTTTCAATAGAGTATTCATTACAATAGTTTAAGAGGGGATCCGACAGAATGAAAGTCTGGAAAATCACCATAAGCTATAGTATTTTCCCAGACCATGGAACAGTCGAGACTGGATCTGACTTTAAAAATCAATGAAATCTTTTATAGCATTCAAGGCGAGTCTCGCTTTGTGGGCTGGCCCACGGTCTTTGTCAGAACCTCTGGCTGTCATCTTCGCTGCACATATTGTGACACCACTTATGCTTACTATGAAGGCGGAAAAAAAAGCGTCCGGGAGATTCTCCAAGAAATCGAAAAACATAAAACACCTTATGTTTGTCTCACGGGCGGGGAGCCCCTCCTACAAAAAAATCTCAATGCCCTGACCACTGAACTCTGTGATCGTGGTTTTCAAGTCTCCATAGAGACCAGTGGAGATCTGAACTGCCTGGATCTAGACCCCAGAGCCTTTAAAGTGGTTGATGTTAAGACTCCGGATAGCGGCGAGCCGGAAGCCTTTTGTCGTGACAATCTGGACCTGCCCTCAGAAACCACAGAATTTAAATTTGTGATATGTTCGCCTGGGGACCTGGAGTGGGCTGAGGCCTTTTGTCAAGAGAACCAGCTTTTTGAAAGATTCAATGTTTTATACAGCCCATCATTTGGAAAAATTGAGCCTCGCTGGTTGGCCGAGCAACTTCTGAATAAAAAATCGCGAGCACGGTTGCAAATGCAGCTCCATAAGTATATCTGGTCTCCTGATCAACGGGGGGTTTAAAGTTTTACTTGCGGGGAGGGGTGGAGCCAGTGAATCCAGAAGTAAACAATTCAGATAAGATTTTTGTCGCCAACTTACAAACTGTTAGTTTGGAAAAATTGGTTAAAAGCAAGTTAGAAGTTCTCTTTGAACAGCAACGGGAGTCCCAGGTCCAGCTGGATGGCTTGCACAAACTCGTACTTGAGCAAGTGGAAAAACCCCTCATCGAGTTAGCCCTTAAGACCTATAAAGGTAATCAAGTGCGGGCGGCCAAGATGCTAGGTATCAATCGCAATACCCTTAAGAAAAAGATTGATACTTATAAAATCGCCACTAGACTTAGAAGCCTAACGTAAAAATGAGCCCAAAAAACTGAACACATATCGTCTAGACGAGCATCGGCGGGTGCCTCTGCGCTTTCATCATCTTGGATAAGGCCCGCACATTTTTGTAACTTGAACAGGAAAGTCTTATGGAACAGAGAATACCACCACAGAGCTTGGAGGCCGAGCAGTCTGTTTTAGGGGGCCTTATGCTCGAAGGGCAGGCCTGGGATGAAGTGGCCGACCTAATTAAAGAAGATGATTTTTACAAGCCATCTCACAGAAAGATATTTGCTGCCATTCGCGAGCTCAACAAAAAGAATCTTCCCACAGATTTGGTCACTCTGACAAATTTGCTATTGGAAAAAGGTGATCTCGAAGCCGTTGGAGGCCCAAGTTATCTGGCTGAGATGATGGATATTATTCCCTCGGTCGTGAACATAGCGACTTATGCCAAAATGGTTCAACAAAAGGCCGTTCTAAGAAGCCTAATTCAGGCTAGCCAGGGCTTTGCTGACCGGGCCTATCGACAAGACTTTGAGGATGTCGAGAGTTTTTTAGATCAAGTGGAGGCCGAGGTCTTCTCAATTGCCCAACAAAAGACGGCCAGTGGTCTTGTCGAGGCCAGTGATCTCGTTAAGGCCAGCCTCGAGAGATTAGAGTCTCTCTACTCAAAAAAACTGAGCGTGACGGGGGTTTCAACAGGTTTTCTCGAACTTGATAACTTGACCTCTGGCTTCCAGCCAGGAGATTTAATTATCGTAGCCGCACGCCCATCCATGGGGAAAACAGCTTTTAGCCTCAACATTGCCCTGAATGCAGCTCTACTCAACAAATCCAAGGTGGCCTATTTTTCTTTAGAAATGGGCAAGGAACAGGTGATGATCAGGATGCTGGCAAGTTCGGCCAAAGTTCGTCTTTCCGATATGAGAGTGGGACATATTGACGACAAATCCTGGCCTAGACTCATCAACACCGCCGCTGAATTGAGTGAGAGCGGGATTTTTATTGATGACACTTCCGGAATTAGTCCCTTTGAAATTCGCGCCAAAGCAAGGAGACTCAAGGCCAAACACGGCCTTGACATGATTATGGTGGACTATCTTCAGTTGATGAGCATGAAGCAAAAGGTGGAAAGCCGGGAGCGAGAGGTCTCCGAGATCTCCAAGCTTCTTAAATCAGTGGCCAAAGAGCTGCAAGTTCCTGTAGTGGCCCTAGCCCAGCTGAATCGAGGCGTGGAAGGCCGGTCTGATCGAAGGCCTATGCTCTCAGATCTGCGGGAATCGGGCTCCATCGAGCAGGATGCCGATGTGATTATGATGATCTACCGGGAGGACTACTACGACCGCGATAACCCCGACATTAAGGGTGTGGCTGAGATTATTGTGGGCAAACAGAGAAATGGCCCCACAGATGTTGTCAGGCTGCGCTGGCAGCCTGAGTTCGGACGATTTGAGAATCTAGTTCCCCAGATGGATGCCCCCATGCCCTCCACTCCCCCTCCTCAGGGACCTCAGCCCGGAGGCTCCCCTAGGGGTAGGCGTTCGCCTCCTCCCAACCTAGCCCCTGTGGGGTAACCTAAGGTCCAGAATTACTCCCCAAAAAAATTCCAAGGTTGAGAGCGAGGCTAACCAACTGTTCAAATGAGGGGGTCTTAAGAACTGAGGCGACCTTAAAGGGGGTATTGGAGATGAAAGGAAATGAGCTTTTGCAGGAACTCATCAAAAGCACCCATTTGCCCTCTCACCTTATTCAAGACGAGCTTCTTCGCTTACTTCAAAAAAAGGGCCTGTCTGCGGAAGAGATCTCCCTAGAAGACCTCCGCAATCTACTTTCTGATTATTTGCAGGACGTTCTTTTAGAGGCCAAAAGCCACCTCTAAGAACTAACCTTTTCTTTCGACCACAACTGTGATGTCTGACTCCAAGCCATCTCCGGAAAATTTAACTTTGGCTCGATGTTGCCCTAGCACTCTGATGGGCTCATCTAGGTGAATATCACGACGATCGACCATATGGCCTTTTTCTTCAAGGGCGTCAGAGATATCTGCCGTGGTCACCGACCCAAAAAGCTTCTCTGTCTCACCAGCCTCTCGAGAAAAGGTCAGTGTTAAGCCAGAGAGAGTTTCCAATAGCTTCTGTCTCTCTGCATAAGCTTTTTTCTTTTTGACCTCAGCCACCTTTTGCAGATGCTGATATTCTTTAACCCTCTTTTCAGTGGCCTCTACAGCCATACGGCGCGGAAACAAAAAGTTTCTCGCAAAACCATCTGCCACATTGACCAGCTCGCCCACTTTACCCAAGTCTTTAACATCTTTTTGTAGAATTACTCTCATTGCTGGCTCCCTTTTTACTGACTTTGACGCTCAAAACGCTCCGGCCTGTCACCACGCTCTGGCCTTTGATCTGGTCTTTCCGTTCGTCTGGCGGTCTGAGCGGCTTTTCTCGCCTGAAATTTACTTTCTCTCTCTCTCTCTCTTTGGGCCGTAGCTTCAAGACTGTCCTTAAAAGCCTCAAGATGTTTGGACAAGCTGATACGATCATCCAGTCGAGTGTGGGTGAAGCGCAAAACCTTATCATTGATCCTCATGGTGCGTTCAAGCTCGCTAACGCACTGGCCTTGAGCCTCAAAGCTGTAGTGGAGGTAAATTCCGCGCGTGAATTTCTCAATTGGGTTGGCAAGGCGACGCTTTCCCCAACTGTCCAGATGGTGTAGATCACCCTTAAAAGACTTTATAATTTCTTTGTTTTTCCGGAAAAAGGCCTTTTGCTCTTCCTCACTTAAATCCGGGTTCAAAATAATAATTCCCTCGTACTTTCGCAGAGAGTCGTTCGCCATAGCCTCTGTAGACATAAAGTCTTCCTTTCGGTTTTTAGCCCCCAGTGGCCAGGCCCCAGGAGCAAGGATTTGATTAGCCCAGAAGATCTAGCACAGGCTGGAGTCTGGGACAAGGCCTCAACCTCAGGTAGTGCTTAGGAAGGCTTTTGGATTGAGTTATAATAAGCCCATGAAGATCATCTTTAGAATACTGACTGGCCAAAAAAAAAAAAAAA
>SKLV01000009.1 GCA_007121385.1 Bdellovibrionales bacterium
CAGGCCACACCACCTCCGGCAGCTCCAGCTCCTCCAGCTCCGCCCGCCCAGCGACCCACAGAACCTAGCCCACCACAGCGACCCACCATGGCCTTTGTTCAGGCCACTTTTCACTTTCATCCCACTCCCAACAACCCCAATATTGCCAAAGGCACCTACAAAATGCATGGGCAATTCCACCGCGAAACGCGGCTCCTGGAATTGGGGGGAGTGACTTGGGTGGACCGACCTGAGAACTACGATATGGTGCCCCTGCGGGGAGTGATTGAAGTGGGCGAGGAGAAGTTCACGGGCCGCATTGAGTTTCCCGGCTGTGAGCAGTTCACTCTCACCCGAACCGACAAGTCGGGTCGCACCGAGTTTTCCGGCCGCTGGGAAGGGGTTTACAGTTGCTCCCAAGGAGAGACCGGATTGGTCCTCACTATTGAGTAAGCGCCTGCTGATCCTGGGCTCCAGCAAAGTAGCGGGCTAAGGCCTTAAGATCCTCATCCGAAAGTGGCTGGACAATCGCGTTCATTCTGACATTGACCCGAGTGCCATCCCGGTAACTCTTGAGCTCAGAGAACAAATAGTCTTGGTCTTGACCGATGATTTTAGGAGCTCCAATTCCCGGAATCTCCTGGGCATGACAGGTCAAACAGGTATTGGCTCGAGCGGCCAGACCGGGATCTTCAATCACCTGCAAGCTCACATCGACCTCTCGGCTCAAGACGGGTCGATCCACTAAGTCCCCAGCTGCGGCAAAATAGGAGGCTGCAAAAGAGATCTGCTCATCGCTCAACTCGGCAGCTCGCTCATTCATCTCAGACTCCTCACTGCCTAAGCGCTCCCAGCTGCGAAAGGCCTTGAGCTGCTCTCTCAAATAATAGGGATCTTGCCCCTGAAGGTGGGGAGTGCCGGAGCCGGGAGCGGCTCGCCCCATGTTGCCATGGCAGCTGATACAGCTCTCTAAAAACAGAGCCGGAGGTCCCACAATAACATCCTCCTCACTCAGGATCACCCCGGCAGGCAAGGCGGGCGCACCCATAGTCGCCTGGGCTTCGCGAGGGGCCCCAGCCAAAACCCATTGGCCAATCAACTCTCTCTCTTCCACAGTAATCCCCTGCCCCTGGGCACTGCTGGCGGGAGGCATACTTTGCTGAACCACCACTCGCCGATACATTTGCGAAGCCCCGCCGCCCATGGCGGCCTGAAAGGCCTCATCGTAGCTCATGTGAAACTGATGGTTTTGATTGTGGCATTCTGTACAGCGCTTTTGAAACACCTCTTGCACGGTCAAATAGCCTATGCCGTTTTCCACTGAAGCGGCGGGAACTTCCACCTCTTGCAGGGGGAAGTGACCCGGCTTGGAGCTCCAATCGGCACAGCCGAGAGAGGTCAAAAGAGGGAAAATAGAAAATAATACAGCTAAATGAAAATTTTTTATCTTTGGCAAAGGGCTCTCCTCATGGGAACTTCTGGTCATATTTTGATTTTTGTTTGCCTCTGCGATGAGCCGGGACTATAACACGACCCGACATTTAAACAAAAAATTTTCTCTCGCAAAAAATCTTTTGATGTTTTTTTGAACTTTCCTCTCCGGAGCCTTAATGCTTAGCAAACCATATAATTTTTTTAAAAGCCTTAAAGATAAGTCACTCCTCCAAGGGGCCTATGCCTTCCAGCAAGGAGCTTTGGCTCGTCTATCTCTCAGCTTGGTCCTCCCGATCACTATAGTTTTGGGTCTGCTCTTTTCTTCTGAGATCTCCGCTCTGCCCCGCTATGCGGTGGAGCTGAACAACAACAGATGCACCGCCTGTCACAGCAATCCCGGCGGAGGCAGTTTGCGCAATGTCTATGGCAAGCTCTATGGCCAGCGCAACTTTCCCGCCTCAAAGATGAGCCAGCAGGAGCTGCTGTGGATGGACTGGAGAGCCTTTTACTACGCTCCCGAAAAGCCCAAGACCACCCGAGGGGGATTGGAGCTAATGGAAGCTGTGGTGGGAATTAAAGCCCCACTCCACAGTCCACAACAGGAGGAGGCCGGAAAAAGAATTGAGCTGGTGGTCAATCACAGTCTCACCGGCTTAGGGGGAGATCGCGAGACCTATTTGCTGTGGCAGACCTATGCCCCTACCGAATACTCTTTGAGGCCCCAGTACTACCAAGTGGGTCGACTGATGCCCCCCTTTGGCCTGCGCAGTGATGAGCACCGCATGTACACTCGCATTCTCACCCGCAGTACTTGGAATGACTTTTTGTTAGGTCTGGCCATAGCGGGAGATTTGAGCCCCCAACTCCACTACGATTTGGCCTTTAGCAATGGGGAGCCAGTGAGTGCACGCAGCGGCTCAGCGGGAAATTTGCGAGGGGGACAATCGGGTCTGCATGGAGCCGTGGCCAATCTGCGCTGGAACTCTCCTTGGACGGGCTTGCCGGTGATGTTGGGCTTCAGCGGAGCCTCATTTGAGCGCTTTGATAGCACTGCTCAAGAAAAAGGGGACTCCCCCTGGGCCTACTCTCTTTATGGTTTGGCCTCTCTCACCCGCTGGACTCAAGGGCGTCTACCCATGACTCTCAGTGTGGAGTTTGTCGGCGCTCAACATATGAATCGAGGCAATCCAGATCTGCAGGCCATGGTGGCCACTAAACCAAACGATCCGCCTTTGCAGGACTATCTCAACGCTCTTGCCAACTCTCAGGCCCAAGCTCTGCAGGCGGAGCTGGCCTACACCATCAGCCCTCGCTTTGAGCTGATCTATCGCTATGACGAAATGCTACTGGATAAAAACTTTCCCGCCGACGCCTTTAAGCGCCACGGGCTGGGTTTTAATCATTGGGTGGCGGGCAACACGATTTTACGGGCCCGCTACGAGATGGCCAGCGGAGGACACCCCCAGAGTGATCCCGATGGCTCCTCCCTGCAGGACGCCTTTTGGACCATGTTGCAAGTCAGTTACTGATGAAAAATAAAGGAGACCTATTTATGGCAACAGCTCTACCAAAAAAATGGAATCTCGGACGACCAGTGCAAAGCTCTTCAGCCCCCCTGGTCTGGCTCTATCGATTGAGTGTACTTCTGGTTTGGATTTTGCTCTTTGCCCTTTTGATGAGTCTTTTTCTCTATGCCCTGTCTTGGGCCTTGGGAAGCAAGAGTCCCCTCGGCTTTCTGGGCCAGGCCCAAGCCATGAGTGTGGGCTCTGCCGCCCTGGTGGGTGATGTCCAGGCTGGGGAACGCAAGTCAGTGAGCTGCCAGGCCTGCCATGGTCCCCAGGGGATCAGCGCCAACCCCATCTGGCCCAATTTGGCGGGACAGCAGGAGGTCTACTTGGCCAACACCTTAAAGGCCTATCGGAGTAGTCAACGCCAAGACCCCCTGATGAGCCCCATGGCCGCAGCCCTCACGGATCAAGACATTGCCGATCTGGCCGCTTACTACACCTCCCTCAAGCCCTAAGCTCCAAGGCAAAGCCTCGCCGACGCCGAAGTGATGATCTGAAGTGAGCCAATGGAGAGAAAAATCTTAAACAATCTCAAAGTCAAAATGGCAGTCGGTGTGTACGGAGTTGAGGATAAAGCCGGATTCGCTGGCTTTTTGCGCGAGCCTCAGAGCCCGGTCCGGGTGGCTGGGCTTTTCAATCTGCACCTTCACCTCCAGGCGTTTCATAATGGGGCGCCCTTGCTCATCGGGAGCCACCACCAGTTTTGAAGAGGCGCGGAGTTTATCAAAGCTCAACTTGGATTTCTCTGCGTAGACTTTGAAAGTCCCCACAAAGCAGTTGATCAGTGCCTGGTTAAAGAGGTCCTCTGGACTTAAGCCCCCCCCAGGGCCAGCAAATTCTGGAGGGATGGCCACCGAGGTCTGCCACTCTCCTGACCAACAACTCCAAGTGGCCTGAATGCCATTCTCACTTTCTGTGCGGGTGTAAAACTCCATGGGAAACTGCATTTTAATTCTCCCTTGCCTTTTTTAATAGTTCATACTACTATGAACCAATTATGCAGGAAAATCAAGAGCCCTCAACAAAAGATCAAGACTCCCCCCATCGGCTTTGGTTTTTGCCCGGCTTGGCCGCCAATCATAAGCTCTTTGCCCCCCAACTCGCTGAGTTGCCCGAGGCTCAGGTTCTCGAGTGGATCCCGCCGGAGGCCGAAGAGTCCCTGGCCGCCTACGCCCAGAGGTGGAGTCAGCATTTGGACCTCGGCCCCAAAGATATCCTGGTGGGGATGTCCTTTGGGGGCCAAGTGGCCCTGGAGTTGGCCAAACATCTTCCCCTTAAGGCCTGCCTCCTGATCTCCGCCAATCGGCGCAGCCAAGAGATCAGGAGTCAGTTTCGCCTTCAGGCCAAAGTGCTCCCGCGGATCAGCGACTCCATGTTGCGCCAAACTTTTCTGAAAGTGGGCATCCCCCTATTGAAGCGCTGGGAGTCTCTCACTGATCAGCAGGTGCAGTGGCTGGAGGAGATGGTTGAGGAGATGGACACGAGTTTTTTTCGCTGGGCCACCCAAGCAGCGGCGGAGTGGGATTATGAATTTCAAGCTTCCGACTTTCAGATGCCCCTCTATCAGATTCATGGAGAGAAAGACACCATCATTCGCATTCAAAACCAGGATGAGGTGGAGCTTCTGGCTGGGGCCTCTCATCTTTTGACTTTCACTCATTCCAAAGAGATCAACCAATGGCTGAAAAACAAAAGCGCTCTTTGATTTTGGTTTTGGCCGCCGCCTACAACATCCTGTGGGGGGCCTGGGTGATTTTGTTTCCCTACGCCCTGTTTGACTGGGCCGGACTGCCCCGGCCCCTCTATCCCCAGATTTGGCAATGTGTGGGCATGATCGTGGGAGTGTATGGATTGGGCTATTGGCTGGCCTCTTCCGATCCCAACCGCCACTGGCCCATTGTTCTGGTGGGATTTTTAGGCAAGATATTGGGCCCCATCGGCTTTGTGCAGGCCTTTTACGAGGGTGTTTTCAATTGGAAGTTTGGCCTCACCCTCATCACCAACGATTTGATCTGGTGGGGGCCCTTTGGACTTTTGCTCTGGCGGGCCCTTGTCCATCACAACTCCCAGGAGGATTTAAAAATGAAACCAAAGTGGCAGGATTTAAAACTTAAAGATGGTCGATCGATCTTTCAGCGCAGCCAAGAGGAGCCCCTCCTCTTTGTCTTGGTTCGCCACCGAGGCTGCACCTTTTGCCGGGAGAGCTTGGCCCAGTTGGCTCAGCAGCAGAAGGCTCTGGTGGAAAGGGGTTGGACTCCCATTGTGGTGCATATGGGATCAGAGGAGTCCTCCCAACTCTTAAAACAAGAGTATGGCCTGGAGCAGGTGGAGTTCCACTCAGATCCCGACCGCCTCTTTTATCAAGCTTTTGGGGCCCGCAAGGGCAAAGCAGTCGAGCTCTTTGGCCCCCGGATTTGGTGGAGAGGCTTTGTGGCCGGAGTTGTTAAGGGGCATGGAGTAGGAGCTCTTGAAGGAGACGGCTTTCAGCTGGGGGGAGTCTACTCTCTCGTCAAGGGGACGCTAGAGCTTCTGCATGACCCCTGCGACGCTGCTGATGTGGAGAACTGGGACGAGCTGCTGAAAAAAAGCTCTTTGAACCGCCTTCAAGACCCTTCCTCATCCCCCTCATAGCTCTGTGGGCTCTTCCCCTCAACCAAGGAAAAGCGGATGGCCTGATCCAGCCAGCGGCCAGAGGCTGACGAGTCCGGCTTAAAGCGCCACAGGCGAATGGCCTGCACCGCCGAGCGATCGAGAACCGGATATCCAGAAGAGTGGAGAATCTGATGGCTCTGGGTGAGACCTTCGCGGCTCACAAAAAAGCGCACCACCACCACCCCCTCCCAACCCCTTTGGCGGGCCAGTTGAGGGTAGCGGGGCTGGCGAAAAAAAATCAGATCTGAGGGGAGAGCCTCCGAAAACTGAGGCCTCTCCAGAGAGCTTGAGTCCTCCACCAAAGAGTCCTCGCGCAAAGAATCTTCAGGCTCGGATTCCTGCGGGGGCTC
>SKLV01000150.1 GCA_007121385.1 Bdellovibrionales bacterium
ATGAGTTAAACTCAAAAAGAGGAGTCCTGATGCCAATAGGGCAAAAACTGTTTTTTTAAAACCCATAGAGCCGATCCCCCTTGGTGAATAGCCTAAAAACGGCGAGCGAGCTCCACAAAGGTGCGGATCATCACTCCTGAGGCTCCCTTTTTAGGACAGTACGACAGTCGATTTCCGGTATTCCACCCGGTACCGGCAATGTCAAAGTGGGCCCAGGGGATAGAGGACTCCACAAACTGTTCTAAAAAGGCGGCTGCCGTAGCACTTCCAGCTCCTCTTGAGGCCCCAATATTGCTGAAGTCACCAAAGCTGCCTTTGATGTCCTCCACATGCTGATCCGTGAGGGGCATGGGCCAAATCAACTCCCCACTGCGCTGAGCCGCCTCATGGATCTTTTTCATAAGCTCTGCCGACCGGCTGTAGACTCCCGTATGAATATTGCCCAGAGCAATGACCATGGCTCCAGTGAGAGTGGCCGCATCGACAATGGCTTGGGGCTTTTGTTCACTGGCGTAACTCAGGGCATCAGCCAAAATGACTCGGCCCTCCGCATCGGTGTTGTTGACCTCAATGCTCTTGCCATTGCGGGCGATCAAAATATCCCCAGGCTTATTAGCAATGGGGCCTATAGCGTTCTCAGTGGCGGGGACCAAACCAATGGCATTCACTTTGAGTTTGAGTCGAGCTATAGCCAGAAGGCTGGCAATCACATTGGCCCCTCCGCACATATCGTATTTCATTTCTTCCATGCCCGCGGCCGGCTTGATACTGACGCCTCCGGTGTCAAAGGTGAGGCCCTTGCCCACAAAGCAAATAGGTTTCTTGCTGGCCGCAGCTCCTTTGTATTCTAGGATAATAAAGCGAGGCTCGTTGCCGCTGCCCTTGGACACTCCCAGAAGGCCGCCCATGCGCTCTTTCTGAATGCGAGCCCGATTCCAGAGGGTGACTTTAAGACCAGTGCCCTTCGCTTTTTTTACAGTTTCCTCGCCCAAAATCTCTGGAGTCATCAGGTTGCCTGGAAGATCTCCTAAGCGGCGGGCAAAGTTGGTACAGTCGGCCAAGACTTCGGCCTCGGCCAAAGCCTTATTCCAGCCCGAGGTCCCTGGTCCCATTAATTCAATGTAGTCTGGACCTTTGTAGGAGGGCTCAGCTTGCTTTTTCTTTGGGGAGCTTTGATTTTTTAGCTCGTCAAATGAGTAGTTGGCCAACCACAGTCCTTCAGCTAATGCCTGTACCAGCTCAGCCGAGTCTTTGGTGGATTTGACCTTAGGCCAGTTGGCGGTAAAGAGGGAAGCTGAGGAGGCCTTAAGGGCTTTGAGTTGCCCCAGGACCTGACCGCCAGCGCTGCGAAAGCTCTCAGCCTCCAATTTGTCTTGGGGGCCGAGACCTACAAAAATCAGATGTCGCCCATCTTCAAGCCCGGAACGAAATACCATCAGGTCTTTGGTCCCTCCCTGAAACTGCTTTTTCTCCACAGCCTCCTGGAGTCGGGCGAAGGCTGGCTCCGGGAGGCCGGCATACTGTGACGCTTTAAGAGAAGAGGGGTTGCGCTCCGCTTTGGTTTTTTTCTCATTTTGGCTCGTGTTTTCCGGGCTCTTGGCCAGCAGTAGGACTAAAGCCTCAGTTTTTGATTCAGCGGACTTTTTTTGCGCAATGACTCTCATAAAAGCTCTCCTATTTGACGATATCTAGTAGCACAGGGCATAAGTCCCATAAAGGACAAAAAAGGTTCAACAGAGAGGCCGATAAAAATACAATGAGTAAAACCGAGGTCAACATGGCATTAGTTCCAATAGTGATTGAGCAGACCCCCAGAGGGGAGCGCAGCTACGACATTTACTCCCGTCTCCTCAAAGATCGAATTATTATTTTGGGAACCCCCGTCACAGATGATGTGGCCAACAGTATTATTGCCCAGATGTTCTTTTTAGAGATGGAAAACCCGGAAAAGGACATCCACCTCTACATTAACTCCCCTGGAGGCAGCGTGACAGCGGGGCTCGCCATCTATGACATTATGCAGTTTATTAAGTGTGATGTGAGCACTTACTGTATTGGTATGGCGGCCAGTATGGGCTCCTTGTTACTGGCGTCTGGGGCCACGGGAAAAAGGTATGTTTTGCCCCACTCTCGAGTTATGATCCATCAGCCCCATATTATGGGATCGGGTATTTCTGGCCAAGTCAGTGACATTGAGATTCAGGCCCGCGAAATGGTTAACACAAAGCGTCGACTCACTGAGATCTACGAAGCTCACACTGACAAAGATTTTGACACACTTTGGGCGGCCATGGACAGAGACCGCTATATGAGCGCAGATGAAGCGGTGGAGTTTGGTTTGGTGGACCACGTGGTGAAGAGACGCAAAGCCACTCAGTCTGGGGATAACAAGGAATGACAAATATGAAAAAAAGCGGTGGCGCAAACTATGGGACTCTTTGCTGTAGCTTTTGTGGCAAAAGCCAGAAGGAAGTCAAAAAGCTGATTGCGGGTCCCGGAGTTTATATCTGCGACGAATGTATTGACCTGTGCAATGACATCATTGCTGAGGAGAGAGATCGCGAGGACAATGGCAAAGATGTTCTTAAGGTGCCTAAGCCTCAGGAGATCAAAGCCTACCTGGATGACTATGTGATTGGCCAGAACATAGCCAAAAAGGCCTTGGCCGTGGCCGTTCACAATCACTACAAGAGAGTGAACTCGGCCAGCAAGGGCCGCAAAAAAGACGAAGTGGAAATTTCTAAGAGCAATATTCTCCTGGTTGGGCCCACTGGTTCGGGGAAGACTCTTTTGGCCCAGACCATTGCGAAAATTCTCAATGTGCCCTTTGCCATGGCCGATGCCACAGCTCTCACCGAGGCCGGCTATGTGGGCGAGGATGTGGAAAATGTGGTCTTAAGCTTGCTGCAGGCTGCGGACTACGATGTGGAGAAAGCCCAAAGGGGTGTGATCTACATCGACGAGATTGATAAAATTACCCGCAAGTCCGAAAATCCATCCATCACTCGGGATGTGAGTGGGGAGGGAGTGCAGCAGGCCCTGTTAAAAATTTTGGAGGGGACTGTGGCCAACTTGCCGCCCAAAGGTGGGCGCAAGCATCCCCAACAGGAATTTATCCAGGTGGACACCGCGAATATTCTGTTTATCGTGGGTGGGGCTTTTGTGGGATTGGATAAAATTGTTGAACAGCGAATCTCTAACAAGTCCATGGGGATTGCCGCAGATATAAAAACCAAAGGTGAGCGTCTAAAGGACGAGGAAAATCTGCTACAAAAGTTAGAGCCTGACGATCTGTCTCGCTATGGCCTGATTCCGGAATTTATTGGTCGTCTACCTGTGGTGGCCGTTCTGGACCCCTTAGACGAAGAGGCTCTGATGGACATTTTGCTGAAGCCCAAAAATGCTCTGACCAAGCAGTACCAGAAGCTGTTTGACTACGAAAATGTGAAGTTAACTTTTGAAGACGAGGCTGTCCGCGCTATTGCGCAAGAGGCCATTAAGCGCAACACGGGGGCCCGTGGTCTCCGTGGAGTCATTGAAAATGCCATGCTTGAAGTCATGTTCGAAATTCCTTCCAAGCCCAACGTAAAGGAATGTATAATTACCAAAGAGGTGATCACCAATGGTGAGAGGCCTCAATTGGTGTTAGGACATAAATCAGAGGAATCCAACGCAGCGGCTGAGACTGCCGGCGGCGGTGACTCTGCAGAAAGCGCCTAGTTTTAGGTGGCGGTCCAGGCGGGGGGCCGATAAACTGAGCCCGCTTTTGCTGAAGGAGCAGACATGACTCATGACGTTGGCGAGACATTCCAAAATCTTCCTCTCTTACCCTTAAGGGATTTAATCATCTTCCCTCACATGATGATGCCCCTATTTGTGGGTCGAGAAAAAAGCATCAATGCCCTTGAAGAGGCCATGAGCAAGCAAACGGATATTGTTCTGGCGGCCCAGAAAGATGCTAAGACCAACAACCCTGAGCCCAAGGATGTCTACAGTGTGGGGACTTTGGGCACCATCATTCAGCTTTTGCGACTTCCCGATGGGACGGTAAAGGTTTTGGTGGAGGGGAAAAAGCGAGTTGAGATCAAAAACTTTAAGCAGACCGATGGCTTTTTTTTGGTGGATGCCCATGAGATCCTGGAAACCACCGCCAATGAGGTTGAAGCCAGAGCTCTGATGCGATCCGTAAAATCCACTTTTGAGACCTATGTAAAACTCAATAAGCGCATTCCTCCAGAGATCTTAATGCGGGTTTCCACCATCGATGAAGTGGGGGAGTTGGCAGATATTATTGTGGCTCAGCTCAATCTGAAGTTGGAGGACAAACAGCGACTGCTGGAGATCTTTGATCCAGGTAAGAGATTGGAAGAACTGCTGAATCTGATGACTGGGGAAATTGAAATCCTGGAGGTTGAGAAAAAAATTCGCAACCGCGTCAAGAAGCAGATGGAGCGCTCACAAAAAGAGTACTATCTGAATGAGCAGATGCAGGCCATCCAAAAAGAATTGGGAGAAAAGGACGACTACCAAGCTGAACTCATGGAGTTGGAGGAGAGGGCGGCTAAAAAGAACTGGAGCAAAGAGGCTTCAGATCGCTTTAAAAAAGAGCTTAAAAAATTACGTATGATGTCGCCGATGAGTGCGGAGGCCACTGTGGTCCGCAACTACATCGATTGGATGTTGGATTTGCCCTGGTACGACTATGCGGAAGAAAAGCACGATATTGTTGAGGCTGAGCGAATTCTGGATGAGGACCACTGGGGACTGGAAAAGGTTAAGGAGAGAATTCTAGAACACCTAGCTGTTCAGGCTCTGACGGACAAACTCAAAGGTCCCATTCTCTGCTTGGCGGGACCTCCAGGAGTGGGGAAGACCTCATTGGCTCGCTCTGTGGCTCGCTCTTTGAATCGTCCCTTTGCCCGACTTTCCCTAGGCGGTGTGAGGGATGAGGCCGAGATTCGCGGTCATCGTAAAACTTATGTGGGGGCTATGCCGGGCAAAATCATTCAAGCCCTGCGTAAGGTAGACAAAGGCAACCCACTCTTGCTTTTGGATGAAATTGACAAGATGAGCATGGACTTTCGCGGGGACCCCTCTGCGGCACTTTTAGAGGTTTTAGATCCGGAGCAAAACAGCACCTTCCAGGATCACTATTTGGAGGTGGACTACGACCTCTCCCAAGTGATGTTTATTACCACCGCCAATTCTCTCCACCCCATACCCCGTCCCCTTTTGGACCGCATGGAGATTATTCAGCTGGAGGGCTATATTGAGAGTGAGAAATACAATATTGCCGAAAAGTATCTCATTCCCAAGCAGATTGAAGCCCATGGCCTTAAGGCCTTTAAAGTGACCTTCACTGAACCTGCAGTGAGGGAAATTATCCGCTCCTACACAAAAGAGGCGGGGGTGAGGAATCTGGAGCGTCAGATTGCCACCATTTGTCGTAAGGTGGCTAAGGACATTGTCAAAATGGACTTAAAGGCCTCCAGTAAAAAGCAAAAGCCCTACCAAGTGACGCCCAAAAAGGTTCAGGAGCTTTTAGGGTCGCAAAAATATCGCTATGGTAAAATTGAAGGCAACAATGAGTTGGGTCTCACCAATGGCTTGGCTTGGACGGAAGTGGGTGGAGACCTATTGGTGGTGGAAGCCTCAGTGGTTCCTGGTCGAGGGAAATTCACCATCACCGGGCAGCTGGGAGATGTGATGAAAGAGTCCTGTGCGGCGGCGATGAGCTATGTCCGGTCCCGGGGCCCTCTCTTTGGCTTTGATAGGGAGTTTTATGCCAATATTGATGTTCACATCCATGTGCCCGAAGGGGCCATCCCCAAAGATGGCCCATCGGCCGGTGTGGCCCTCACCACCAGCATTGTCTCAGCCATCACCAAAATTCCTGTGAAGAAAACTGTGGCCATGACGGGAGAGATCACCTTGAGAGGCCGAGTTTTG
>SKLV01000061.1 GCA_007121385.1 Bdellovibrionales bacterium
AAAAGCAGAGGGTCTCTCTCTTAGGACGCTCTCTAGACCTATTAATGGACAAGTTGAGATCAGCCTACTCTAAAAGTTTGCCTTTTGTATTGAACTATCGCTGGTCCACTTTGACCCTGGCCTTTTCCATTTTTGCAGGCTCTCTCTATTTCTTTACTCAACTGCCCAGGGAGTTTTCCCCTGAAGTGGACGAGGGAAGACTCTTTTTGCAGATGGAAACACCCATAGGCTCCTCTCTTGAATACACCGATCAGAGAATGCGTGAAGTGGAAGCCCTGATTATGAACCAGGACTTTGTTGAGCGCTATTTCATTGCTGTGGGAGGTATGGGCGCCGGAGGACAGGCCAATGTGGCCAATATGTTTGTGACCTTGAAAGATCGCTCCCAGAGGGCTTTGAGCCAGCGGGAGATTGCCAGTCAACTGAGGCAAAGACTGAGCTCAGTGGAGGGAGTGCGCCTTTTTGTCCGTGGAGGCATGAGAAGCTTGCCCGGGGGTGGACGAGGCTTTGCGGTGGAGTTTTCACTGAGAGGAGGAGACTGGGACGAGCTGGTTCACCAGTTTGACCGGGTCTCTGGGGCGATGGAGGAGAGCGGTCTGTTCACCGATATCAATCGTGGAAGCCTAAGAGGAGCGCCGGAAGTTTGGGTGATCCCCGACCGGATCAAGACCCAGGCCCGAGGAGTGGATGTGGCGGAGTTGTCCCAAGCCATCCGTGTGATGTTTGGCGGAGTGGTGGCTGGCCAATACACCAGAGATGGGCAACGCTATGATGTGCGAGTTCAACTGAAGGCTCAAGAAAGGGAGAATCTGGAGTCACTTAAAAGAATCCTTGTTCGCAACAATCGGGGAGAGCTCATTCCCATGGGTGATTTGGTCAATATGGAGGAGCGGTTGAGTCCGCCGAGTATCACTCGGGAGGAGAGAGTGCGCAGTGTAACTTTGCGAGCCAACCTGGCTGATGGAGTTTCCCAAGGGGAGGGCATAGAGCAAGCTCTGAGTCTGGCTCAAGGTCTCTTGCCTGAGGGTTATTATGTGGCTCTCTCTGGAGCTTCAGCCTCTCTTTCGGAGTCCTTTCAAAGTTTGGGGTGGGTGATGCTCTTGGGAGTTCTAGTGGCCTACATGGTCTTGGCCTCCCAATTCAATAGCTTTATCGACCCTCTCGTCGTTCTTGCGGCCCTGCCCTTTGCCCTTTCAGGAGCTTTCCTGGCCCTTTACTCCACTGGGCAAAGTCTTAATATTTACAGCTTGATTGGGCTCATCCTCCTCATGGGGATTGTGAAAAAGAACTCTATACTCTTAGTTGAATTCACCAACCAGGCTCGACGCCGGGGTCTAGGAGTCAAGGCGGCCTTGATCGAAGCCTGCCCATTGAGGTTGAGACCCATTTTGATGACCTCTCTGGCCACTGTGGCTGCCGCCATACCAGCGGCTCTCAATACAGGGCCCGGCGCTGAAACCCGCTGGCCCATGGCCTTTGTGATTATTGGTGGGATGCTGGTTTCAACTCTCTTCACCTTGTTTGTGGTCCCTTGTCTCTATAGCCTTATGGCTCGGCCTCGGCCTTCAGACAGGTCCTCCGCTGTCTCCCTCGATCTTGGGAGCAAAGCCTCGGCGCAAAGTGTTCTCGGTGATGGTTCGCGGGTACATGTAGTGCAAAAGGTAGTCCGGTCCACCGGTCTTACTCCCTAGACCTGACATCTTAAAGCCCCCAAAGGGGTGCCGATCGACAATGGCCCCGGTGATCTCGCGGTTGATGTAGAGGTTGCCCACAAAGAGCTCACGCTTCACTCTCTCGATATGGGCCGGGCTGCGCGAGTAAAGGCCTCCAGTGAGAGCGTAGTCCGTGTCATTGGCCACCTTTAAAGCTTCATCCAGGTTCTTAACCTTCATCACGGCCAGAACGGGGCCAAAGACCTCCTCTTGGCCCAGCTCGGACTGAGGGTCTACATCGGCAAAGATGGTGGGGGGTATAAAATAGCCTCCTGAGGGACATTGCCCCTGAAAGGCCAAACGAGCCTGAGAGGACTTGGCCCTCTCGATCATCCCCAGGATCTTATTCTGAGCCTCCTGGTCCACCACGGGCCCGAGGCTGGCCCCTGGATCCATAGCTGGTCGTACATGGAGGCTGGCAGCCCCCTCCACCAGACGCTCCATAAAGCGGTCATAGATGCTCTCCAGAACAATGGCTCGACTGAGGGCCGAGCACTTTTGCCCCTGAAAGCCAAAGGCCGAATAGAGGGCCGCCGCCACGGCCTCATCCAAGTCGGCATCGGAGTCGATAATCAGGGCGTTTTTGCCACCCATCTCCACCACACAACCTTTGACCTGGCGTTGTCCGGACTGAATCAGGCCCATTTTCTTGACAATCTCAAGGCCCACCCCGCGAGAGCCTGTGAAGGCCACCAAGGCCACCTCTTTGTGAGAGGTCAGATAGTCCCCAACAACCTCTCCTTGACCGGGAAGGTAGTTGACCACTCCCGGAGGCAGGCCTGCCTCCTGGAGAAGTTTCATCAGCTGATAAGCCGTAATCGAGCTCTGCTCGGCAGGCTTCATGACCACGGTGTTGCCGGTGACCACTGCCGCCACTGTCATTCCAGTGAGAATGGCCAGGGGAAAGTTCCAGGGGGCTATCACGGCGGTTACTCCACGGGGGACATATTCGAGCAGGGAGAGCTCACCGGGAACTCGCCCCATGCGCTGAGCGAGGGCTTTTTGTCTCATATCGCGAGCGTAGTAACGACAAAAGTCAGCCGCTTCAATGATGTCTCCGTCAGCCTCAGCCCAAGTTTTTCCTACTTCAAGAATCTCCCAGGCGCAGAGCTCAAAGCGCCGGGCCACAATCAAATCGGCAAGGCGGTCCAGTACCTCAGCCCGCTTTTCCACAGAAGTTTGGCTCCAAGAAACAAAGGCCTCTTTAGCCGCCTGAACGGCTTCTTCGGCCTGGGTTGTGGATGCCATGGGAATTTGTCCCACCACCTGATCCTGTCGGGAGGGGTTCATTCGGGCCTGGTATTCAGCTGTTTTAACCTCTTTCTTGCCAATCACCAGAGGGTAGGTTTGTCCCAAACTTTTCTCCACTTTTTCCAGAGCATCCTTCATCTGCTGTCGGATGGCTTGGACTGTGAAGTCAAGTGGGGGCTCATTGTAAAAAGCCCCAGGTTTCTCCGGTGAGCCTTCCCCCTGAGCGAGAGCCCGGGCTCTTCCAGTCAGGGGTGAAGAAGGAGCAAGGCCTTTTTGGGGGTCCTCAAGAAGCTGTTCCGGAGAGATGTTTTCTGCAAACTTGGAGCGTAAAAAAGACTCATTGGAGGTGTTCTCCAAAAGGCGGCGAACCAGGTAAGCCATGCCTGGAATCAGTTCGCCCACTGTGGCATATTCGCGCACCCGGTAGCCCTGTCTCACCATGGCTTTTTTGATGGGATCGGCCATCCCGAAGAGCATTTGTATTTCAATGGCCCTTGGGTCCAGTCCCCTTTTTTCAGCCCACACTAAAGCTGCAGCCAGAGAGCGAACATTGTGAGAGCCCAAGGCCAATCGAATGTGAGGGTGGTTGTCGATCATCAGCCGAGCACAGGCCTCAAAATTGGCATCTGACTCCTGTTTTTGGGTGTAGACGGGGATCGGCCATCCCTTTTGCTCGGCTTCAATGACTTCATAATCCCAGTAGGCCCCTTTAACGAGGCGAATGGTGAAGGGGGTGCCCCGTGTCTGGGCCAGTTTCACCATTTGCTCCACATCTCGCAGAGAGTCCCGTAAGTAGGCCTGGATGACCAAACCCCAGTGAGGATAGTCTTTAAACTCCTCCTCTAGAATCAACTCACTAAAGAGCTGCAGGGTGAGATTCTTTAGAGCGTAGTGCTCCATATCGATATTGATAAATACGGACTTCTCCATGGCCCTACGGAAGATGGGACGCAGGCGGTCTTTCATTTCGCTGAGAGTTTCTTCCCAGGCCTCAAGGTGAATTTGCGAGTAGAGGGAGGAAACCTTGACGGAGATATTGACTTTGGGAATGGGGCCTCTTTCATCCGTGTCGGTCAATGGATTTTCTTCCCAACTCAGACTGTCTTGAGCCAAGCGGTCAATCAGCTCCAGATAGCGTCGTTGATAGTCCTGAGCTTCTTGCTCAGACAGTGTGGCCTCGCCCAGGAGGTCCACAGTAAAACAAAGATTGTTTTTTCGGGCTTTTTTCAAAACGGGGAGGGCCTCTTCGGGGGTCTCGCCGGTGATAAACATTTTGGCCATTTGGGTGACATTTTTTTTTACCGCTCCAGCTAAGAGGCCCGGAGCCAGTGAGCCCACGCCCAGGCCAAAGTTGAAGATGGAGGGCATTTGGTCCCCATTCTCCCCCTTTTCGGCAAAGTACTCTTTGAGATGGCGGGCCACCTCAGCACTGCTATTGAGGTAGGGGAGAACATCCACAAAGCGAAACATTTGAGTCTTAAAATGATCATTGCGCATACTCCAGTCCATGATGCGCCCATACCACCAGTCTTTGTTAAAGATGGAGGCTCCCTCGCTGGCTGCGGCCTCCATATCCTGGAAGATCTTCATGCCCTTTTGGGCCACAGCCTCTTGCAAAGGACTCTGCTCAGGGGCTTTGGAACTCTGATTTTTAGAGCTAGATTCTCCCACCATTTCCATTCCTTCCTCCATTTTGTCGCGCAGTATGACAAGAGAGGACTTGGTTTTTCAAGGGATTTGTGCGGGGGGCATTAAGCCATTGATAACACTTGAGAATGCAGTAAAAATAGAATGCCCTTGATTGAGTTTTAAAAGAAAAGGGGGTATGAATATTTCCAACCTGTCCTTGAAGGAGAGCTCAGAATGAACAAGATACTGCTGGTGGAAGATGAGTTAGAGATCCGCGAGGAAGTGGCAGAACTGCTGCGCCAAGGTCATTTTTTGGTTCATGCCCTGGAAAGTGGGGAGAGCTTGATGCAGGAGCTGAGTCAGTTTGAGCCCAACCTTTTGCTTTTAGACTACCGCCTACCGGGAAGAGATGGGGTGGCTCTGCTGCGCTCCGTGCGCTCCAACAAGGAGTTTCGCTGTCTGCCCATCATTATGCTCACCGGAGTCAATGGGGAGGAACAAAAAGTGGCGGCTCTAGACTTAGGCGCCGACGACTATGTGGAGAAGCCCTTTTCCCCCAGAGAGCTGGTGGCTCGGGTGAAGGCCGTTTTGCGGCGAGCCGAGTGCGATACAGATGAAGAGGGCTCAGACATTTTGGAGTTTAAGGATCTTAAAGTGGACTTAAGCTCCCACAAGGCCGAATTAAAAGGTCAGGAGTTGCCCTTGACCCTCACTGAGTTTCGCATTTTGGTGGAGCTGATGAGGCAGAAGGGCAAAGTGCTTTCGCGGGATCGCTTGCGGGCCAATGCTCTTGGGAACCTGAATGTCAGTGACCGCACCATCGATGTGCATATGGCCTCCCTGCGTAAAAAGATTGAACCTCTCTCGCGCCAAATTCGCACCGTTCGAGGTGTAGGCTATCGAATGGCTGAGAGTGAGAGGGGCTCTTAAGAGAGCCTTCTTGAGCAACTCAAAGGGTGGGGAGTTCCCTCCCCACCCTCTTTAGCCTGTGAATCGGCATGCTATTTAGGTAGGACAATGGCTCTTAAGGAATCCACGACTGTGGAAGAGCCGACGTGCTGACCACATACAAAGGCAAATCCCAGGCCAAAGGGACTGGTGTCACAAGACATCCAGCAATTTCTGGGAACTCTAATTTAAGGGGTTTTCGACCTTGGTCCAGAAGCTGGCCTTATGGATCTTAAAAGCCCCTCTTAAGTGTGGTGTCAAAAGGGCCCTTGAGACTCTTGTAGGCTTTACCTGGGGGTGACAAATAGAGTCTCTGAGCTCAGATGGGGCTCTGACATTTTGCGAGATCAAGGTGTTTCAGTTTTAGACAGGTGAATCTTATTTCAAATCAATAACTTAGGTGAAAAACCTCGGGTCTGGGCCAAGGTCTGTGGCCCAGCTTACCTTTTTCTGGTCAGAGCCCTGGCTTTTTTGATCGTCAAAAAGGTGAGAGATGTCAGCCGTTTAGGGAGTATGTCTAAGTCTTGGCACTGAGCTGGCATTAGAGAGGGGTGTGCTTCCCCTAAAGAGTCACTGGGGAGAAATGGAAGGAAGAGAAGATGCGCCAACGGGGCTTTTTGTCCTTTATAACACTGGTTATTTTAGCCCTCCTGCTTCAGGCCTGCGGGAGAGGTTTTGAGGCCCAAGAGGCCTGTAACTTTCTGTTAAACAACAACAGCCAGAGGGTTTCCTGGAAGGCTCGATTGCCGGTTCGTCTCCATATTCATCAGTCCGTTCCCACTCAATATTACCGCCCCATTGAGCTGGCTGTAGAGCACTGGAACCAATCTCACCCGGAACAAAAGCTCTTTGAGATTGTGGGTTATGGCACAACAGGAAGTTCGCGGCCCACTCGGGATGGGCACAATGTGATTTACTGGCTCACCACTTGGGACCAACCCCATTCGCGAGAGCAAGGGCGAACCACCTTGCACTGGGCGGGGAGCCAAATTCTGGAGGCTGATATTGCCATCAATGCAGAGCCAGGGCGCCATAGTTTTTATGCGGGCGACGAAGAGTACTTGATGGGTCCTCATCAAGTGGACTTTAAGAGCCTAATGATTCATGAGTTGGGGCATGCCCTGGGAATGGCTCATATGCAGAGCCCAGGCAGTGTTATGTCTCCCTATTTGGCTTCAGGAGTGAGTCGTCGAGAGCTGGGAGAGGCGGACGTCCACTCTCTGCTCTGTGAGTATTGAGGAGTCTTGAGGGCGAATTTGTAAAAAGTTCCATAATGGAACCCGCCTCTCGAGAATTTGTGATTTGTAAGTTAATTTAAGTTTTAGTCAGGCTTTTGTCTGACTATGATTAAGAAAAGTTAAAGGAGAGAAAATGAAACTGGCTTTGAATGAGCAAAGCGCTCCATCTAAAAGGACTTTGGCCCCCACTCCAGTGGGTGCTGCTGCAGAAGTTCAGTTTCCCAGACAATTAGAGCCTGCAGATCTCTCCTTGCCTTCATCTCTTCCCAATGTTTCCACTCAGAAAGATGTTTTGGAGCAGTTAAAGCACAATGTCGCTCAGCTGGAAGACCTGCATGGCCGCCTCAAATTTATGATGGGCGAAGTGCAATCTCTGGTTAAAAAAATTCGCACTTAAGAACTCCCAACTTTATATCTACCTTGCTGTCCAAACACCCTTCCCTTAGTTGGCCCACTCCTTGCATTACTTAATGGCTGAGGAGGAGACCTACCATGTATATAAAATCACTCTATTTTTTTCTGCTTTTGCCCTTAAGCTTATGGCTGCCCCTTGCTTTTGGAGAGGCCTCCCAAGGGGAGTTAGAGGCCAAGACCTCTACCGAAGCTGGCTACTGCAGTTTAGACTGCTCAACCCCACAGGTTTCCTTAAGGGAGATCATGGCCAATCTATCAGATATCCTTAACCATAGCCTGGATGAACTCGAGGCCGAGAATCCTCTTCCCCCCCAGGCCTTACTGGAAGAAGAGGCAGAAGAGCATAATGGAGAGTTAAGGTCCTCAGAGGAATTCAGCTACGCTGACCTTCTTCCCAGGTTGGAGGGGAGACCTTCCAATCGGGCTAGGCCGACCTCGGAAGAGGCCAAATCCCGATCGAGTGGGGAAAAGCTGCGCGACACTGTGCGGACTCTGCGCCGCCTAGAACTCTATTCGGATGAGGATTCCCGCTTGGTTTTGGAGCGCTTTAAGCGTCTGCGCTACCAGCGACAACTGACGGAAACTTCCCGAATCCGGGGGACTTTGGATGAAGATAAGATCATGTTGGATTACCGTCGGCGCTTTTAACCACAGCACTGGAGGCTCGCTCCAGCCTGTCCCATAGAGAGGCCCATAGACCTTGAGTCTGGGAGGGCCTTTTTTTTACATAAATCAGGCGACAGCCAGGCTCTTCGCTTAAGCGCCTCATCTCTGCATAGAGTTCACGGGCCGCCAGTTCAGGAGAGGAGTTAAGGCGGAGTTCACGAAGGGCTTCGGGAGACACACTAAATGCCTTACAGAGGTGGCTCAGTGGTAAGTCAGGTGTTGCCGCGGAGGCCACAGGAGAGCCGTTTTTTTTTGTTTGCCCCTCGTCCATCTCCAAAATCACCAGGGGTTGTGCCGGCTGATAGTGGTGCTTGAGTTGGCCTGGGCTCTGGGAGTCACCAGCCTTTTTCTCCAGTACCCAGTCCATAAAGTTGCTCTTTGAGGAGTCCAAAAAGTCCTGTAGAGTCTCTTCGGTGAGGATCCCTGGACGCAGAATTATAAGTTTTTTTCCGTCCGGTGAGATAAGCAGCACCGTGGACTCAATTCCCACCTGACAGGGGCCACCATCTAAGACCATCAGTTGACTTCCGAACTCCTTTTGAACATGGACCGCCTGAGTGGGGCTGGTCCGGCCAAAGAGGTTGGCACTGGGGGCTGCCAAGGGGCCAGTTTTTTCTAGAAGCTTCAAGGTGAGGGGGTGCTGGGGCTGGCGCACTCCCACTGTGGCGAGGCCAGAGTTAATCATAGGGTTGAGTTGGGAGTGAGACTTAAGAACTAAAGTGAGGGGGCCGGGCCAAAAGGCATGAGCTAGATCCCGAGCGATGGGTGGGAAGCTTTCCACCACATCCCTGAGCTGGTCTATGTGGGCCACATGGACAATGAGGGGGTCGAAAAAGGGCCGCTTTTTTAACTGGAAAATGCTTTTGAGGCCACTTTCTCGGTCAATCCGGGCCGCCAGACCATAGACGGTCTCTGTGGGGATGGCCACCACACCTCCTTCATCCAAAATCTGGGTGGCCCGATCCACCCAAGCGCTTTCTGAGTTTGACATGGGGAGGTTTTAGCCCAAGGCGCCCACTTTGGGAACTCTCAATTTTAGCACTCCCCCTTCAAAGACCTGCTCAGCCGACTTGGCCTCAACAGGCTGTCTTAAGGGAAGCTCCTGACGAAAGCTCTGAAAGCTGTTGGTGGTGGACCGGCGATCGGGCTCCTCAATGCGATCCTTAAAGGAGCGAGCCCCCGAGATCACAATGCGATTGGGGTGAACTAGAATCTGAATATTCTCTCTCTCGTGCTCGGGAACCTCCACCTCCAGTCTGTAGTGGGTTAAGTCATCACTGAGACGAGTTTTGAGCTCTTGCATGCGATAAAAGGGGTCTTGATCTGGCTGCTGAAATTCACCCAGCCGCTGCTGGACTTGCTTTTTTTGCTGGTTGAGGGCTTGGACCATCCGCTCTCGTTGCTGGCTCAGGCTTTGCCGGTTGTTCTCTTCTCGCAGTTGGTAGTTTTTTTCAAATAAGTTTTGTTGACGATCGAGCTCTGAGTTCAGGGCCTTTTGCCGGTCGGATAACTCCTCTTGATGGCGCCTCTGCAGGTCGGTCTTAGCCCGCTCATGTTTTTGCTGCAGAGACTCCAGTTCACGACGCTGCTCTACTTCCAATTTTTGCAGTTCTTGTTGGTGGGCTTGGTTGCGCTTTCTCTGTTCCGTCAAAGTCTGTCTCTCATAGGTGCTCAGCTGCTGTTTTTGCGCTTGGATTTCTCTGATCTCATCGGCACTTTTTTCGCGAATATGATTGATGCTGGCTTTTTTCTCTTGATTAAGGCTTTGCATTTCAGCCCGATGTTTCTCCAAAAGTTGACTCTTCTTTTTAGTATGCTTTTCCTGGAGTTCACGCATCTCCTGTTTGTGCTTTTGCTGAGCCAGTTGCTGGGGGCGAGGAGATGGATTGGAGGAGGGCTGGGAGATTTCGGACATGGTCTCAGTTTAACTTTTTGCTTCGGCTTTGTAGAGGTCTTTGCTTCACGGTCCGGGGGCTTCTAGACTTTCATCGGTGGCGGGCTCTCGATCAAGATATTCTGGAGGACGGGGGCAGATGGGCTTGTGGTGAGCAGTGCTTCCCCAGCACATCCACGAGCTTAAATATTGGACTTGCTCTCCCGGGTTCAGGGGGTGGAGCTGCACGTACTGCTGGGGGTCTAAAGTGGTGATCACACGCCGGGGGCCGATCTCCAACTCATAGGCTCGATACTCCGACCGAGCTAAGGGGCCGAAAGAGCTGAGGATCAAAATGAACAAAAGGCTCGGAAGCCAAAGTCCTTGAGAGAGATTTATTTTGAGCTTAGTAAAAAGAAACTGCATGGTTCTCTTTTCGGAAAAGAGAAGGGGTCCCTTGAGCTGTTTTAATGCTGTTCGGGCTTGGAGGCCAATAGACTGTTGTCCACAACATGAAAGTAAGTGCGGACCAGGACTTCGTAAGAGGCTTCATCCAGCTGGTGGAGAAAGCGTCGCTTGGCAGGAAGGCTTTCCTGGCTGAGCAGTTCGGCAAAGAGAGACTGAACCATTTGAAGATTCTCAAAACTAAAGGGGTCAAATTCGTCGTTGGGGCGACTGAGGATCTTTGCTATAGTAGTGTGATCAAACAGGTGATGGACCCCATTTAAAGATTGAGTCAATAAATATTCAATCTCATCGAGGTGAGAGTCATCTAGAGACATCTTGACCTGATTGTTTAAATAAAGTGGAGTTTGAGCAAGGAAAATAGGCTGCGTTTGACATGGTTAGTCGTTAGGCCTATGATATCATAAAGATGCAAGTCTCCAACTGGTGGAGTCTGTCTCATCCTGAGACAGGTGTTAGTAAGGGGCAAAATGAAAAGAGCCGAAAATAAAAAGAGCAACTCCTCACCCATTGTGATTGATGAGTCCCAGGGATTGGTTTTTTCCTCTGAGCAGGAGCTGTACGACCACTTTGCTCGAGGCATAGAACATTTTGAAAAGGAGTTTTTTTCTCAACACTCCAGTCAGGACATCTCCCCGGCGGATTTTTCTAATTACGAAAAGAACTTGTCGATTTTATTGGAAGATCCCGATGAGGTCTGGGCTGAAGACAATGATGTGGTTGAAGATGAAGTGGTGATTTACCTGCGGAAAATGGCCGACCAAGAGGTGGGAGTTCAGGGCGACAAAAAAGCCCTTTATCATGTGGCCCTCTGCTACATGACGGAGGATATACCTAGCTTTGTCTACCTTCACTTTCCCACTCAAGACCAAACTCTCCTCAACTCTTATCGGCGTGGAGAAAAGGTCTATGACCGAGCACAGCGAGAGGCCCCCATAGGAGCTTTGGATGGAGATGCTTTGAATGAAGGGGATGAGTTAGCCACCGGCCTCTATAAGGCCATGATGCTTTTGCGCAGTGAGAAGGATTTGCTCGAAGAGAGCTTTCCCCAATACTATCATTTGCGGGAAGAGACCTTGGGAGAAGCGGATGAGATCTGGCGAAGTGCCGACTCAATGGGCAATATTCTAGTGAGTTTTATTCGAAGCTTTTCCGAGGGTGGGGAGGACGAGATGTACTATGTGGTGGTCACTCTCGAGGATATGCCCTCCAACAGTCATGCGCTGTTATTTTCTTTTCCCACTCGTGATAGGTCTTTGGTGGATCGCTATCGTCATGGTGAAAATCTTCAGGCCGACGAGGTCGTGCAAGAGGCCAGTCACTGAAAGGCTCTGCTTACTTTTTTTCTCCCACGAGACAGGCGGGAAGGCCCCCCAGTTCTTTGGGGCGACACTGGGGAGGAGGGCAGGAGTTTTTTTGCACTTGGCCCACCAAGCAGGAAAGAGACTGTTGATGTTCTTCTTGAGTCAGAGTCTCTTCATGGCTGTGCACCTCAGACCATAATAGAAGCCCCTTTTCTAAGGCAAAGAGCATGCGTCCTTGGATTAGGCTCTCAAAGCGAAGACTTTGACGATCCAGTCCGGGGATGTCTAGGTCTCCAGAGATATCGAGGTCTGCACACCAGCCCCAAGGGGGGCAAGAGACAAGAGTATTAAAAATGGCAATCACTTGAAGTTTGAGAGGCAGTCCCGATTCTGAAAACCAATGGTGGTTGAGCTCCCAAGTATCTCCTGGACCCACCGGCCGGTCAGGTAGGGGCAGAGGGGGGACATAGAAATGGGAAGAGGGGGGGATATCTCCCACCCTTAAGACTTCAGCCTGGGGAGTAAAGATATAGTCGAGCTCCTCCCCCACATCTGGAAAGCCTAAGTCATTGAGTCGAAGCGGGCCTTCTTTGGTCAGAGTTCTCAGTCGATAGTGAATCAGGGTTTCCAGGGCGGGCAACATATCAACGTTGCCCGATGGAGGCGTGGAGACTTCCCCTGAGTCGGAGGGAAGCAGAAGGGCAGGCAGAACTTCTGTGCGTACCTGGAAGCGGCCTATCTCTGTTTTTTCCCGAACCAGTTGGGAGTCGGCAAAGCTTCTCACTATATTGTGAGTGTAGTAGTCAGTGAGAACCTCATAGGAGCTGTCTTGAGCTCCCTTCAGCTCGAGATGATAAGGCCCCTTGGGCGCCGAGGCACAGCCTCCTGAAGCCGCGACAAGGCTGAGGCTGAGCCACAATAGAGAGACCCAGGGACCTGAGGGGGCTGCACAGCTGTCCAAACCTTGGGCGATATTCGGCTTTCCTCTGAAATTCCTACTGTTTAGCATTGTTTTTTTCACGAAAACCCAGTCTTTCACTGTTTAAAGTTCAGTATCATGTCTCAATTTGAGAGGCCAGGGCAATGAATAATCTAGTTTTATGTTGGCATCTTTATTGCCTTTATAAGTGGTAAAGGGGGATTTCAAATGCAAATCCAAACCACTTTCTCTCAATTTCGCTTTCGCGACCATCGTCGACAGAGCCTCACTTTGGCCTTTGTGGCGGCTCTCAGCCTTCTTTTCATGGGTTGTGAAGCCAGTAAAGTGCAGAGGGCGGGAGTGACGAGCTTAGGCAGCACGGAGCCGGTCGTTCGGGGCACTGAGCCTCCTCCTCCACTGAGCGGTCAAGATCCCCTCCCGGGCTATTTTGAGTCGGCCCCCAAAACGGATTGCAGTGCCGTGGCCCATCCGGGGCAGGGCTTTGAAGCTTTTATGACTGCTTATATCGACCCGCAGACACGCCGGTATATCTATGATCGGACTCGACTCAGAATTTCTAAACCCCATCCACAGTGGAGCCTCTCCGACAGTCACTATATGCAGATTTTTCGCTTTGAGGAGGATCTCAGTGGCCGCTCCTATAACTCTCAAGCGGTGGAGATTCGTTTCCAGCCCCGTTTTGGCAATCGCGAGTACCTAGAGACTACACTGACGCGAATCTCTGGGCCGGATCTGATGACCTTGATTCAGGAGCACAATCTGGGAGATCAGGGAGTCACTTTGGTGAACTTTTTTGATCACTTCTTTATGACTTTGGAGGATTTGGATTTGAAATATGAAGGTCTGACTTTTGCCTTCTACGATGCCAATGCTCAGAACCCGAGCCAAGCTCAGGCCACCGCGGATGCCCTGATCCCTCTATTTATTGTCAACCCCAATACCTATCGGGCCTTTCGCGAGGGCACCACTCTGCCTGAGCTTCATCCCCTTTGGTCTTTGCGCAACAGTGCCTTCACCGATGAGGACTATTTCACCAGGGCCAATGAATTTTGCCGTCAATTTATGTTATAGACTTCAGGGAGGTCCTTAATCCCCGTCCGTGATCTCCACCCAGGTGACTCCATCTCCACCGCTCTCAGGAGTTCCTGACTCCCACTTTTTCACATAGACACTTCGAGACAGATAGCTGCGGACAGCCCGCTTGAGGCTCTCAGTGCCATGTCCATGGACCACTTTGACTCGCTCCTCCTGATGTAGAGCTGCTGTGTCCAGCTGAATCTCCAGTTGCTCAAGGGCCTCCTCAGAGCTGAGGCCTCTGAGATCCACCACCCGGTCCCCTTCTAGGGCGGCGCTGGAAACCACGCCGGCGGACTTTCGCACCAGATCCATGGTGGGGTTGGGGGCCATCTGCGGGGGGCGTAGGTCCTTCCAGTGGAGAGTCACCCGCATGGACTGAGATAAAACGGGCACTTCCCCTTTACTGTTGGGCTTTCCCTGAATAACCGCATCTCTGCCGATGCTGGGGGCAAAAACCTTAGCTCCTGGAGGAAAGAAACGGGCAAAGTCCTCGGGGGTTTCAATTCGACTCACTGCAGAGCCAGATTTGACCGAGGAGGCTTTGATCACCTCGGGCAGATCCTGTTTGATCTTTTCCAGCTCCTCATGTTTGCGAAAAACCTGTTCCACTCGAACATTTTCTATGAGGTTATCGACCTTTTTCTCAGCCCTTTTCATGGCCTGTTCCAGCATTCGCTCCCTGTCTCTCTCAAACTTCTCCACCAAGGTGGCGTAGCGACTTTTGGTCTGCCGGGCCTCCTGGCTTTCCTTCCTTAGCTTTTCAGTGAGCTTTCGCAGTTCATCCTTCATCTGCTCCACCTCGACGAGATTTTCCTGATAAAGCTGCTGCTCCGGGCTCAGGTGCTCCAAAGCCCGTTGAAGAATCTCTTGGCTCACCCCAACCCGGCGAGCCGTTTGAATGGCCAGGCTCTGTCCTGGTACTCCCATCAAAAATTGATAAGTCGGGCGCCCACTTTGGGAATCATACTCTAGGCTGCCGTTGATCACCCCACTGGTTTCATTCCAGCCACTTTTCAAAGGTCCAAGGTGGCTTGTGACGACAGCAAAGACTCGGTTTTTAGAGTAGGCCTGGATAAAGCTTCTGGCCAGAGCCGCCCCTTCTTCGGGGTCTGTAGAGCCACAGATCTCGTCAATCAGCAGAAGGTGCTCCGGACCGCTGGCCTCTGCAGCTTGATTCAGAACTTTCAAATGAGCTGCAAAAGTGCTTAAGTGGGCATCCACACTTTGACTGTCCCCCACCGAAATGTGCAGCTGGCGAAAGAAGGGAATTTTAGCCTGAGGTTCAGCGCAAATCAGCAGACCACAGCGAGCCATATGAGCGGCCAAGCCAATGGACTTAAGCAGAACTGTTTTTCCTCCTGCGTTGGGCCCTGAGAGGAGAAGGATGGGCCGATCCATTGATAGATGAACTGTGTTGGCCACAACATTCTCATGATTCAAAACCAGCAGAGGATGGCGGACTTCGAGAAGGTGGAGCTCGTGATCGGAAAAACGGCAAGGCTGGGCCTCCAAGTGATTGGCCAACTGAGCTTGCGCCAAATAGCGGTCACAGTCTGTCATCTTGCTGCGAGTGATCTCCATCTGCGGGCACAGCTGGTGCAAGTACTGACTGAGTTCGGTCAAGAGTCTCTCCACCTCGGACTCAATTTCAGCTTCAATCTCATTCAACCGATTGTTGAGTGCAATGACCTCTTTAGGTTCCATGAACACAGTCTGTTTGCTTTGGCTCGATGCATGAATAATGCCCTCAAATTGATGTTGCATGCCCCCTTTAACGGGAAGAACCCAGCGTCCTTCTCGGGTGGTGACATATTTGTCCTGTAGGATGGGCTCCATCTGCTGCTGATGAATCAGTCGATCCAAGGTGTTTTGTAAAGTCTTAGTTTGCTGAGTCTTCTCGCGGTGGAGCTTAAATAGGGTTTCGCTGGCATCAGTGCGAATCTCTCCTTCTGCAGTCATCAGCTGATCAATGGCCGCCAAGGGCTCCTGAGCATCAAAAAGTTGGCCGGCCACTTCGTTAAGCCAAGGGCCCCGGCTTTCGCTTAAGGCCGCTTTGAGGGCCATCACCTCTAAACAAAAGTGGCGCACATCCTTAAGCTCTAAAGGCTTTAGGTGAGCTTGGCGAGTCAATCGCTGATACCAGAGTTGGAACAAGTCCAGGCTTTCCATATAGGGCCGCTGCCCTTGATTCAAAAGGCCTTGCAGCTCCTGAGTTCGAGAAAAATCCGCTAAGGCCTGACTTTCCTCCTCCAGGGGTTGCAGAGATTGAAGGGCAGAGCGTCCCGCCTCAGAGGTGGCAAAGCTCTCCAGTCGACGAAGTATTTCCAACCAATCTAAATGAGCTAGATCCTCTGTTTGCATTTAAAAACCACTTTTCTTATTCAAGTTCAAGGTCGATGACTCTTTAGACCTGGAGCTGAGTCCCAAGCCCAAAATGGCCATCAGCCAAAGGGCCCAAAACACCTTTGGAGCATGAATCCCTCCTCGAGTGAACCAAGTCTGTTCGCTGTCCAAAGATATGGGAATTTCATAGAGCCCCCACCACTCTTCGTGGAGGGGGGAGCTTTCCAGAAGCTGACCTTGAGGCAGGTAAACGGTGGAAATACCCGTGTTGGTCGAGCGGATCAGAGGCCGACGCACCTCAATGGCCCGAGCCAGGGTCATGTAAAGGTGCTGGTAGGGCTCCTGCCAGGTTCCAAACCAGGAGTCGTTGGTCACATTCACAATAAATTGGGCTCCCTGAAGGGCCAACTCCCGCGAAAAGGAGGGGAAGAGGCCTTCGTAGCAGATTTGAGCTCCGGCAGACCAGCGCCCCACTTGTAAGAGGAGGGGGCCATCGCCTCGACCGAAATCAGCCACCTGAGGTAAATAGTTTTTAATTTGCGGAAACCAACTGGCACCGGGGAGATATTCGCCAAAGGCCAAGAGAACAGTTTTATGGTAGATGGGCTCAACAAGAGAGCCCGAGGAGCTCAAGGACACGAGAGCATTAGTCACTTTCTGATTTTCAGGGAGGCGGCTATAGGTTCCCGTCACTAGAGCCAAATTCTGTTCCTCTAAAAAGCGGAAGAGCTGCCGAGAGCGAGAGCTGGGGGGCAGATGAGGGCCAAGCAGCTCTGGGAAGGCGGTCTCAGGCCATACAGCAAAGTCTAAATCCCAGCCTCGTTCACGAGCCTCTGTGACGGCCTGCTCAGTGAGTCCCAAGTAACTGGCCAGGATATTGTCGCGAAAACCCCAGCCCTTTTTGGCAAATTGTTTTTCCTGATTGCCGATATTGGCCTGAACAATGGCCACTTTTAAAGTGAGAACCTCTTGAGTGGAGGAGGGGAGAGACCTTTGATACAGCCATCCTGCTCCCTGGATGGCAAAAACAAAAAGAGCTGTACTGATGGCCCAGGCAAGGGCGGGGCGATTTCGCCCTCTGAGCCAGGCCCAGAGAAAGCCGGCATTGATCAAAAAAGTCATTGCGCTGAGGCCCTCAAATCCAATGATATCGGCAAAGTGAAAGCCAGGCCAGCCAGCCCACAGCCAAGTGTAACCCAGGTGCCAGTTAAAAATCATGGGGAACAGCATTTCACTCAGAGAGTGAAATGCAGGCAAGAGCCCCACGGAGACCACCAAGGGGAGGTGGTAGCGGCGATGGAGTAGAGCCCAGAGCCATCCCGCAAGGGGAATATGCAGGTGCGCTAAGGCGGCAAAGAGAAGGAGAACCCCCACGTTGAGGGGAATGGGAATATGGCCAAACTCGAGGGCTGTGTAGGCCACCCAGTTAAAGCCAATGAGAGTCAGAACAAATTGAGTGACCCAACCATACAGAAACACTCTTCCCGGCCTAGGATCATGAATCCACTGCACCCAGAGGGGAACAAAACAAAAAAACACGGCCCAAGGGGGGAAGGGAATATAACTTGTGCCAATCAATATTCCTGATAAAATGGCAAGCAACATATCGACAGTTTTAACACCAAAGCGGAGGGAGTCGCCAGTTGGAAAACTTAGAGGTCGATGAAAAAACTCAGGATGAGGGAGTAAGAGTGCAGGGAATGAGTCATCAGGACTTAAACAGGGCAGATATTTCAGTCCTGCACAGTCGATTGAGTTCGATTAAAGTGCGCTGTCCTGAGTGCTTTAAGCTTTACTTAGTCAAAACGGAAGACATTCGTGAGCCTCGCCCTCGCTTTGAGTGCCTGTCCTGTCAAACCCAGTTTTGGATACCTTTTGATGAGAACTGGGCGGCCGAGGAGATTTTGGGCTTTCCTCTGGAGTGGATGCAAGAGGAGAGTTCGCAAGGGCACTCCACTCAGGATGGACTTGAGAGTGGTCTTGATGGTCGGGTTCAGTCAGCGACCCCCGAAGTCTCCGCAGAGCCCTCCAGAGAGGACTTGACTCCTCAGGGGGGCGAGCACCGCAAAGCGTCAGACATCTCTTTGAAATTGGAGCCGGAGTTCCACTGTCCCAAATGTGAAAGGCCCTATAGGGCGGGAGATAAGGAGTGTTTGGGCTGTGGTTTGATCTTTACAAAGTTTGATTGGCTCAAGGATCAGGACAGCTTTCAGCTTTCGGCTTCGCCGGAGCTGAAGTTTCTCTGGAGAGAAGTTATTGAGGACTTTGTCAATGAGTCTCTGCATCGCAAGTTTCTTGCTGCCTGTCAAAAGGAGGAAAACTTGCCCTTTGCAGCGGCTCAGTATGGACGGATTCTTGAGGTGCAGCCTGAGGAGCCCATGGCTCAGTCCATGACTCGAGCTCTCGTGGCCCTCACTGCGGCTCCCCTCAGCCGAGAAAAGAGTTTTGTGGGCTCTTCTCAAACAGTGGCCTCCGGCCGATCTGCTGTGCGGACCTTGCCTTGGCCTCGCTTCAGCTCTTGGATCATTTTCTTAAGCTCGATGTTGATTGTGATGGGTTACTTTTTGCCCGCTTTTCGCAATATGGTGGGGGTGGGAGCGGCTTTGATCTTTCTTAGCCTGGCTTTGCGTTTTTACTTTCCACGCCTTTGATGGATATTAAGGTTTGTTTTGAGCTTTAGAGTCCGTGGTCTCTTTGCGAGTTTCACTGAGAGCCGCCTGCAGATGGCCCTGAAGAGCTTGATTGAACTGACTCATTTCCGACACTGACACCGAATTGGCTCCTGTCTGGACCTCAGCCAGTCTCGCCCTCTGCGGATCTGAGGCAAAGTGGACTTCCCGCATTTGCCGAGTGTTTTCAGCCACGACTCCGGTGGCGGCCAAGCCTTGGTCTAAAATTGTGAGAGCACGATAGGAGTTGAGCCTTCGTTGGTAGCGAGTTTTTCCAGCCAAGTTGTTATCTATGTCTCCTGTTTGAGTGAT
>SKLV01000060.1 GCA_007121385.1 Bdellovibrionales bacterium
ACGGAAAAGATATGTTTGCCAGCTTTGCCCTACAAGATCAAACGGGCCAGGGGATGCTGCGCCACTATCTTTGCCACTACCACGGCCGCCATATTGACTGTCATAGACGCCGCAGCCAAGGTCCCGGCGCCATCCCCGAAACTATTCCGGCCCAGTGATAAGGAGAAGTGAGTTGAAAGCTTTAAAGCACAGAGTCCTCCCTCTCAACGACCTCCCCCGATGGGCAGAGGTCAGTTTGATCAGCCTTGGGCTGGGGCTTTCAATTCTGACCGGCTGCGGAGGTGGACACAATCCGGACCTGGCTTTTGAAGAGGGAGCCAGCTACAAAATGGGGGCCTGTCAGGTGAAAGAGATCATCGCCTCTGGACAGGAGAGCCGCTTGAGTTTTGCCTCGCTGGATTCGGTTCAAGGCCCTCAACATTCCGTGGAGGGCTTTGGTGAACTGCTCTTTCTCTGCCCCCTTGAACAAGTGCAAAGCCAGCACAGCTTTGAACTGAGCTTTGAATTGGAAGAGGGGGGATCTGTCACCTTCGTCAGCTTTGCCAATGGAGAGCTCCAGCACGGCTTTGAAATTGAATGGAGAAGGCAACATGAAGAGCTTGTGGTTCAAGCCCGAAGTGGAGGAGTAGAGCAAAATTGGTCCGGTCCCTCCTGGGCCCCTCGCTTTGCTGAGGGACACTTCGCTTCAGTCCATGCCAGTAAGCCTTTACAGTTTACTGTGGATATTCATAACTGGGAAACTCCTGCCCATGTGCTGATCTGGCAGGGCTTAAGAAAGCCTCAAAGGCAGACTCCACATCAAGCCCTCTTCAACTCGGCCACTGACACTTTGGAGCTCAAAAACAACTACCCTCAGAGCTCCCCCGGGAATGGGCAGGGTCGCTTTTGGGGACTCCGCCTTGACGGAGCTCGAATCACTGGGGCCAACTTTGGCGCCCCCTTGGCGGGACACTGACGGATGAATAGAGGAAGCCCTTTTTTAATTAACTCCTGTTTGGCCTTCTGCATGCTCTGGCTTCCTCAATTAAGCTGGGCAGGTGAGCGCCCCGCTTGGGAAGAGCACTTAAAGACCTCTTTGGCCGCTGACTTTGTCACTGAGGAAGATCACCTGTGGCTGCGCTCGGCTGAGCTTATGCTCTATGGGGCCGTGGATCACCGCTTTGATGGGCGGCTCACCTTAGCCGCCCATGAGTACCAGGGCCAATATATGTTTGAGGTCCATGAGGCCTTTTTGTCCTCCTCCCGCTGGCTGCCCCGAGGTCAAATCAAAGTGGGGCACTTTTTTCTCAATATCGGCCGACTCAATCAGTTTCACCAGCACGACTGGCCCTTTCTCTCCACTCCCCGAGTGCATAGGGAATTTTTAGACTTCGAGGCCGTGGCAGACACAGGAGTCGAGATCTCCTATTTGCTCCCCGGCTCTCAGTTTCTTGAGCTCACCTTAGGGGTCACCCGCGGCTACAACTGGGGCCACACTCACACTAAGGGCTTAAGACCACAAATGCCCATCCACTATCTTCACCCCAACTTTTTTGTGGATTTGGGGCGAGGTCAGGGCCTGCTGCTGGGAACCACCTATGTGGGCCATGTGGAGAACTCAGGGCTTCGCCGAAGCCTTGTGGGCTTAGATGCCACCTACAAATGGCGCCAGGGCCGAGTGCTCAAATACCATCTGCAGAGTGAAATCTGGTATGAGAGAATCAACCCCCAAGTCACCGAGGCTCGCGAGAGAGTGGGTGCCTACTTTTTTCCCGAATACGGGCTAGATGAACAGTGGTCGGCAGGCCTGCGCCTGGATTTGTTTAGTGACTTGAGCCGCCGCTTTGTGACCACGGGAGAAAGACAAGAAAACCTTGATGTGACCTTCATTCCCACTTTGACCTTTCGCCACAGTGAGTTTGCCCTCTTTCGCCTGGCCTATGCCTACGACTTAAGGACCGCTCAGGGCGAGTCCGATCGTCGCCATCAAGAGCTGCAGCTGCAGCTCACTTTTATTTTAGGAGATCACCCGGCCCATGAATTTTAAAAGCTGGCCATCAGAAATCAAATCGAAAGCTTTAACTTGGGCCCTTGGCCTGGCAAGGGCTCTTGGCTTAGCAGAGGGCCTTGGCTTGGCCAGAGCCATTGGCCTCAGTGGAGCCCTTCTCCTCGCTGGCCCCGCAGTTTCTGCCAAGGAGAGCCTCTCACAAACGCCCTCGGCCCTTAGGGCTCTCACCACTCTGCCGGACTTGGCTGAAATTATTCAGACCATTGGGGGCGACCGGGTCCAAGTGCAGAGCCTTCTCACCGGACACGAAGATCCCCACTATGTGGATGCCCGCCCCGACTTTGTGGCTCAAGCCAGTCAAGCGGATCTGCTCTGCTCTATGGGTCTTGATCTGGAGGTGGGCTGGCTGCCTCGGGTCTTGAGCCGCTCCGGCAATCGCTCCATTCAGCGAGGGGGACCTGGCTTTTGCGAAGCTGGCCGCTCTGTGCGGGCCCTCGATGTGCCCTCTGGTCCCATTGATCGCTCCATGGGTGACCTTCACCCCCACGGCAACCCCCACTTTAACTTGAGCCCCCGCTCCATGGCCGAGGCCTCTGAGGAGGTTTTGCGAGTGATGGTGGGCCTCCGGCCTGAGTGGCAGGCTGAGTTTGAGAGTCGACAAAAGGACTTTGTTCAGTCCATGGCAAAATTGGAAGAGGCTGTCCGCGAAAAGCTCCAAGTGCTGAAGACCTCAGGTGCGGCCCCTCTTGTGATCGAGTACCATCAGGAGTTCACCTACTTTTTGCGCCTCTATAATATCCCCTCTCTCGGCTCCATTGAGGAGAAGCCCGGGGTGGCCCCCTCAGCAGCTCACTTGGCTCAGGTGGCCAAGAGGGCCCGAGAAAACTCTGTGCGCTTGGCCTTGGCCAACCCCTCAAGCCCTAGACGAACTCTGAGGCGCTTTGAGCAGCTCTCTGGAGTCAAGGTGTTGAGGCTCCCTTTGAGCATTAAGCCCTCTCATCCTGAGCTTGCGACCATTGCTCGGCTCCAGCATCACTTGGCCGATCAGTTGATCCTGGCTTTGGGAACAAAAGATTCTGAGCAGGGAGTCCAAGCCCGCCGTGACCACTGAAACTCAAAGTCCCATTCAGACCACTCCCACTCCCTCCGCTCTGCTCAAAGTTCAGCAGCTGCAGGGACAGACTCCTTTGGGCGAGCCTCTCTTTGAGCCCATTGATTGGAGCCTGGGCCCTGGAGAACTCTGGGTCCTGCGAGGTCCCAATGGAGTGGGAAAAAGCACTCTGCTCAAAATTTTCCTCGGCCTTCACCCCCACTTCACCGGCCAATGGGACTGCTCCCTTTCCCCCAGTGAGAAAGTCTACTTGCCCCAGATCACCCAGCCCCATCTGGCCTGGCCCATCACTTTGGGCGAAGTCTTGGCCCTGGAAGCCCCTGAGGACTCTACTTTGACGGCCAAGGCTCTTGAGCTCAAGTTGATTACCCCTGAGCTGCTTAAGCGCCCATGGGCTGGAGCCAGTGGAGGAGAACGCCAGCGTCTGCTCTTAGTCAAAAGCCTACTTCAGCCTGGGGGAAAGCTTCTGTTGTTGGATGAGCCCTTTAATCACTTGGATGAGAGAAGCCTCTTTGCCGCCCATCAGCTGCTCCAGTGGCAGATTGAAAGAGGCCAGGGAGTGGCCGCCCTGATCAGCTGTCACAATGACTGGGAAGTGCCCTCTAATATCCATGGAGAGCTGCGTTTAAAGAAGGTGAAGGCATGAGTGACTGGTCACAGCTCTTTCACCTACTGAGCATTTACAAATGGACTTTGCTGACCACTCCCCTCCTGGCCCTGGCTTTGGCTTTGGTGGGAATGCATCTGATGGCCAGAGGCCAGAGTCTGCAGACTCTGGTGGTGTCCCAGGGCTCTTCGCTGGGAGTGCTCTTAGGGATCGCTTTGAATGTGCTTCTCCACAGCCATGGGGGAGACCACGGCCATGGCTCTAGTCATAATGGGGCGGTCTACAGCTCCGAGCTGGAGTCCGGACTTTTGCCCCTTCTTCTAGGTTTGGGGGTGGCGGGCTTGAGTTATCTCTGGAGTGAAAAACTGCGCTGGAGACAAAACCCCTCTCTGGCCCCGGCCTCCTTGCTCATGGCCTTTGCACTATTAATGGCCTTAAGCCATGTAACCGCCTCCCTGTCTCCTCACCTTGAGACCCATATGAGTGCCATTTACTTTGGGGACCTGGCCACTCTCTCGGATCGAGAGGCTTTAAGTGCAGGGGTATTGAGCTTTTTAAGTTTGGGAGCTCTTTTCTATTGGCGTCGCCTCTGGCTCAAGCAGAGCTTCAATCTGGCCGTACTCGGCCCCACGCAAATCCCCTCTTGGAGTTTCACTCTGCTGGCTCTGTTTTTGATCAGTCTATCGATTCAGTACTTGGGCCTGCTCTTTACCTTAGGAGGACTCTTTATTGCCCCAAGTCTTCTGGCCCGGCGCCAGGACTTGTCCCACCAAGCCTACCAACTGCGCCTCACTCTCGCCATCCTCCTCGGCTCCACCTCAGGCTTCATAGCCTCCTTGCTCTGGCCCACTCTTCCCACAGCTCCTGCCGTGGTGTTGGGGGTTGCAATTGCCAGCGGCCTGTTACTATTTGAACCAAAAGTGAAAAAGCTTAAATACAAAATCTAAGGGCCGCCAAAGGAGAGGTTATGATAGAGCTGCTTGCGCTCAAGAAGAACTTCAGGGGGATGCTCTTTCAGAAGTTTAGAGGTGGAGACGCCCTCTGGCCCCACGACAGTGCGCACTCGCACTCCCACCAGATCGTTCCAAAATTGGACCAAATTGAAGTAATCTCCGTCGTTCACATTGAGCATACGCACGACGGGAGCCGCAGCTCCCGCAAAAAACGGGGACTGGTCGAGGCGTGGATTGGGCTCTCTGAGCTCTAGCATGGAGTACAAAAATAGATTCCACGCACTGATGTCCCAGCCGCTATTGTGCCCGTGGTAGCTCTGGGAAAAGATCTCCTGAATCTGCCTCCAGCCCAACTCAGGGGAGTTCAAAATCTGTCGGATCATCAGCTCGGTGGTGGCCACATAGTTTTGGATGCGAGTTTGCTCAGCGGGAGTTAGGAGTTCAGCCCTTTCAGCCAGCAAAATCTGCGCTCGCTCAGGGAGGGACTCTACAAAAAGACTTAAGGCCACAAGACTTTCTTGATTGAGAATCACCTTGGGGTCCAATTTTAGCGGGGAGCGGGACAGGTAAACCTTATCGGCTATCGGAATACTGGCCAAATCGGCCAGTCTTGGGTGCATGGGCGACTGGGGAAACCTCTCCTCGCTCTGCAGGGGCCGGCGCAGGGGCTCACTGCCGCCAAAGCCCACAAACTTGCTGGCCTTGGACTGACCGATCAGTCGGTCGCCGTCGGCAATCAGTACCACCAGCACCTGCTCTCGCCTTAAACCCATCTCCTGCATATAGGCCTCAAGAGCTCTCTGCACAAAGAGGGCGTGATTTTGATGGATGACATCGTAGCTACCGGGCAGGAGCAAAATATGCTGACCCAACTGGCGGCTCTCAGCAATCAGAGCCTTCATCTCCATCCAGTCACTGACCACTTTTTGTTGCAAATAGGCCAGATCAGAACTCACCACCAGAAGCCCATCTTTGTCCACCAACAGGCTGCGCTCCTGAAGGTTGTGCATATAACCCGTCAGCAGCTCGCGACAGTTTCGATCATGGGCCAAAAGGAGTTGAGGAAAGATAAGGAGGGCTAAAAAGAAAAGACGAAGTTCAAGATAAAAATTCCAAGCTCTTCGATCAGATCCCTGCACATTACCCCCAGAGGTCAAGATATCTTAGCTTTTCTGTGTACTTTTGCTCACAACTCTCTAGCCTTTGGCGTCCTGGAAGAAAAGCCCAAAGACTGATCTCTGTAGAATGTACAAGTCCTGCCAAAAAAAAGAGCAGCCTTTGCCCTCTCTCAGCCCCCAAAGTCTGAAGTTTTCATTGCCTTAGTAGAGGCTTTCTCCTTAAATCAGAGATCTTCAGGGAGAGTAAAATGAAATTGGACAATATACTGCAGGCCATTGGCAACACCCCATTGGTGAAGGTCAACCGAGTGGCCCAACATCTCAAATGTAATGTGTGGGCCAAGTGTGAGTTTATGAATCCTGGGGGCTCGGTGAAGGACCGCATTGGCTACCAGATGGTGGTGGATGCGGAAAAATCAGGCCGCATCAAGCCCGGCGACACCCTGATTGAGCCCACCAGTGGCAACACTGGAATTGGCTTGGCCTTAGCTGGAGCTGTGCTCGGCTACCGAGTGATTATCACTATGCCGCAAAAGATGAGCCAGGAAAAGCAAGTGATGCTGGAGGCCCTGGGGGCCGAGATTATCCGCACTCCCACTGAGGCCGCCTGGGATGCGCCAGAAAGCCATATTGGCGTGGCCAAGAAACTGCAAAAAGAGCTGCCCAAGGCCCATATTTTGGATCAGTACGCCAACCTCTCCAACCCCAATGCCCACTACCATGGTACAGCTGAAGAGATCCTTCGCGACCTCAACAATCAAGTGGATATGTTGGTGATTTCAGCGGGCACTGGAGGCACTTTAAGTGGAGTGGCGCGAAGAGTGAAGGAGGTCTGCCCTCAGGTAGAGGTGGTGGGCGTGGACCCCGAGGGCTCTATTTTAGCTGGAGAAGGGCCCATCAGCTCCTACCAAGTGGAGGGCATTGGCTATGACTTTGTCCCTGAGGTTTTGGATCGCAGCCTGGTGGATCGCTGGGTGAAAACCAATGACCGGGATTCCTTTTTGATGGCTCGCCGCCTGATCCGCGAAGAGGGTTTTTTGTGTGGGGGCAGCTGTGGAGCCGCCATGACGGGGGTCATGGAAGCGGCCGGCTCACTGAAAGAGGGGCAGAACTGCGTGGTCGTCCTGGCCGATGGAGTGCGCAACTACATGAGCAAGTTTGTCTCCAACCAGTGGATGAAAGAGCAGGGCTACTTTTAGGCCTCGCCTGCCCCTATTGCCCGGATGGCCCCTGAGCCGGAGTGCGGAGACTCTGGCTTTTGACCTTCCCACTGTCAGCCTGATGGAGACGAATCTCCGAGAGGTTCACCTTAAAAGAAGACTTGGTGTCGTCTCCATCTGAAGACAGCCACAGGGCCACCACCTCCACCGGCTGATCAAATTCATGGCGGTACTCAAAGGGACCATCGCCCTTGTGCTTCCACACCACATGCTCTTTCAGCAGATCACTTAATGGATGAGCCCGCTTTCGACCGATTTGCTCATCCATCTGCCCCACATTCAAAAACAAAATGTGATCTACTCCCATATTGGGAGGAGCGAGGTCAAAAAGGGTGCGTATCCACTTGGCAGCAATTCGCCTTTGCACAAAATTCAGACGTTGCTCTCCCTTGAGCACCAGGCCCAGACGAAAGATATAATCATCAGCAGCCCCATCGCCCTGAATCTGTCCCTCTTTAAGCTTTACCTTCCCCTGAAACTCACCCTTCACTTCCACCGCAGAGAGTTTTTTGACCTCAGGCAGTGGAAAGATCAGCGGACTGGCTGAAGAGTTTACGGCAATGTTTAAGCCTTTTTCTTGAGAGAACTCCACCTTATTGGCTGGGATGCGCGAAAACTCTAAGGATTGCCACTGACCTTTTTCTTGCAATGGCACCACAAAGGCCGCCGCCAACAGTGCATTTTTGAACTTCATAATTTCCCTCACCCTGTTAAACTAAAACTTTATTGTAAAACCATGAGGCCCTATTGGAAAGAATTAAGCCCACAAAAATGACCAAAGCCCGTTACCTTCAATCTGGCGGTCTGGTCTATCACTTTAAAGCTCTTCAATATCGCCACCGACTTTGGGCCAATTATTTGGCTGGGGTCAGATCCTGGCTCCACTCCTGGAGCCCCCAGGAGAAGAACTTGATCCTGGTGGGCCCCAGTCTGGGCTGGTCCCTGGACCTGGGATTTCTGCAAAGATTTGAATCCATTTTGGCCTTTGAGCCCGACCCCTGGTCCCGTTGGCTTTTTAGTCGCCGCTTCCCCCAAGTCAAAGTGCATTGGCGCCGGGTGGATTTGCTCAATCCACTCCAGTTGGAATCCCTTCACCGGCAACAGGGCGATCACTGTCTGCTCTTTTGCAATGTACTTGGACAAATACCATTAATTTACCAAGATCTGGACATGGATCAGTGGCAAAAAGAATTCAGGGCCCAACTCAAGCCTTGGAGTTGGGCCAGCTATCACGATATCTATTCTGGACAGGCCTCCCCGGCCTCACCAGCTCTACTACAAAGAGTACTTCAACTTGAAAGCTTTCCCACTGAGAAAACGATAGGTCAAATTTTTGCTCGCAATCTCAAGCGCCTGGCCCAAGTGCAGGACCATCTCACCGGCGACCTCTTTGCCCCTTTCCGCAAGCGGCCCCAATACCTCTTGTGGGAGCTTCGCCCTGGACAAATTCACCTTATTGAGTTTTTGAAAAACGACTAGGGTCCTGAGACCCGACCAATTAAAAAGCCTGTGACCCGCATATCTTAAAAGCAGCTTTTGGCCATAAAGCCTCTTTGGCCCGAGCGCAGCTGAACCTCATACCAGCTGGCCGAGTGATCTCGAGCGAGAACCACTGTCCCCCTTGAAACCTCCATGGTCACCTGAGAGGGCGCTCGAGCGCTGGGCTGAGTGCGCAGGTTACAGTTACGCCCCACTGTGCGGCGCTGAGGCTGTCCGGAACCAGACTTGGACCTCAACTCCACATTGACTTGACCGGCCTCGGCCCTGGCTCTGGCATCAGTGATACCCTGATCGGCCGCCGTGGCCGTGGTGCGAGCCTTGACCTCTCGTTCCCGACTCTGAACCACACTTTGCTGGGCCTCATCGCGGCGCTGTTGAGCTCGTTGAACTTGGCTCTGCTGTTCCTGACGAAGCTGCTGGGCCCGAACTTCGGCTTCGCGAGCGCGAACTCGGCTCTGCTCAGCTTCAGCCTCAGCCATCACTGCTTGCTCTTGCAAAGTGTCCACCTGTCGGCGCAGATCTCGGACCTCCTGCTCAGTCTTGGCTACTTTATCTCGAGAAGCAGAAATGTCCTGACGAAATCCCTCAATACGCCTCTCAGACTCCGCTTTTTCTCGCAGATGGGTCTCCCTGGCTCTTGCCAAACGCTCCATGGCCACATTTTCCTGTTGCTTAGCCTGTTGCAGCTCTCTTTGCACCTGGCTGGTCTCATCCCTTAAAGCCTGAATCTCAGACTCCACCTTCCTCGCCTGCTCGACCAACTGGGCCACCTTGGCCACTTGCGCATCCCTCTCCTCTTTAGCAGACTGAGTCACAATTCTTGCCTGCTCCAGATCCCGATTCTTTTCCTGTATTTGAGTCTCGTATTGTTTAACTTCTTCCTCGGCCCTGGCTCGACTCTCTTCATATCGCCGGTACTCAGCTTGACTGGCGGTAATTTGACGATCCAGATCCCGGATCTCCTGTTGCGCTGCCCTCTCCTTCGCTCTCGCTTGAGAGGCTGCGGCCTCAGCATCTCTCTTAGCCTGTTCGGCCCTTCGCCTTTCATCTTCTGTCCGACGGCGAGTGGCCTCAGCCTCAGCCCTGGCCGCTTCTGATTCAGCCATAGCCTCCTCCATTCCAATCTCTACGTCATCGAGGTCAATGGATAGAGCGGAAGGAGAAAAAATAAGCCCTCCGAGGGAGATAAGCCCCAAGAGAGTCACCATCGAAGTAGTCTGCTGGAAAAAATTTAAGCTTTTCATGGCCTCCCTATCGGGGGAGAGAGGAAGGAACTTTATAAACTCAGTGAACAAAAGTGAAATTAGTTCAAATCAGGACCCATTTTTGGACCGCTCGTAAAGAAGGTGGACAGAAGAACATAAAATAAGTGATTTTAAGCACTTAAACTAAAAGAAGACTCTAAAACTAAACTCCCCTCTTGCGACTAAGGGCCAGATAGGGACTTTGGGACCTTAAAGAGGCAAATTTGCCAGCCTCTAGAGGGCTTATTTTTGATTAGGCTCCTAAAAAGTTGGCACCGGACTTGCTTATAGGTTTGGTATCCCCCCTTGGCGACCTGGTCCCCCTCCTTACCCTCCAGGTCGCTTTTTTTTGCCTTTTTTATGGCTCACTGCATTATATGCCCTCGTAAAGTGCCGCCTTGGCCCAGGCTCTGGTTGAGTTTAGGTCCAAGCCCACTTCCACCTTGGCCTTGGGGCCCACTACAATTGGATTATGCCCATAGCTCCCCTCTTCTCTCGAATTTTATTGAGCCCCTTGGTCCTTGCTGGACTGATTGGGCTTCCCGCTCAGGCTCTTCATGTGATGGTGGACCCAGGCCATGGGGGACGTGACCTTGGTGCCACCCATGGAGGACTTAGAGAGTCTGATTTGGCCCTCAGAATTTCTCAACTCCTGGCCGAACACCTCCGCCAAGACCCTGATTTTAAAGTCACTCTCACCCGTACTGACGATCACTATGTCAGCCTCACTGAGCGGGTGCAGATGGCTCAGTCGACCCCGGCTGACCTCTTTCTCAGCCTCCATGTAAACTCATCCCCCGACTCCCGTGCTCGAGGTGTAGAGTTCTACTTTCGCAGTCAGCTTCCCCCCGATCAGGAGGCCATGGCTCAAGCGGCTCGGGAGAATGCGAACTACCTTCATCACCTTGAAGGGAGCCAGGGTCCAAAAAGTCACTTAAAAGCTCACAAAAAAAATGAGGTGGATCTCATTGTAGAGGACTTAGTTGAGCAAAAACGCACTCGTCTTAGCAGTGAGCTCACTCGCCGTCTGGATCGCCAGTGGAGGGGATTGCGCAAACAGTCTAAGATGAACAGTCTTCGCCAAGCTCCTTTTAGAGTGATCACCCAGCCCCCCATGCCCTCCGCTCTTGTTGAAGTGGGCTTTTTAACTAACAGTCGAGAGGCCCAACTCCTTAAGAGCCCTGAGTACCAAGCCCAAGTGGCTTTAAGCCTTTATAGAGGCTTGAGAGATTTTAAAGAATTAATGGACAAAGATCGGCCCCTAGGCCTACAGTAGGCGCCATGCGCACAGACGGCCGAAACCCGAATGAAATCCGCCCCCTTCATTTAACTCCTGAAGTCATTCGCCACGCTGAAGGCAGTGTGGAGATCAGTATGGGTCACACCCGCCTGATCTGCACGGCCTCAGTGGACGATCGGTTACCAAAATGGCTGGCCGGCTCTGGTCAGGGTTGGGTCAGTGCTGAGTATGGCATGCTGCCACGCTCAACTCATTCCCGGATCTCTCGAGAAAAAGCCCTGACAGGAGGTCGCAGCCAGGAGATCTCCCGCCTGATTGGCCGAGCCCTGAGGGCTGGGGTCAATCTAAAGGCTCTGGGTGAACGACAAATTAATGTGGATTGCGATGTGATCCAGGCCGATGGGGGGACCCGCACGGCGGCAGTCACCGGAGGCTTTGTCGCCTTGGCCTTGGCTCTTAAGTTTTTACAAGACCAAGGTGAGCTGAAAGAATTGCCTTTAACTCAGTATATTGCCGCTATCAGTGTGGGCCTCCATAGAGGAGAAGCCCTTCTGGACCTGAACTACGATGAGGACTTTGCCTGTGGAACGGACATGAACTTTGTTCTGGCTCCTGGAAACCGCTTTGTTGAGGTCCAGGGAACTGCAGAAAGTGGCACCTATAGCCGCCAAGAGCTCAATGCCATGCTGGACTTGGCAGTGAGCGGCTGTGATCATCTCTTTGTCCAACAGGCCAAGATTATTGGCTCTTTCTTTCCTCTCCAAAGCGAGAGTTAAGCAGTGATTGACCAGCTTTGGGTGGCCACCACCAATTCGGGAAAACTGGCTGAATTTCGCGCCCTTTTGGATGGCTACGGAGTTGGGGTCCACTCTCCGGCTGAACTGGCTGTTTACTCCAGCCCTCCGGAAACTGGAGATAGCTTTTTGGCCAATGCTCGCATTAAGGCTAAGGCCCTCAGGGCTCTTAAGGCCGACCAGTGGGTTATTGGGGAGGACAGCGGACTGGAGGTGGACGGCCTAGGGGGGCTGCCAGGAATTCACTCTGCCCGCTATGCTGGAGACAAAGCCTCAGATCCTGAAAATGTAGCAAAGCTCCTTAAAATGCTGAAGATTCGCTCTCCGCAAAACCGCCGAGCCCGCTTCCGGGCCCTTTTAGTGGCCCTCTCCCCCCAGGGGGAGGAATTCGTCTTTGAGGGGCTCTTGGAGGGGCAAATTAGTGAAGTCCCCAAGGGTCAAAAGGGCTTTGGCTATGACCCTGTGTTTATTCCGGAAGGAGAGGATAAAACTCTGGCCGAGCTGCCGCCCGCCTTTAAGAACAAGGTCTCTCACCGGGCTCAGGCCCTCCGCCAGTGGGCTAGAGAGCAAAAAATTATCCCTGAATGAAGCCTAGGTGGACAGACTCACTTCTGTAGGCTAAGAACTGGAAGTCCTTAGAATTTCTGAGGCAACCAAATTGATCCATAGGGACCCGTCAATGAGTGAACTCACCGGATTAGGTAATATGAGTGGTTTTTCAACCACAAATGGCTTGAAAATTTTTTCTGGTAACTCCAATCCAGAGTTTGCCCATAAGGTCGCCACAGAGGCCGGCGTGGAACTTGGGCACTGCGATATTAGTCGATTTGCCGATGGAGAGGTCAGAGTAGAAATTCACGAGTCTGTGCGCGGCTGCAATGTCTTTGTGATTCAAAGCACCAGCCCTCCGGTCAATGAAAACTATATGGAGTTGTTTATGATCGTGGACGCTCTGAAAAGAGCTTCAGCGGCCGATATCACTCTGGTGATGCCCTACTATGGTTATGCCCGTCAAGATCGCAAGGTGGCACCCCGAGCTCCTATCTCAGCCAAATGTGTTGCCAAACTTTGCGAGGCGGCTGGGGCTCGAAGGATGGTGGTGGTAGACCTACACAGTAGCCAAATTCAGGGCTTCTTTGATGGCCCTGTGGACCACCTCTTTGCCATTCCCACCTTAGCCCGAGCCTGGCGGCAGAAAATGGGCTTTGGCCAAGATTTTGTCTGTGTCAGCCCCGATGCTGGAGGGGTAGAGAGAGCTCGAGCTTTTGCCAAGCGCATTGAATGCAGCATGGCCATCATCGACAAAAGGCGCTCTGGCCCCAACGAGGCCCAGGCTCTGCACCTGATTGGGGATGTGGCGGATAAAACGGCCATCATTCTTGATGATATGATTGATACTGCGGGAACCATGGTGCAAGCAGTTGACAGCCTCCTGAAAAATGGGGCAAAAAGGGTGTTTGCCGTGGCCACCCACCCCGTTCTGTCGGGCCCGGCCATCTCAAGGCTCAACGAAAGTCGCATTGAGAAGGTCTGGGTGACAGACTCCATCCCCTTAAAGGATGAAGCCAAGGAGTGCAAAAAAATTGAAGTGGTCAGTGTAGCTCCCGTGGTGGCCGAGGCCATTCGGCGAATTTACACATATGATTCGGTGAGTGCTTTATTTGATAACTGATGGATAACTAATTTATTAGGATAACGAGGTCTTGCCATGACAACCCAGGAAAATATAACCCTTGAAGCTTTCCCCCGACAATCTGGAAAAGGGCAAGCGCGTTCTCTGCGTCGAGATAAAAACACCCCCGCTGTGGTCTATGGTCCAAAAGTCAATGGACTGCCTTTCTCTCTGCTCGAAAAGGAAGTGGTTAAGTATTCAAAGCACCACTTTGAAAATACCATCTTCACTTTAAAGAGCTCCGACCCCAAACTGAATGGATTAAGAGTTCTGCGCAAAGCCATTGACGTTCATCCGGTGTCTCGTCGCCCCATGCATGTGGACTTTATTGCCCCCGATATGACCAAAGAGGTGCGAGTGAATTTGGAGCTGCGCTTTGAAGGCAAGGCCAAAGGCACTCTTGAGGGCGGAGTCGTCAATATCATCAAACGGGACATTGAGGTGGAGTGCCTGCCCACAGCCATTCCCGAGTTCATCTCTGTGGATATCAGCCACCTGGATGTGGATGGAAGTATTCATGTCTCCGACCTCAGCATCCCTCCGGGGGTGGAACTCATCACGGCAGGTGATGAAACAGTGGTGACCTGTGCGGTGGTGGCGGAAGAGCCGGCCACACCAGCTGCTGGAGCTCCTGCTGAAGGCGCTGCAGCTGGCGGGACCGAGACGGCCGCCCCAGCTGAAGACAAGAAGTAGACTCCGGGCCCCTGGGCATGAAAATGATTGTTGGCCTGGGAAACCCCGGCCCCAAGTATCTTCTGACAAGACACAATATTGGCTTTATGGTGATCGATGCCCTGGCTCAGCGGTGGGGCCAAGGGGTCTTTCGCTCCGAGCATAAATCTTTGACTGAGAAGCTGAGCCTTGAGGGACAAAAGCTTCTCCTCGCCAAACCCCAAACTTATATGAACCTTTCCGGCGAGGCCGTGCAGAGCCTTCTCAGCTACTATGCGGTGGAAACTGAAGATCTCGTGGTGATTCAAGACGACTGTGACCTCCCCTTTCAAGCCCTACGTCTTCAGCGCCATCGGGGGCATGGGGGACATAATGGGATTCGCAATATTCACCAGCACTTGGGCCCTGACTACATTCGGCTTAAATTGGGAGTGGGACGCCCCTCTCACCCCTCTCAACCTGTGGCCGACTATCTCCTTTCTGACTTCAGTCGGGAGGAGCAAAAGGCCCTTCCCGACTTTTTGGCTTATTCTTGTGAGGCCCTAGAAAATCTGCTTCGCCAGGGCTATGATAAAACTTCATCCTTATTCAATCGAGGAGCTCCATGAGTTTAAAATGCGGAATTGTTGGTTTGCCCAATGTGGGAAAAAGCACTTTGTTTAACGCCTTGACGGCAGCCAAAGCTGAGGCCGCCAACTATCCCTTTTGCACTATTGATCCCAATGTGGGTGTTGTGACGGTTCCCGATCCCCGGATGGAGCAGATCAGTCAGTGGATAAAGCCGCAAAAACAAATTCCAACGACCATTGAGTTTGTGGACATTGCCGGCCTAGTGGCGGGGGCCAGCAAAGGGGAAGGGCTGGGAAATCAGTTTTTAGCTAATATTCGTGAGACAGATGCCATTGTTCATGTGGTGCGCTGCTTTGAAGACAGCAATGTAGTCCATGTGAGTGGCTCCATTGATCCCTTACGAGATATTGATGTGATCAATACGGAGCTGATGCTGGCTGACTTAGAGAGTGTTGAAAAACGGCTCAAACGCATTGAAAAGGTGGCCCAGGTGAGCAAGGACGCCAAAGTGAAGGCCGAATACCAGTTGCTCAAAAAACTTTTTGCGGCCCTAGGCGATGGTCGCCCTGCCCGCAGCGTGGAGGTGGAAGAAGCCGAAGTCTCCGTGCTGCGTGAGCTTCATCTGCTCACGGCTAAACCCACCCTCTACGCCTGCAATGTCTCGGAGGAAGATTTTAGCCGGGGCCAAAGCACCTTTGTCGATTTGGTACAACAGCGAGCCGACTCGGAAGGTAATAAGTGCCTGATGATTTGCAGTGCTCTGGAGGCGGAAATTGCCCAGCTGGAGCCTGAGGAGAGGCAAGAGTTTCTCCAATCACTGGGAGCCTCTGAGCCAGGCCTTCACCGCCTCATCAGGGAGTCCTATGCTCTCCTGAACTTGATCACCTATTTTACGGCCGGAGAGAAAGAGGTCAGAGCTTGGACCATTGTCAAAGGCACAAAAGCCCCTCAGGCCGCCGGAGTGATTCACACAGACTTTGAAAAGGGCTTTATTCGGGCTGAGACCTACCACTGCGAAGACCTCTTTGAACTCAAAAGTGAAGCGGCTGTCAAAGAGGCCGGGCGCTATCGCTCAGAGGGAAAGGAGTATGTGGTTAAAGATGGAGACATTCTCTTTTTCCGCTTTAATGTTTAAAGATCTATGATTTTTGAGTGACTTCAGGCAAAAAAGCCCGACGCCGGCCATGCAGAAGATCCTTAAGCCAAAAACGAAAGCTGGTGAGAAAGTCATCTCCAGCGTTTTTAATTTGAAAACCTAAGAGTCGTAGAGCAAAAATCAAGTCGCGAATCTGATGCCTCTCCTCTCGGCTTAAGTTCAACTTCACGCCAAAGCCCTTGGTCTCATCTGCCGAAGTGCGACAGTGTAATATCTGACCCGGAAAAGAAAACTTTTGGCCAGCAATATCAAAAGTTAAAGTCAGACTCTCTCCTTGGCGTAAATCTGCAGTACTTTCAAAAAAGACTCCCCCCTCAGAGAGGTCTCGGATTTTACAGGGCAGAGAATATTTGGCTGTTTCCACCTGCCCAGGAAAAGACACGCTAAAGCGAGGCTGATTTTCCCACCAGCGAATTCGCCGATCAAAGTAAACTCGACGCACGGCTGGCAAAAGGTAATAAGTGACAAAGATCAAGTTCACCAGGGTGATAAAGAGCAAAACAAAAATTGAATTAGTCAGGGCCTCACCCCTCCACCACAGCCAAAAGTTAGATCCCATACTCCATAACAGCACGGCTAGGAACACAGGATAACTCCAGCTCTTCATGGCCAAAATAGCCAAGCCAGCTAAAGGAAAGGGTACAAAAAAAAGCAGGATCTCTGTGCTAGTGCGAACCTCCCAAAAAGCTTGCAGATAGAGCCAAGGAGAAACTGGGATCAATGCCGCATTTAAAATCAAGCTAAAGGCCGGCATCAATATTTGGATAAGAGCCAATAAAATCACCGGCCAGGGTCTGTTTTTCATATGAGTCTATTCTTGGCTGAGCCCAGACAGGGGTCAACCAAGATCTGGGAGGCAGTTTTTAACGAATAGCCGAAAGTCCAGTCACTTCTAGACCCACCACTAGACGATGCACATCTTCCGTGCCCTCATAAGTGTTGACCGTCTCGAGATTGAGCATATGTCGAATCACTGGATATTCATCAATAATGCCATTGCCTCCCAACATATCCCGAGCCTCGCGAGCCACATCTAAGGCCACCCGGCAGTTGTTCATCTTAGCCAAAGAAATATGGTGGGGCTTGATCTGTCCGGACTCTTTAAGCCGCCCCAATTGGAGAGCTAAAAGTTGACCCTTGGTGATCTCCTGAACCATCTTGACCAGCTTGGCTTGAGCCAACTGATAGTTAGCCAAGGGCTTGCCGTCAAAGAGGACTCGATCTTTGGCGTAGTGAAGAGCTGTATGGTAGCAGGTGTTGGCCGCACCCAAAACCCCCCAGGCAATCCCGTAGCGGGCCTGAGACAGACAACTTAAAGGTCCTTTGAGCCCTTCAATACCAGGCAAAAGACTGTCCTCAGGAACTACGCAGTCTTCCAAGTGCAGTTCAGAGGTGACACTCACCCTGAGGGAAAATTTGCCCTTCATGGTGGAAGTGGAAAAGCCTGGAGTTCCCTTTTCCACAACAAAACCCCTGACTACCCCATCGAGCTTGGCCCAAACAATGGCAATATCAGCAATGCAGCCATTGGTGATCCACATCTTGTTGCCATTGAGCTTGTAGCCACCCGACACTTTTTCTGCCCGAGTCAGCATGGCCCCCGGGTTGGAACCTGCATCAGGCTCGGTAAGTCCAAAGCAGCCCACCAGCTCAGCGGTGGCAAGACGGGGCAAGTACTTGTTTTTCTGCTCTTCTGAACCATAGGCAAAAATGGGATACATGACCAAGGCCCCTTGGACTGAGCAAAAGGAGCGAATGCCTGAGTCCGCTCTCTCCAGTTCCTGCATCACCAATCCATAGGCAATGTTGTTGAGTCCAGCACAGCCATAGCCTTGGATGGTGGAGCCCAGAACCCCCATCTCACCAAAGCGAGGAATAAGCTGCATGGGAAACTGCTCATCCCGATGGGCCTGCTGAAGGGTGGGTATGACTTCCTGACTCACAAAATCCCGAACTGAGTCCCTCACCATGAGCTCTTCCTGAGAAAAGAGCATTTCCTCATTCATAAAATTCAGGGACTCGTATGCCGCCATGAAGTCCTCCTATGGACCCCCGATCTGGACTCGGGGTTTGCCTTGCCACTGGCTAGATGATTCGCCTACACTTTTTAAGGATTTTAACTTAAAGGTGGCTCGATGTTCAATCGCGCTGAGATTGTGGACCAAAATTTTTCCAAATTCCTCAGGCAGGGCCACCTTCCTCCGGCCCGGAGTACAACAGATCTGGCCTCAGCCCAGCTTCAGCCCGAAGAGTTTATTGATCTCTTTGAGAGTCAGATCATCAGCCGGCACCTGGACTTAAAGGCTCGACAGCTCAAGAACGAAAATCTCTGCTTTTACACTATTGGTAGCTCAGGCCATGAGGGCAATGCCGCTTTGGGTAAGGTCTTTCGCTACCGAGATATGGCCTTTCTCCACTACCGCAGCTGCGCGTTAATGATACAAAGAGCCAAACAGCTTCCCGGAAGCACCCCCATTTACGACACTCTGCTCTCCTTTATGGCCTCCAGCGAGGACCCCATTGCCGGGGGTCGGCATAAGGTTTTTGGCAGTCGCTCTCTTTTTGTCCCCCCCCAGACCAGCACCATTGCCTCCCATTTACCTAAAGCGGTGGGGACCGCCCTCTCCATCGCCCGCGCCAAAGACCTTCAGCTGGAGGGAACAGAGCTGCCCTCCGACTCAGTGATCTTATGTAGCTTTGGCGACGCCTCAGCCAATCACTCTACGGCCCTTGGAGCCATTAATACGGCCAGCTTGGTCAGCTATCAGCACATGAACATGCCCTTGGTCTTTGTCTGCGAGGACAACGGGATTGGCATTTCCGTCCCCACCCCTCACAGCTGGATCGAGGACAACTTCTCAAAGCGCCCAGGGCTTACCTATCTCTCCGCCGATGGGCTCAACCTCTGCGATGTGGTGGCAAAGGCGAAGATTGCTGAGCGCTTTGTTCGCTTGAGAAGAAAGCCTGTCTTTTTTCACCTCAAAACGGTGCGCCTACTGGGCCATGCGGGCTCTGATGTGGAGTCCACTTACAAGGCCTTAAAGCAAATCGAAGAAGAGGAATTCAATGATCCCCTTCTTCACTCAGCTCGCCTGGCTTTGGAACACCAGCTGCTTTCCGTAAACCAAATTTTGGACCTCTATGAAAGTCTCAGGGAGCAAGTGGCCGCCGTAGCCAAAGAAGCCACCTCTCGCCCCAAACTTTTAGAGGCGAAAGAGGTCCGAGAGGCGGTGACGGCCTGTGCATTTCCCCGCAAAGCGCCCCCACATCGCCCCCCCCCTTCGGGGCCCTTGTCCGCCTCGGGCTCACGCTGGCATCTAGCCAAAATGATCAATCTCAGCCTGCATGAGATCCTGGCCCGTTACCCTTCAGCCCTTGTCTTTGGGGAAGATGTGGCCGCCAAAGGCGGGGTCTACAATGTGACCGATGGCCTATTGAAGAACTTTGGACACAAGCGGGTCTTTAACTCCCCCTTGGATGAACAGTCTATCTTGGGCACCGCGATTGGGCTGGCCCATAATGGCTTTCTTCCCATTCCAGAAATTCAGTTTTTAGCCTATGTCCACAATGCCGAAGATCAGATTCGTGGCGAGGCCGCCACCTTGGCCTTCTTTTCTCAAGGTCAGTACACCAACCCCATGTTGGTGAGAGTGGCTGGTCTCCCCTACCAAAAGGGCTTTGGAGGCCACTTTCACAACGACAACTCCCTGGCTGTTTTTCGGGATATTCCTGGCCTGATTGTGGCTGTTCCCTCTAACGGGGCCGATGCGGTAAAAATGCTTAGGCGTCTGTCCCGATTGGCCTATGAGCAGGGGCGAGTCGTGGTTTTTGTAGAACCTATTGCTCTCTATATGACTCGAGATCTTCACCAGAGTGGAGACAAGCTATGGACTTTTGAATACCCTGAGGCCGAGAAGGAGATCGAGGTGGGGGAAGTGGGAGTCCACAGCCACTGGGCCCATGGGGAACCTCTGGACTTAGCCCTGATCACCTATGGCAACGGCACCTATTACTCTCTGCAGGCGGAGAAAATCCTGCGCGAACAGCATGGAGTCAAACTCAAGGTGATTGACCTGCGCTGGATCGCTCCCTTTGAAGTTAAAAATCTGACTCAAGAGGTAAAAGATATTCCCCGGGTCCTTATCGTCGACGAATGCCGCAAGTCGGGGTCCTTGAGCGAGGCCATTGTCACTGGTCTGGTGGAGACTCTGGATCCCCTACCTAAAATTCAGGTGGAGGCTGCTCACGACTGCTTTATCACCTTGGGTGTGGCGGCAGCGGCTGGTCTCCCCAGTCGCGACAGCATTGTGGCCCGAGCCCTGGAGGTCCTCAATGTCTAAAAAGAAACGCACAGTGGTGATCTGTCCAGGCCGAGGTTCTTACACTAAAGACGAGCTGGGCTACCTGAAGGAGGCCCGCCCCCTGGCGGGAGACTTTTTAGACGACCTGGATCGTCGCCGCCATGAGCAAGGGGATCCCACGATCACCGAGCTGGACTCCGCTCCTCAGTTCAAAGTGGCCCTCCACACCAAGGGAGAGCATGCCTCTCCTCTGATCTACGCCTGCTCCTATTATGACTTCACCCGCTTGGACAAAAGTGAACACGAAATTGTAGCTATCACGGGCAACTCCATGGGTTGGTATATAGCCTTGGCCTTGGGAGGCTCTCTGGGCTGGGCCGAGGCCTTTGCTCTCATCCAAGGTATGGGTGGAATGATGAGAGATGAGATCATTGGCGGCCAGATCATCTACCCCATTTGTGATGAGAATTGGCATATCCAAAAAAATATAGAAGATGAAGTCATGGCCCTGGTGGATGAGGTCAATGGACAGGAGGGTTTTCAGGCCTTTCTCTCCATCCGATTAGGTGGTTATTTGGTGATTGGGGGAAACAATCTAGGGTTAAAAGCTCTTCTTCAAAAATTGCCAGCAAAAGAGAACTACCCCTTTCAGTTGGTCAACCACGCAGCCTTTCACACTCCTTTGATGAAGGACACCTCAGAGCTGGCCTTTGACCTCTTTGCCCCCTCTTTGTTCAAAGCCCCTCTCGTTCCCCTGATTGATGGACGAGGAGCCATTTGGAAGCCTCACAGCAGCCGAACCTCCGAACTCTACCAGTACACTTTAGGCCACCAGGTGGTGGAGCCCTACGACTTCACCCAAGCGGTGACTGTGGCTCTTAAGGAGTTTGCCCCGGACCGATTGGTTCTTCTGGGACCGGGAGGGAGCCTAGGTGGAGCCATAGGACAGATCTTGGTCAGCTGTCGTTGGCAGGGCCTCCGCAGTAAATCCGACTTTCAAAGCCGCCAGCAAGGCCAGCCTTTCCTATGGTCCATGGGGCGCCCCAGTTTGTCCAAAGTGTGAACATCATTCAAAGCCCTTGACACTTTATGACACCTACCAGAGGTGAAAAGGCCCTAGATTGGTTCTGAGGTCTGGCTTCGACTTTGCTTCTCTAAAGGCTTAAGAGGAGGTCACTATGTCTCATTATGCGATTTGCCACCACTGCAAGAGCCCAATTCCCCCAGAGAGGTTTTACGATAAACCTATCGTCTGTGCGGGCTGTGGCGAGACCAACACCCAACACTCAGCGAAGATTCAGAGATCTCTGTCTCTTCAACTGACCACCTTTTATATCGTCTTTTCCATTCTCTTTGTGGGGTCGGTGGCCCATGTGATGAAGTGGGATCGCTTTGCCCTTGAAGTTTTGCCTTTAAAGTCCGCTCAGTCCAGCGGAACAGCCAGCCCTGAGCAGCTACAAAGAGTGGCTGAGATATGCTCTACACGCCTACTTCACGACTGCACAGAGCAAGCCTTGCGCGACCTCGCACAACACTCTTCCCATCAGCTTGAAGCTTTTGAGAGCTTGGCCACCTTACAGCGACTGAGAGGACAAAAAGCAGCTGCAATGGAAAGCTACGCCGATTACCTCAGAGCCGGAGGTGAGGATTTTGAGGCCATCTTTCACTACGCCACTCTTCTGGGCGAAGCGGGTCAATTTGAAGCGGCTAATCAATACTTTGAGCACCTTTTGTCTCACAGACCTGATGTGCTTCAAATCACTGTCACTCGCACCTACGTGAGTTTACTCAAGGACCAAGGTAACCTGCGCCGGGCGAAGTCTCTTATTGAAGGGATTCGCCGCAAGGGAGGTAATGCCGCCCAGTTCATGGATAATGAGCTTAAAGAAATCAACGAGGCCCTGAGAGTCGCTCAGCGAGTGGCTCGACGCTAAATTATAAGACTTAACTTCGCCCCCTCAATTGGGGGTCGAAGGCATCCCGAAGTCCATCTCCCAAAAGATTAAAAGCCAAGATGGTCAGAAAAATAGCCACCCCAGGAGCAATCATCAGATGGGGAAAGCTGCGTAAACTCCTCCACCCATCATCCGCCATCACTCCCCAACTGCTAAAGGGAGGCTGAAGTCCTAAGCCAATAAAGCTCAAGAAACTCTCGTACAGGATATTTAGGGGAATTTGGAAGGTTAAAAGGACGATGATGGGACCTAGAATATTGGGAAAAACATGGCGCCATAGAATGGATAAGGAGTGAGATCCCAGAGCTCTCGCTGCCTCCACATAGGCCATTTCTTTGACTTGCATAACTTGGCCTCGAACCACCCGAGCCAAGGTCACCCAACCCACCACGCTTAAGGCCAAAAGGATACCGGTCAAGGCCCTTAGCTCTGGATGTGTGAACAAATTGACAGAGTCAAAGATCACCTTCACCAGGATTAAAAGAACTAAAGTGGGCACAGAATAGAGAATATCCACTATGCGCATCATCACTGAGTCCACTCGACCACCCACCCAACCCGAGATGGACCCATAGGCCGTTCCTATCAGCAGGGAAATCACTGCCGTGATCACACCGACGGCCATGGACATTCGAGCCCCATAAATCAAGCGGGAGAGCATGTCCCGTCCCAAAGCATCTGTCCCCAACCAGTGCTGCCAACTCGGGGACTGCAGGATTCGATCCATATGCTGCTCATCAAAGGAGTAAGGAGCGATCCAGGGGGCAAAGACAGCCACAAAGGCTACAAAGAGGACAAAATAAGTGGAGGCCACGGCCATGGTATTCTGGCGATAGCGTTTAAGCCCCTCTGCCCACAGACTCCGGGAGCCTTGAGGAGTGGGTGGGGACCCTGTCTGGGTCAGCATCACCACAGAAGCTGTGTCGGAACGGGTTGCACCACTCATGAGAGCTTTATCCTCGGGTCAAAGTAAGCATAAAGAATATCCACTAGCAAATTAGCCAGCACCAACATGATGGAAAAGACCAAGGTCGTCCCCAAAATCAAAGGGTAGTCTCGGTTAGTCACACTCTGCACCATATGCCGGCCCATTCCTGGTATGGCAAAAATCTGCTCCACGACAAAGGCCCCGGAAAGAACCCCCGCCACGAGAGGACCTGAAAAGGTCAAAACCGGAATCAGGGAATTCTTGAGCACATGTTTATAGAGGATCACTTGATGAGAGAGACCCTTGGCCTTAGCCGTGCGGATATAATCGGAGCGAATCACCTCCAGCACACTGGAGCGGGTCAGTCGGGCGATGATTGCCGCTGGTCCCGTCCCCAGCACAATCACAGGCAGGACATAGTACTCTGGCCCCAGCCAGAGAGCCACTTCAAACCAATTAAGCTTAAATGCAAAAATAATAATCAAAATAGGGGCAATCAGAAAGCTCGGCAAGGCCAAGCCCACTATGGCAAAAATCATAGCTGCATTGTCGGCCCAGGTGTTGTGACGAGAGGCTGCGAAAAGCCCTGCTGGAATGCCAATCAAAAAGGCCAAGAGCAGGCTGTAAGTGCCCAACTGTAGAGAGACGGGCAGACTTTCGGCTACAATCTGAGAGACATTCCGGCCCAAAAACTTATAAGACTCGCCTAAATCTCCCTTTAAAAGCCCTAACATATAATCGGCATACTGATGGTGCAAAGGAGCGTCTAAGTTGTATTTGGCCGCAATGTTGGCAATCACTTCTGGAGGTAGAGCTTTTTCCGTATCAAAGGGACCACCGGGGATCACTCTGAGCAAGAAAAAAGTCAAACTGGCGATCACCCAAATCACAAAGAGGGCCTCGGCCAGTCTCTTCATCACATAGACAAACAGATTTTGCGAAAAAGTGTAATGAATAAAGCTCAGGCCCCCCAGGATTCCCACCAGCCACAACAAAAAAACTGGGATGGGGAGGGCAAAGAAGCTCAAAACGACGACGGCCATAAAGCCACCTATAAAGCCCAAGCCCAAAAGAGGAGCCCAATGACTCTTCAGTTCAAGTCCCCTCACTTCAGGGAGACCTCGCGAAAAATAAATCGGGCCAGCCGGTTGACCGGGTAGTTCTGCACTCGCTCATTGACCAATAGATGATTCACTTGAGCAAACAGGGGGAGAACGGCAGCTCCCTCTTCAGTCAAGATTCTCTGCGCCTCCACATACAGAGCTTGCCGCTTGGCAGGGTCCCCTTCCGCCACCGCTTGTCTCACCAGCTCATCGTAGCGCTCGCTCTTCCAGCGCGTATAGTTTTGGTCAGAAAAGGAAGTCATAATACCCATGAAGTTGTCCGGGTCCGGATAATCGGCCAACCAGCCCAAGCGGTAAATGTGACTGGGATTGGTACTCAGCGAGCGCAAATAGACTTTCCACTCCTCGTTAGCCAACTCCACATTGATACCCAAATTGCGACGCAACTGGGCCTGAATGTTCTCAGCCACACGCCGGTGGTCTTCCAATGTGTTGAAAGAGAGGGTGATGGTGGGGAAAGTGGATCGGTCAGCAAATCCAGCCTCATCGAGCAAACGGCGAGCCTCATCCGCATCGAACTTAAGGCCCACATCGGCCTCATAGCCCAACATTCCTGGGGGCACCCAGTTACTGATGGGGATCTGTCCTCCCCCCAACATGTCCGTGATCTGCTTGCGATCCACGGCATGGACAATGGCCCTTCTCACTAAGACATTGTCCATGGGCGGGCGTGTGGTGTTAAAGCCAAAGTAATAGGTGGCCATAATGCCCGTTTCTCTATACTCTTTGCGTCGCTTAAGATGAACCAGCTCCCGACTGGGCAGAGTGTGAAGGGAGTCCAAACGACCTGAGTCAAAAAGGTTTAAGGCCGTTGAAGTCTCGTTGATCATATAGGCCAAAATATTTTTCACCAGGGCCTTTTCCCCGTAATAGTTTTCATTTCGCTCCAAGACAATGGCGCGGTCGTGATCCCACACCTTCAAGTTATAGGCCCCCAGGGTCACAATGTTTTCGGGCTCCGTCCACTGATCCCCATGCTTGGCAATGACATCGGTGCGGATGGGAAAAGTACTGGAGTGAGTCAGTAGCATGGGAAAGTAGGTCTTGGGTTGTTCCAATTCCACAACAATGCGGCCCTCAGAATCCACTTTCGCTCCCACCTGAGCAAAATCCTTGATGCTGCCCTCATTATAGAGACGGGCATTCTTTAGAGAGTAGAGAAAGTAAGCATACTCTGAGGCCGTCTGTGGGTTGAGCAATCTTTCCCAACTGGCCAAAACATGCTCAGCCTTAAAAGGCACCCCATCATTCCACTCTACCCCTTCTCGAAGAGTGAAAACCCAGCGGGTGAAATCTTCATTGGAACTCCACTCTGTGGCCAAAGCTGGCTTGAGCCGGAAATCAGGATCCTTCAAATCGTACTGGATCAGGCCCTCCATAATATTATCCTGAATCAAGGAGGATGTGGTGTCGGTGGAGCGATTCCAATCCAATGTGGGTGGCTCTGAGAGGATATTGATGCGCAAAGTATCTGCCAACTCAAGGCCATACTCCAAGCGCCTTTCTCGGGTGCAACCACTGCTCACCGCCAAGAGGAAGCCCAGGGCCAAAACCCAGCTCATCAGTTTTTTTGATATTTTTCCGAAGTCTTTAAGAACAGGCATCGAGCTTCTCCGTGCACCGGGTGAGCCGGCTTACAATTGAAGCCCCCTTTTAAACAAGGAGAAGTCCTTGATGTCAAGCGTCACTCAATGATCTTCATGTTTTACAGATAAAATTACAGAGTGTCCCAGTTTTCGCGGGCAGGAAATCTCTCTGGACGAGGAAGTCCCAAAGGTTGAGCTAACCACTCCAGGCGCACCCTGTCAGGCGTCCGCCCCGGGGAAGCCAATTGCAGTTGGCTATAGACTCCGTAGTGACCTAAAACCCTCTTCACATAGTTGCGTGTCTCCAAAAAGGGAATGTGCTCAATAAACTCGTCCATTTCCAGAGAGCCAAAGGAAGACAGCCAGCCCTCCACCCGGTGAGGGCCGGCATTGTAAGCAGCGGCCATAAGAGGTAGGGAGCCTTGAAAAAGTCGAGAGAGGCGGGACAAATACCTGACACCCAAACGAATGTTCACTTGAGGATCAAAGAGCTGATCCACATCAAAGTTCTCTTCTCCCGCCAGTCGGGCCACCTGACGCCCTGTATTAGGCATGATCTGCATAAGCCCTCGAGCCCCCACCGGGGACACCACATCCGGCTGAAAGTAGCTCTCGGCCTTCATGATCGACCAGACAAATTCTGCAGGCACCAAGTGCTTTTCGGACTCAGGGCCAACCCAGGGCGCATAGGCCTGGGGGAAGGCCTGGCGCCAGAGGGGCAGAGCTTCGGTAAAGGATTGGCGGTTTCGTCTTTGGGCAAAGTGGTTTTGACTGATTCGTGCCGAACGATTAAAGGCATTGATCCGTTCGTATTGATGAATCAAAGTCTTTAAATAATTTCTATTTCGAGTTCTTGTCTCAATTTCATAGAGTTCCCAGCGCGCCCAATCAAAGAGACCCATTTGCACTAAATCATTGGCTCGATCAAAACGCACTTGCATTTGAGGGTTTTCAAAGGCCGTCACCATCAAAAGCTCTTCACTTTCGGCCAGATCCTCGTCACTTCCCACTACAGGAAGATCCTCCTCCTCGTCCTGTCCAGGGTCAGAGCTCAGCCCCTCCTCCGACTCACTGGGGTCTCCCTCTGCCTCAGCCAAATCATAGGCAGGCTCTGAAGCCTCCTCTCTGTCTGAGGCCAATCCACGCAGAGGGACTGAGGGCCCATGCGGAGGAATTTTGTCTGCAGGAATCCCCCCCATTCTCTCGCGGGCCGCCAAAGCATAAAAGCTATGGGGGTTAATTTCTATAAGACGAGAAAAAATCTGATGAGCCTGGGCAAAGTCTTCCATTCGGAAGTAACTCATACCTTTCCAATAGCGAACCTTATCCGCGGGATGACGAGCCCAGGCTCTTTGGGATCGGGCCCGCCACTGCAGAATTCGCTCAAAGTGGGCTATAGCTCCCTCATAGTCGCCCCGTAAATAGCGAATCCAGGCCCGATGCCACTGAGCATCGCGAGTTAATCCTGAGCTAGGATAGGTTTGAATAAACTCTTCAAAGCGTCGACTGGCTCCATCGTAGTCCTGAAATTGATAGCTCAGAAAGGCGGAGTGAAAAAGGGCTTCTCGTCCCTGACGGCTGCGAGGACTGAGCTGGTAGGCCGAATAATAGAGGCCCACGGCTGCCGGGAACTCCCCAGCTCGAGCCGCCGCCCGGCCTAAGGCCAAAAGATAGTTCAAATTCTTTTGCTGCTCCGAGTAGTGGCGCACCAGGACTTCAATGGCCTCATCCACAAAGCCCTCTTGAACCAGAAAATTGGCCAAAAAGGAGTCGGCCTCATAAACTGCCGACCCGCGGGCCCGCTGGCGCAGAAGCTCGATTTCGGCCCGAGCTCGATCGGGCTCACCAGCCCACTGTAGGCGGCGAAAGCGGCGGCGCTGATCATTTTCGGTGGCCACACAGTCCAAACGCTCCCCATTATAAAGAGCCGCCTGAAGGTCCACTCCCCAGGTGGCAATCTTATCGTAAGAGGGGTGGTCTGAATAGAGGCGACGAGCCCAGCGACAAGCCATCCACTTACGATTCCTCCGAATCTCAACACCTATGAGATCCCAGAGAATATCTGGATACTTCTCACTGCGTCTCCAGCCCCTCTCTAAAAAGGTGAGGTGGCGCTGGGCCTCATTCCACTGCCGCCTCTCAATGGCCACCTCAGAAAGGCCACGACGAATATGGCGCCGTAACTCCCGGTTAGGATCCAAACTCAGAGCTCGAGTGAATTCCTCTTGAGCTTGAGACCATTGTCTTTGGCCGGCTTTGACTCGCCCCAAATAGTAGCGACTGTAGGCCTCCAGTCGCCCCGCATTTTTATTGACCTCGATCAACTGCTCCTCGGCCTCCTGCCATTTTTCCTCTCTAATAAGCTCTATGGCCCTGGGAAGCCCCAGGGTAGAGTCCGCCGAGCTCTCAGCCCGGAGAGTGGAGGAAAAGAGTCCCATAGAGCCCAAAAGCCCCAGAGCTAAAGTGAGCCACCACTTTTTCCCATTCCCTAAGCGCAGAAGTTCTGGTTGCAATGCTCCCCTCCCAGAACTTTTAGGCTAAGATCTCCCCACACATACCGCAAGTCTAGATATAGGTTTTGAATTTCTTAAGCCCCAGTGATAACTCCTAGGGCTATGGCCAAAGTCAAAACTCTCTTTGTCTGTCAGGAATGTGGCGCCAGCCGACCCAAATGGGAAGGACGCTGTTCCGACTGCGGGGCCTGGAACTCCTTGGTGGAGGAAAAACAGGTGAAAGCCAGCTCCTCAACTCGAGGCTGGTCCGTGGCCGCCGACCAAGGCGCCCTGCGGCCAATGCGCCTTGACAAACCGGTCAGCGAACTTAAGATTCAGCGCAATAAAACTGGCTTTAAGGAGCTGGATCGAGTTTTAGGGGGAGGTCTAGTGCCCGGCAGCTATGTCTTGGTGGGAGGAGACCCTGGAGTGGGTAAGAGCACCCTTCTTCTGCAGATGGCCGGGGGTCTGGCCCAACAGGGACTGAGTGTCCTCTATGCTTCGGGGGAAGAGAGTGTTCAGCAGACAGCCCTGCGAGCCCAAAGGCTGGGTGTTCGCCAAGGAGGCGTGGAGGTTCTCAGTGAGAGCCGACTGCAGAGTTTGATTGAGCTGGCTCGCTCTCGTTCTCCTTCTGTGCTGATCGTGGACTCAATTCAAACAGTTTATTTAGACGAAATCAGCTCTGCTCCCGGCTCTGTCTCTCAGGTGCGCGAATGCGCCAGTCAACTGATGGGACTGGCTAAGGGCTCCGGCATCAGTGTCTTCTTGATTGGCCATGTGACCAAAGAGGGGCAGCTGGCGGGCCCACAGACTCTGGCCCATATGGTGGACACCGTTTTGTCTTTTGAAGGAGACAGCAATCACCAGTTTCGCCTGCTGAGGGCTCTCAAAAATCGCTTTGGGGCCACTAACGAGCTGGGGGTCTTTCAAATGGCCACCGAGGGACTGTGCGAGGTGGATAACCCGTCGGAATTTTTTCTCCAAGAGAGGGGTGATGACTTGGTGGGCTCGGCCATTTATGCCGCTATGGAGGGGAGCCGCCCTCTGCTCTGTGAAATACAGGCCCTGGCCTCTCCCACTTCCATGCACACCCCTCGTCGCACCTCCTTAGGATTTGAGGTGAACCGGGTTCATCTCTTGGCCGCAGTCCTGGACAAGCACTTGGATCTGGGATGCCAGAACAGTGAGATTTATGTCAATGTGGTGGGGGGCCTTAAACTTTCTGAACCCAGCGCCGATTTGGCGGTGGCAGCCAGTCTGATCTCCTCAGTCAAAAACCAAGAGCTGCCAAGAAACAGCTGCTTCTTTGGCGAGGTGGGACTCACAGGAGAGATAAGGGCCAGCACCTTTGCCGAAGACAGAGTGAAAGAAGCTTTGAAGTTGGGCTTTAAAGAGTTTGTCCTGCCAGCCTCGAACCGCCGTCATCTCAAAGTCAAATCCTCAGAGGGACAGCACTTTCACTGGGTTAAAACCGTACACGACTTGGAAAAAGTGTGCGGGCAACGGCGAGCCGCCAGGACTCCAATCGTCGCTTCCTCTCCGCAGCCCTCATCTTCACCTTAAAAGACCGATCCACTTGCCAGATTTTTGTCAACTCCCCCTTGTCAGCCCAAAAGCCCACTCCTAAACCGGCCAGGTAAGCTGCTCCTAGAGCTGTGGTCTCCACCATCTGGGGGCGTTCAATCTCCACGCCTAGATAGTCAGCTTGAATCTGCATTAACAGATTGTTATTCACCGCTCCCCCATCCACACGCAGAGTTCGTAACTTAGTCTTAGATTCAGACTGCATGGCCAAGAGGATTTCCACATTCTGCAAGGCCATGGCCTCTAAGGTGGCCCGAGCGATATGGGCCCGGTTAGATCCCCGGGTCAAGCCTGTGATCAGGCCTCGGGCATGGGGATCCCAGTAGGGAGCCCCCAGTCCAGCAAGAGCGGGAACAAATTCCACCCCTCCTGAGTCGGCCACCTGCCCGGCCAGCTCCTCCACCTCACGGCTTTCCTTAATAAATCCCAACTCATCGCGCAGCCACTGTACGGCCGCTCCGCAAATAAAGGCTCCCCCCTCAAGGGCATAGGTCATCTTTTTATCCTGAGCCAACTGCCAGGCCACAGTGGTCAAAATGCCCTTTTTGGACTTGGGGGCCTGACTACCGGTGTTGAGTAGAATAAAGCTGCCCGTGCCAAAGGTGCACTTGGCCTGACCCGGTTTAAAGCAAGTTTGCCCAAAAAGAGCAGCCTGCTGATCTCCGGCCACTCCGGAAATGGGAATACCATCGGGCAAACCTGGTACATTTTTCGTGACCGCCAAAACCCCATTAGAAGGGGAGATCTCCGGCAATATGGAGGAGGGGACCGAGAAGATTTTAAGGAGGTCAGAGTCCCACTGCCCACTGTGAATGTTCATCAGTTGGGTGCGCGAGGCATTGGTGACATCGGTGCGATGGACCATCCCCCCGCTCAGCCTCCAAATGAGAAAGCTGTCAATGGTCCCCGCCGCCAGTTGACCGGATCGAGCTCGCTTTTCCGCTCCTGATACATTTTTTAAAAGCCAACGCAGTTTTGATGCAGAAAAATAGGGATCAATCACCAAACCTGTTTTCTTTGCCAGAGTGGGGCCCAGCTTTTTCTTTTTCAAAGTGTCACAAAAGTCGGCTGTCCGCCGACACTGCCAGACAATGGCGTTGGCCACGGGGCGCCCGGTTTCCCTCTCCCACAAGACCACTGTCTCTCTTTGGTTAGTGATTCCTATGGCGGCTATAGAGGCCTCTTTGGCCCCCTGGGCTTGAGCCTGAGCCAAGGCTCTCTTTATACAGGACAACACCGACCGCCAAATCGCCTCCGGGTCGTGCTCCACCCAGCTAGGCTGAGGGTAGATTTGTGGATACTCCTCATTAACCTTGGCCCAGACTCGGCCGGTTTGATCCACCAAAGTCACTGTGGTTCCTGTTGTTCCCTGATCAATGGAAAGAATCATCTGGTGGCCCCCCAAAAAGGTTAAACTGGGCCAATATAAAAACTCTCTAAGCCAAGATCATCTTGCGCAGCGCTATTTTGAGACAACCCCTACTCCTCCTCAAAAATCACATCAATTTGATCTGAAGCAATGGCCTCAATAATCCCTCTCCAGGCCTCAATCACAAATCCTGGACTGTCCTCATTGCGACTGATCATGAGAGAAGTCAGCATCACAGCGATGGACACTCCCACCACCAGAAGTAGAACATACTCCACCACAATCTGCCCCCCCTGCCTCAACCTGAAGGGGCTAAAAGACTTGGGACAAGCCTGTTCCCCTTGACCTTGAGGAAGCTTATTCTTAGTTTCTGCCCGTGAGCCCACAAATAGATAACCCTCGCTATGTGTTTCTCATCATGAAGTTAGCTGCCCTGCTGGCTGCCCTTCTTCTTATCGGCTTGATTTATTTGAACTCCAATCTCAATCCGAGTCATCAGGGAACCCCATTAAAGGTTCCAGACCTTAGCCAAGTGGACCTTAACCATGCCCCCCTAAAGACCTTCTCCATAGCTGATCTCAACCCAGACTGGACCACTCCACTGGGGAATCAAGCAACTGGGCAAAACTTTCCTGGTCAACTTATGCTTTTAAACTTCTGGGCCCACTGGTGCTGGCCTTGCCTAGTCGAACTTCCTCGTCTCAACCAGCTACATAAGGAACTTTCTCACCAAGGTCTATTTATAGTGGCAGTCAATTTAGACGAGGATCCTGTACAGCAGGAGCAGGCCCAAGAGTTTTGGAAGGAAAATAACTTGAATATGGCCTCTCTGCGAATGACTCTGTCTGAACTTGAGGACATTTTTCCTATCCCCTTATCAAGCCTTCCCTTTCACGCCCTTGTGGGTCCGCAGGGGCATATTCTTTGGAGCCAGCAGGGGGCCTTAGATTGGAGTCACCCCCAAGCTCTAAGGCAACTGACTGAGCTTTTAACAAAATTGGACTCTTTTTAGTAAAAAATTATCCTTTTGAGACAAAAGATTCAGTTCTGCATAGACTGACTGCTTGAAAGCACTTTTGATTCTCCTGCCAGCCCTTCAAGCTATCTCTTCTCAAGACATTCATTTTTGATTTTTATGTCTAGACCATAGTCGAGACCTCATATTTTACAATTTTCTCAACTTTCCTCCAATTGAGACGCAGTTGAAGAGGCACCGGGTTTGCACAAATCTGGCTTGTGTTAAAAGGGAGGATTTTTATGACTCGGTCTCTGAAACTCATACTAGGAAGTTTAGGTGTCAGCTTTTTTCTGATTGGCTGCTCTGATATTGACTTTGTTCCTGCAGAGGGACTCTCTTCTCAGGGTAACAAAGCCAACTGTTGGTATCCCCAGCTAGATCCTGATGATCCTGACTACTTTGAACCAATTCATGATCCAGACTGCTACGATCCCATGGTTCCCTTTCCTGACCCCGATGCAGATCCCGATGCTCCTGCTCCCGGTGATGACATGAACAATGATAACAACATGAACGACGGCAACGACAATGGCATGAACGATGACAATAACATGAACAACGGCAACGACAACAACATGAACGATGGTGACTTGGTTAAACAGCCAGTTCCTGACAACTCTGGAGATGCTTGGCTGGATACCCATTGCTCAAAGGGTGGGGGAATGATTGCGCCCCTGCAAATCAGCGCCAATGCCTCTGACGTGAACCTCTCCTCTCAAAGAGGCCGAACCTTGGTCTCCGAAGCCCGAAATCTGTCTGCAGAGAACATGCGTGGGCCTCTTTTGGTTCAAAAGGCAGATCGCGTGACTCATCTCCTCGATTTGCGCGGAGGAACTGCTGTTTTTGCCAACCATATTGACTTGGTGGAATTCAACCGCGGGCCCGTCGACCTTTCAGCTCAAAGTGTGGGTAGCTTGATGAATTTGAGAGGCCCACTGCGCGTCAACGCTGGAAAAATTGATACCATCTACGACAACCGCGGCCCTCTGTGTGTGAGCACCCACCGACTGGCGGAGATCGACAACAGCAATGGTCCTATCCGCATCTTTGGTGTGAGTCAAAATGGAGAGCGTGCGAAAATTGATGTGATCCGCAACACGAGAGGTCCTATCTTTATCTACAATGCTGATGTGGGACGCATTGAGAATGCCAACGGCCCTGTTTTTGTCCACGAAGGTTCAGTGGGAGAGACTATCAACCGTCGCGGTCCTCCGATTCGATAATTTGAAATTTGTCTCCTAAATTGAAAATGACACACTCACTTAGGGCCTACTGGAAAAATCAGTAGGCCCTTTTTCTATATTTAGCCACCTGACCCTCTCGACGGGATCCTCAGCATCATAGGCCAAACTCAAATAAAAACCCATTTCATAGTAACTGACCACCACAGATTTATTGGAAGAGAGAGAGGACTGACTCAGCCCCTCTCCGGAAAGTTTAACTCTGGCTTCCTTACAGGTCCAGCGCCAAAAAAAATAGTCCTCACGATGTCGCCCAGTCATCGGCAGAGCCTCCATAGCTCTCAACTCCCCGGGAGTAAAAACTCTTTGTGCCAGCTGTTCTATTCTAACCGGACGAATTTTTTCGATGTCCAGGCCCACTGGACCGAGAGAGCTCAAGGCCAGAGCCACCCGGCCCCTGCTATGAGATAGGCTAAAATGCAATTCGGGACTAGATAAATAGGGCTTGCCCCTAGGGGAGGAGATGATCTTAATTTCTGAGGCCCTCTTTGGCCCCAAATAAAGGCTCAACAAAAAGTGCACCAGCCTCCGGCCTGCCCTAAACTCCTGTCTGCGCTTCTCGGAACTCATCCGGGCGGGGGGAATCTCCTCTCCTCTAGGCAAATTCAAAGCGAAAGAAATGGGACAGCGCCAAATATGAACTTCTTTACTAAGATTTGGAGCCTTAAAATCGCCCATAGATCGAGATCATATCTGTTCCCATTGAAGGAGCGAACCTAAAAAAACAAAAAGCCAGGGTCATGGGACCTCTGGCCTTCTGTTAGGGTGCTAAAAAAGGGGCCTTTTTTAGAAAGGACTCGTGACTTTGAGAGTTCCTGTGCCCTTGAGCGTGGGGGTCAGAATACAGCGTCCGCTCCTTCCGGCCTGAACAATCTTCACTGAATCCATATCAAACTGGATCAGGTAATCACTGTCACCCTCAAAGCGCTGAGAGCCCAAAGCAATTTTAAGCCCAGACTGCTGAGCACTGGGAGTTTGGAGGGCAAAGCTGCGGCCATCTAAGTCCACCAGTTGATTGCCTTCCACCTCCAACACAATATTCAGTTGTTGGGCTCGGGTGGCTGTGGCCACATAGACGGGAATTCCCTCGGCCAACTCGGCCAAGCTACGCACTCCGTATACTGAAGCCACAGGAGTTTGCCCCAAAAAGACTTCCCGAATATTCACTCGCACATCGCTCAATCCTTGTACTCCACAAGCCAAGTCAATCTGATCTACAGACTCAGCCGCCGGCGCAGGAGTGGGGGCGGGAGCGACTTCCTCCTGATGAGAAGCCTGGGATTCGGAGGCCACTTCAGGCTCGGAGATCACTTCAACCTCAGCCACCATTTCAGGCTCTGAAGCCACTTCAGGCTCAGAGATCACCTCCACTTCAGCCACCATTTCAGGCTCTGAGGCCACTTCAGGCTCAGAGATCACCTCCACCTCAGCCACCATTTCGGGCTCTGACGCCACTTCAGGCTCAGAGGCCACTTCAGAGGGCCCCTCAGCTGCGTCTTGGCTTTCACTGGGCGCACTGTTTTCTGCGTGATGCTCCTGATACTGCTCATGCTCCTGAGCTTCCTCAATTATTTCTACCACTTCAACTTCCAAGTTCTCTGGTAGATCAATCGGAATCACTGGCACCGCTGGCTCTTCCACACCCACATCAAACTCAAAGCTGTCACTGAGTCCCTCAAGAATACTCCCTCCTGAAAGGTCTGTCGGTGAAAAATGAACCTCTGAGCAGTTTTGGAAAGATACACCTATAAAGAAAATACCGGAGAAAATTCCGGTGAGAATAATTCGTCTTTTGTGTCTCTCTTGCATCACGCACCCCCTTTGACACAGATACTTAAGCAAATTCCAGGCTCAGTAGAAAAGCCTGAAACTCTTTTTATTTTCAGATCACCTCTCAAAGTGATCCACTGTCTGTTTAAGACATCGACATTAACTAAAAGATCAACATCAGATTCTCATGTTAAGACAAATCCTCCTTTCCTATAGTCTTCGAACCCATCCACGATGATCAGATAAACTTTCAATCACACTGTCTCCTTTTAAGACAATCACACCTCGGTGGTTTTCAAGTCTTCCCACATCCACTTGGTCTAATATAAGGAGGCCACGGGTGTTGGTGATCGTCTCTACGCGAGTTCGCTCACCGGCAGCGGCAGAACCTAGAATTTTGATCGGACCTCTCATGTTTTCCAGGGAGCCCACCGATTGGGCGCTCAAGCAGACGGGACCCCGAGTCTTTTCCACTAGGTCCACTCTCTGGGCGTTGAGATGAAGCTTTCCTCTCAAATCCACCACATAGTCCACTTCGGCGGCTAACCCCACCAATAAGACCCCACGAATATTCTCCGCAGACAGCCTTCGGGCTTCACGAAAAATATGAAACCCCCTGAGCCCCAACAGATCTAAAACAGGGGCCTCCGGACTCAGAGCCGAAATATCAGAAGCTGAGCCTCGCCTGAAACAACGGGCCTTCAGCCAGTCTTTTTCTTCTGGGTTGTTCTCATCATAGATGCGATCAAAGCTCTCCTCATCCAAATCATAGAGGTCTCCCAGGGATTGGCGAGGGGGTGACTCTGAGGCAGCAAACTCCACCTGAGAGCAGTTTTGGAACACCAATGCCAATGAAACTAAGATGACCCAGACTAAGATTCCTGACCAAGCTTTCATGATGACCCCCTCCAGACACTCTTCAAAGCAATTCTCATGCTGAGATGAAGGGAGCCCAATTGAAACAGAGGGGCATCTCGCCCCAAATTGAGAGGGCTTAGCTGTTTAGGTTCTCAACAGGGGTAAAAAACTCAAACAGAGACATCTCATATTGATACAGAGCCCAGCTTGGGCTAGTAAGAGGTCTGTGTCGTTTTTTCAAGGAGCTTGAAATGTCCCAAAGCCCTACATCGATCCAAGTCTTTTATGAAGCTACGCCCAATCCTGAGGCTATGAAATTTATTGCTACCCAAGCCTTGAGCCCAAAAACCGTCTTTTTTGAAGATGTGAGTCAAGCTCGCCTCTCCCCTTTGGCCATGAAGCTTTTTGGTTTTCCCTGGATGCAGGCCGTACTGATCGGCCCCAACTTTGTAACCATCACCAAACAAAATTGGGTGGATTGGCCCACCTTGGCTGACCCCCTAGCCCATATGATTCAGGAGCATTTGGAGTCAGGGGAGCCGGTGCTCTTGGAAGAGCAGGGTACTTCCTCCTCGTCTAACGACTTTGCTGACGATCCCAATGACAGTCCCATTGTGCGCGAAATCAAGAGAGTTCTCAACTTTGAGGTGCGCCCAGCTGTGGCTATGGATGGAGGAGATATTATCTTCCACAAATATGAAGAGCAAAAGGTCTATGTGTATATGCAGGGCTCTTGCTCGGGCTGCCCCAGCTCCACCATGACTCTCAAGCAGGGCATTGAAGCTCGCCTTAAGGAAGTGATTCCTGAAATCGACGAGGTCATTGCCCTTTAAAGGGGAGCCCCTTTAAATTCACCCTCCACTAAAATCTACCTGACCCACTTCACTTTGCGAGTGGCCTGGGTGATAGACTCCACCTCTTGGCAAAGTCGATCCATTAACTTTTCCGCAAATTCAGACTCTCCTTGAACACCCAGATCTTGCAAACAGAGGGTGGGAACCGGAGTGCCCTCATTGGTCAGGTTGACGGCAAAGTGAATGAGAGAACTGACAGGGCTCTGGGTGGCAATACTAATAGACAGCTTATTTTCACCTAAGTAGAGGTCGTCACCCTCTCTCCTTAAATCCCGACAGCCCTTATCCACCAGCCCCATCTCGGCCACTAGATCTTGGCAGAGGCTGGCCATCAATCGCTGCAGAGCCACCGCTCCCCAAAGCGGGCAGTCAAACTTCTCAACAATAAAGTGCAACATACGATCTCCAGTAATGGGACTTTGGGCCAAAAGATCTTCCCCATCCACCATATGCTGAAAATCAATCTGGCAGGGCCCGGCCCAGGCCACCACCGAATCCCCCAAAAGCCCATGCTCCAGATAGGCATAGAGGGAGCGCAGCTGAGTGCCATCATAATTAAAGCTGTCCTTGATCCACCGATATTGCACTTTAAATCTCCTCTCCCACGGCCCGCAAAAACCGCTGACAGCTTTCACACTGCCTGCAGATCTCTTCGCCCCCCAAGTAGCAGGGCCAAAGATCGGCAAGAGGAAGGCCTAGCGCCTTGGCCCCAGTGGCGATCTCTGTCTTGTCCATCTGAGTGGAGTAACATTGAATTTTGACTTTGGACGCAGTGGAGTAACTCAGAGAGTGATCCATAGCTATAATAAAATCTTGCGAGTTATCGGGAAAGGTTTGAGCCTCTTCTCGGTTGAACCCCACCACCACCTGATCCGCGCCCAAGCCCTCGGCAAAGCCTGCGGCAATATTTAAAAAAATTCCGTTGCGGTTGGGCACCCAAACCTGCTGGGCTGTTTTGTGAGCTCTCTCCATATCTGAAAGAGAGACCTCTGAACCCTGGGGCAGATCCTGGGTGTGATCCACCAAAGCACTCTCACTAAAAAGGGCAAACCAGGGCAGTTCCACCACCTGATGCTTTAAGCCCAACCGAAGAGCCAACCTCTCCGAGCGCTCCACCTCACGAATTTGGGCCCTCTGTCCATAGGCGAAGGTGAGGACCAAAAGCACCTCTGTCTCCCGCTGAGCTCGCCAAAGGTTGTAGCTGGAGTCCAGACCCGCACTGAGTAAAACCACAGACTTGGTCTTCATCGAATGTCCTCCAAAATAAGCTGCAAAGTCTGTTTTCCATTAAAGTAATTCCATTGGGGATGAGCCAGCACCTCAACCGGGCGGCCCGGCCTCAAGCCCTCCGAGCGCAGAACCTGATGTTGAGGGGGGGGAGAAAACCATAAAGCCTCCATACGCACCTGAGACCAACTGCGATCGGCCAGCTCCAATTTGAGATGGCCCCCTCTCAGCTCCCGCAATGACTTCACCTCCAGTTCATCCAAATGAAAGCGGGGCAACTCAAACTCAGCACCAAAGGGCCCCAAACCCTCATACCACTTCATCATCTGTGGGGTCACCTCTGGCAGTCGGCCTGAGGCATCGTAATACTCCACCTCTGCCCCCTCGCAACTCTTTTGGCTCTGATAAAAGTCACAGAGCTGTGCAAACAATTCTCCGACTCTATCCGGATGAATCTCAAAGCCAGCGGCCTGAGCATGGCCCCCAAATCTCTCCAAGGCCGAGCTGGCCCTCTCCAATCCGGCCAAGACTCCGGGCTCCAAGCCAGTGCCCCGAGCACTGCCCACAATCATCCCCTCACGCAAAGCCCCTACAAAGCTGGGGCGGGAAAATTTCTGTGCCAGTCGAGTGGCCACCAGTCCCACCACCCCTGGATGAAAACTCTCATCCCAAACCAAAAGACAGGGAGGTGTTTCACCACTCTCAGCCTGAAGGGCCAACACCCTCTCTTCTGCCAGAGCCTCTGCCGCAGCCTGTAGAGCCACTCTCTCCTCGTTGTTCTGAACCACCTGGGCCACCCTCTCTTCGGCCTCTGCATCAGACTTTAAAAAGAATAGATCAATGGGAAAAATCCCCTGCTCCATGCGGCTCAAGGCATTGAGCTTGGGCGCAAAGCGAATGGCCACATCCTGAGCACTCAGAGGTCTCCCCCAAAGCCCCAAATTCTTCAGCAGAGCTCGCAAGCCCGGTCGCTGAGTCCTGGCCAACTCCACCAAGCCATGCTTGACCAAAACTCTATTCTCCTCCACCAGGGGAACCATATCGGTTAAAGTGCCAATCACAAAGCAGTCCAGTAGCTCTTTCGAGTTGATCTCAGACTTGACCCATCCTCTCTCCTGAAACTTCATCTTAAGCGCCAAAAACAGATAAAAGGCCACCCCGGCCCCGCACAGATGTCCCATCCCTGAGGGACAAGTCCCCTTATTGGGGTTCACCAGGGCCACAGCCTGGGGCAGTTGCTCTTTAGGTAAATGATGATCGGTAATAATAAGGTCTAGACCCAGCTGCTGAGCCCTTTGGGCCCCATCCAGAGCCGTAATCCCCAGATCAATGGTCACCACCAGCTGAACTCCCTGGGCCTTTAAGGACTCCAGGGCTGAAACATGGAGACCATAGCCCTCAGAGAGCCGACGAGGTTGATAGTGACAGAGATTTTCAAAGCCCAAAATCTCCAGACCTCTTTTGAGCAGGGCCAAGCCTGAGGTTCCATCCAGATCAAAATCCGCATAGAGGCAAACCTTCTCTCTCTTTTCATAGGCGGAACAAAGCCTGGCAACGGCCGCCTCCATTTGATCTAGACTCAAGGGGCTCCTCAACTGCTTAAGCTGAGGAGAGAAAAGCCTTTGAATGTCGTCCTGAGATTCAATCCTCCGGGACTGGAGGATCTGCCAGATCAGGGAGGGCATGGGAAAGGGCGGAGATGAGCTGGCAGAGGCCAGTCTGGGCTGCCAGGGCTTGGTAGGCAAAACTCTCTCCCCCTCTCTTTCAGCTTAAGCGGCTGCAGCAGCCAGAGCCTTCTTGCGCTCCTCCAGTCGATCCAACCAGATCACTATGGGAGCTGCCACATAAATTGTGGAATAAGTTCCCAAGACCAATCCAATGGCCAAAGTAAAGGCAAAATCCTGAATCACCCCACCCGCAATAAAGTAAAGGGCCAGGATCGCCAACATGGTGGTGGTGGTGGTCAATAAAGTGCGAGAAAGAGTGTCGTTGAGAGAGCGGTTCACTACCCAAGAGAACTTTTCATCTCGATAAATACTCAAATTTTCCCGAATCCGGTCAAAGACCACGATGGTGTCGTTGAGAGAGTACCCAATCAGGGTTAAAATAGCAGCCAGGGTCTGAACATTCACCTCTATGCGAAAGAGAGCAAAAATTCCCAGAGTGATAATGGCATCATGAAAAAGGCAAAAAACCGCCCCTGGGGCAAATTTGTAATCAAAACGCATTCCAATATAAAAGAGAACCAAGAGTAAGCTGTAAAACATAGCCAGGAGTCCATTGCGCTTCAACTCCGCCCCAATCTGAGGTCCCACCGAGTCCACTCGACGAATCACCGGCCCCTCTGAGGAAAAGAAAGAGGTGAGAGCCGAGGTGATCTTTTGAATGGTCTCGTTGACCAGGGCCTGGGTCTCTTCATCCGTTTCCCCTTCGATAATTCCTAGGCGAATCAAAAATTCATGCTCGTCCCCAAAGCTCTGGACTGAGGCATTTTGAAAGCCCAACTCATTGGTGAATTGGCGCACTTGGGCTACATCCACATCCTCTTGAAACTGAACCTGTACTTCCGTTCCACCAGCAAAGTCGATCCCGAAGTTGAAGCCAGTGATCAAGATGTTCGCCAAGGCCAAGACAGAGAGAACCGCCGAGACCACAGCAAACTGTTTAGCAATGGCCAGAAAGTCAAAACGCCCAGGGTTGTTTTTTGAAGTTCTTCTTGGGCCCTCTCCCGAACCAGTCCCTTTATTGCTTCCCATTCGATTTCCCATCCACTTATCTCCCCACTGCCGCTGAATTCACATTTACTGGGACCAGGTTTTTAAAGCCCAACCGCCCTACTAAAATCTCCATAATTGTCCGTGAGACAAAGAGAGCCGTAAACATAGAGGTCACAATTCCAGCTGTCAAAGTCACAGCAAAGCCCTTCACCGGCCCGGTTCCGTAATACATCAACACAATACACACAGCCACTGTTGTAATGTTGGCATCAAAGATGGCCGAGAAAGCATTGCCAAAGCCCATGCGAATGGCACTTTGAATTCCAGCTCCTTTGCGCAGTTCCTCTTTAATTCTTTCAAAAATAATCACATTGGCATCCACAGCCATACCGATGGTCAGCACTAAACCTGCCACACCGGGAAGCGTGAGGGTGGCCCCCAAAGAGGTGAGAATAGCCATAACAAAAAAGAGATTTAAAATAAGAGCGATATTGGCGATCAGGCCAAGAGTTCGATAGTAAATCAACATAAAGATCAAAACCAGAACTCCCCCCACCATTCCGGCAATGCTGCCTTTGCGGATGGAGTCAGCTCCCAATGTGGGGCCCACTGTGCGCTCCTCCAATTGCTCCAAGTTGGCTGGGAGGGAGCCCGCCCGCAGCGTGGTGGCAATCATATGGGCTTCTGCCAAAGATTGCTGATAATCTCTGGAACCCAAGGTGATCTGCCCGGAGTCCGTGATTCGCCCTCGCAAAACCGGAGCTGAGACCACCACATCATCTAACACAATGGCCATCTGTCGCCCTAAGTTGGCCCCGGTCAATTCGCCCGAGAGTCTGCGGCCCTCGGGGCCCCAGCGGAAAGTCACAGCTGGCTGGTTGAACTCGGTAAAGCTCACTCGAGCATCGGTCAACATATCCCCCGTGAGCTGCTGATCCATCTTGAGCAACAGGGGAATGCGGCCCATTTCAAGGCTGGTGGCATTGGGAGCCCGCTCAAAGAAGATGGCTGTGTCCTCGGGAATACGGCCCTGCAAAGCCTCATTCACTCTTGCCACATACTCTTGATAGCGCAAATCGTCCTGACCTAAAGTAAAGCCACCGGCCTCTTCCACCTCGTTGACCAAAGCCATCAACTGGTTGACATCCATATCCTCAGAGACAATGCGAAAGACCAATCGAGCCGCCCGGTTGATCAACTCCTTGGCTCGGGCGGAGTCCTGAATTCCCGGAAGCTGAACGACAATACGATCTCGACCCTGAGCCGCAATCACGGGCTCAGCCACGCCAAACTCATCAATCCGATTGCGGATCACTTCGATGGATTGGTTCAGCACCTGCTGCTGAAACTCCCTGGTGTTCTGTTCAAACTGGCGCAGAGTCATAGATGTGGCCGAACGATCCAGTATCTGCAGCTCGCGAGCATAATTGTCGGCGATGTACTTTTCCAAAAGAGGAAAGTCGGCGGCATCACTGAGCACAACTTGGATCTGGGGAGGACGGCCGGAGAGAAGGCTCACAGACTCAACGCGGACCCCTCGCTCCACCAGGTCCTCTCTGATGGTGCGGGAGAGGCGCTCGTTGCGCTCCCGCAGAACCCCATCCACATCCACTCCCATGACCAAGTGAATGCCTCCTTGAATATCCAGGCCCATCACCATCTTATCCCGGGAGAACCACCAACCTTCACCGAGGTCTACAAAATTGGGTAAAATCCAAATGGTGGCCACCACCAAAGTTGCCATAATAATGGCAATGCGAACTCTGAAACTCTCTATCATTTTTTGTCCTCACCACTGTTGGCTGGAGATGCAATTTGGGTTTTGAGAATCCGGATTCGGACGTCCTTTGCAATCTCCAAAGTCACATACTGATCCGTCAAGCCCTCTATGGTTCCCAAAATACCCCCTGATGTCAAAACCGAATCACCGCGCCGCAAACCCTCCAAAAAAATCTGGTGGTTTTTAGCTCGGCGCTGCTGGGGTCGAATGAGCAAAAAGTAAAAAATAATCAGAATAAAAACAAAGGGCATCAACTGTTCCCAGACACTGGGCCCCGATCCCGCCCCTTGAGCCCAAGCCACAGAGCTGGCGCTGGCACCCACGAGCAGTGAAGTTAAAATGACCCTGAACCTAAGAAATAACTGCATTTTTTCCTCCATCGACAAGCGTTCGCACCCTTTCATTGGCCCTTAAAAAAATCAACGACTATTTAAGGCGAGCGGGCTGGCTTGTGAATCAGAACCAGCCTATGGAGCTGATCTGACAGCCTCTAACGCAACGCCGCCAGCTGCTCAGCTTTGAACAGCAAACCGATTTAAACACTCATCGCGAAAGCAAGCCCAGCTCCCCTCTCGGATGGCCCCCCTCGCTCTCTTCATCAACTCCATATAAAAGAACAGATTGTGAATCGTGTTGAGCTGAGCCGAAATAATCTCTCCCGTTTGAAATACATGGCGCAAATAGGCCCGTGAGTAGTTCTGACAGGTGTAGCAGGAACACTCCTCGTCGAGGGGACGGGGGTCCTCCTTGTACTCCTGACGCTTGATGTGGACTTTCCCCGACCAAGTAAAGAGAGTGCCGTTTCGGGCCACCCGAGTGGGCATCACGCAGTCGAACATATCGATGCCGCTATCAATGGCGAGAATCAGGTCCAAGGGAGTTCCCACTCCCATCAAATAGCGGGGCTTGTGCGCGGGCATTAAAGGCCCCACTTCCTTAACCAGGTCATGCATCAGCTCAATGGGCTCGCCCACACTAAAGCCCCCCAGAGCGTATCCGGGCAAATCCACCGAGGTGATTTGCTCCAGACTCTCCTTGCGCAAGTCTAGATCCAGCCCCCCCTGCACAATGCCAAACAATAGGCTTTGCTCCCGAGTCATGGCCGCCTTGGACCTTTTCAGCCAACGCAGAGTTAAATCCATGGACTCTCTAATCTTTTCTCGGGGAGAGGGATGGGGCAGGCACTCGTCAAAGGCCATAATAATATCGGCCCCTAAATCCATTTGAATCTGCATACTGCTCTCAGGAGACAGAAAGCAGCGCGAGCCATCGAGATGACTTTTGAACTCCACCCCCTCTTCCGTCACCTTGTTGAGCTGAGACAGGGAGAAGACCTGAAAGCCCCCGCTGTCAGTAAGGATGGGGCCTTCCCAATTCATAAACTTATGTAATCCCCCTAGGCGAGCAATGGTCTTTTCCCCAGGCCTCAGGTGGAGATGATAGGTGTTGCCCAAAAGGATTTGGGCCCCCATGGCCTTAAGCTCCTCTGGCAACATGGCCTTGACTGTGGCCCGAGTGCCCACAGGCATAAAGACGGGGGTCTCAATGGGGCCCCTGGCCGTTTCAAGACGCGCTGCGCGCGCCTGGCCATCCTGAGCTAAAACCTCAAATTTTCCGGGCATGACTGTCTGCATAGGAGGGCTTTAGCCCACTTTAACCCCAAGGTCAGCAGGCATTTACTAGGAATATTCAGATTTTATGTGAATTTTGTGAAGAGAACTAAAATTCCCACTCTCAGAGCCCCCTGCTATTCTTTTCGAACATCACCAACAAGGAGGGATCTATGACTTCACAGCAATCAGCCAACCAGCCCCGTTTCCACTACGAGATTGCCTTTGCCGACCAGGACCCCATTGAGAGTGTGCGGCAAGAAGTGCTTAAAGGCATGGTGAAACTGGAGCGAGTTTTCAATCGCATCATCTCCTGCCATGTGACCCTGCGCACCCCTCATCGCCACCAAGTTCAGCCCCTCCATGAGGCCCATATTTATTTGGAAATTCCCGGCGATGATTTGGTGATCAACAACGGCTCCAGCCGAAGACTGAGTCACCAGGATCCCCATTTGGCCGTACGCCAAGCTTTCCGCGCCCTGCACCGACAGCTGCGCAAACAAGTGGAACGTATGCAGGAGAGGTCTTCCCGACCCAGACCCGAGCCCTTAGTCCTTGAGGGAACCGCCAACCTGTGACAGGCTAGTGGTGATAGCCTAATTGTTCACCATCAACAGGAGAGACCGCTATGTCACAAAAAGGGTTTTTAACCGCTTTTTTCAGTATTATTTTTGTTTTGGGAATGGGCCTTAGTGCCACTCCCTCAGCTTGGGCCTCTTGTGGCAAAGAGCACAAGCACGAGCATAAACATGACCATGACCACAAACATGGAGAGTGCGATGAGGACGGCGAAGGTAAGGCCTGTTCTCGCTGTGGCAAGGACAAAGGGGAAAAAAGCTGCGGCAAAAAGGAAGGCAAAGCTTACAAAAAAGGACACAGGGGTCACAAAAAGGGCATGAAGGAAAGAGCTTCAGAAGCTCAAGAGTCTTCGCCTGGAAGATCCCGCAGCGCCCCCCGAGTTTTTGAACTCTAAAAGTCTTTATCGGTCGAGTAAATTTGACCTTAAGAGAGCCAGGGGCACCCGTTGCCCCAGGACTCTCTCCCCCTGCATATGAATACTCCTGCCCGTAAACGCAAGTAACAAAACCTGACGATGAGATTGGAGAGCTCAAAAAATTTTCCCTTAACGGAGCCGATGTGACCTAAATTAACTTGATAGGGCTCAAGAACGAATACTTTTTGAAATCGGAATCCCATGTGAAGATTCGTTTTACTCCATGACTTCTAAGGCAAAGAGCAATGCGAGCATCAAAAATTTCGTTTCCTTTCAATCCGGAAATTTCTTTTTCAATCTTTGGAAGATCTTTCCACCAGTCGGTCGGCTCATCCAATATTAAAACATTATAACTTTCGAGAAAAGATGAGAAATGAGATACAGCTTTAGTTAGATTTAATGGCCTCTCAAAAACTCTGGGGTGAGTCAGTATTCTAATGGTTTCTCCTACATTTGTTGGCGTTGTACAAAGAAGATCGCTTAGATTATCCAAGCCTTTTATGGCATTGGCATGATTGGACGACGTAGAAACCAAAGCCGCTATTAATACATTTGTATCAAGTCCTGTCATCGTCCAACGACTCCATCCATTCTTTTCGGCTAGAGAGATCTACTTTTTGTTCTCCCAGGCTAATGGCCTTAAAGGGAATAGACTTGCCTTTTTGCTTTTTCCATAAGTCTCTTCCAAGAGCACTCCACTGACTTATAATCTCACTTAAAGATCGACCTGTGGACGCTGACTCTTTTTTTGCGTCTTCATAAACTCGATCATCTATTATTAGGCTCGTTTTCACGCATATCTCCTTATAGATTCTAATTATAAGAATATGTATTCAAAGTAGCAAGGATAATTATTCGCCCGTATCGATGTGAGAAGGCCATTGAGCAACTTGGAATCACACAAGTTCTAACCCATCTCGCCGGTGGCCTCAGTGGGCCTCAGCGAGTCCAAATGGAGAGATCACCATAGCTGAATAAGCGAAACTCTTTGTCCAGGGCCCACTTATAGGCCTCCATGACTCTTTGCTGACCGGCAAAGGCACAGACTAAGGCCAGGAGAGTGGAGCCCGGCTGGTGAAAATTGGTCATCAGCCCCTCCACCACTTGAAACTCATAGCCCGGCTGAATCAAGAGATCCGTGCCCCCGGCCACACTCCCATCGGACTGAGTCTCAAAGTGCCCCTGGGCCCAGGCCTCAAGAC